>DATFQI010000249.1:0-18030 GCA_035264365.1 Solirubrobacteraceae bacterium
GGGAGCACGTCCTCGTGGCCGTGTGACGAGGAGAAGTACATCGTCCACTTCCCCGAGACCCGGGAGATCTGGTCCTACGGCTCGGGCTACGGCGGCAACGCGCTGCTGGGCAAGAAGTGCTTCGCGCTGCGGATCGCCTCCGTGATGGCGCGCGACGAGGGCTGGCTCGCCGAGCACATGCTGATCCTCAAGCTCACCTCGCCCGAGGGGAAGGTCAAGTACGTCACGGGCGCGTTCCCGAGCGCTTGCGGCAAGACCAACCTCGCGATGCTGATCCCCTCGCTCGAGGGCTGGACCGTCGAGACCGTCGGCGACGACATCGCCTGGATGAAGTTCGGCGACGACGGCCGGCTCTACGCCGTCAACCCCGAGGCCGGCTTCTTCGGCGTGGCGCCCGGCACGGGCGAGAAGACCAACCCGAACGCGATGGCGACGGTGCGGGCCAACTCGATCTTCACCAACTGCGCGAAGACCGACGAGGGCGACGTCTGGTGGGAGGGCATGACGGAGGAGCCGCCCGCGCACGCGACCGACTGGCACGGCAACGAGTGGACCCCGGACTCCGACGAGCCCGCCGCGCACCCGAACGCGCGCTTCACCACGCCCGCCGGCCAGTGCCCGTCGATCGCCGACGAGTGGGAGGACCCCAAGGGCGTGCCGATCGACGCGTTCCTGTTCGGCGGCCGCCGCTCGACCGTGGTGCCGCTCGTGCGCGAGGCGTTCGACTGGGAGCACGCCGTCTTCATGGGCGCGACGATGAGCTCGGAGACCACCGCGGCCGCGGCCGGCGCCGTCGGCGCGCTGCGCTTCGACCCGTTCGCGATGCTGCCCTTCTGCGGCTACAACATGGCCCACTACATGGCGCACTGGCTCAGGGTCGGCCGCCGTGAGGGCGCCCGGCTGCCGAAGGTCTTCTACGTCAACTGGTTCCGCAAGGACGAGGACGGCAAGTTCCTCTGGCCGGGCTTCGGCGAGAACTCGCGCGTGCTCGCCTACGTGTTCAAGCGCTGCGACGGCGAGGGCGAGACCGTCGAGACGCCGATCGGCCTCGTGCCGGCGCCGGGCGAGCTGGACACCACCGGCCTCGACGTCTCCGAGGAGCAGATGCGGGCCCTGTTGGCCGTCGACGAGGGCAAGCTGAAGTCCGAGATCGAGCAGGTCAAGGAGCACCTGGCCAAGTTCGGCGACGACCTCCCGGCCGAGGTCACCGCGCAGCTCGAGCAGCTCGAGGCGCGCCTCGCCTGAGCCCGGCGCCGCCGCGGCCCCCGGTCGCGGCGGCGTGCATTCCGCCCGCGAGAGCGGCATGATGGGACCTGTGAGCACCGCGCGCCCAATCGCGGGCTCTCGGCCGGAGGACCGGCTGCTGGAGCTGATCGACGACCAGGTGGAGCCGGACCGGGCACAGACCGTCCGGGCCTTCGCCCGCGCGTACCTGAGGCGGCTCGGCGGCGGCGACAGCACCGAGGGCATCGAGCCCGAGGCGCTGCTGGCCGAGGTCCTGTCGCTGTTCGAGTTCGCGTGCGCGCGCGACGGCGACTCGATGGCCGTGCGCGCCTTCAACCCGACGCGCGAGCGGGACGGCTACGAGCCGGTCGGCTCGGTGCTGGAGACCAACACCGACGACCTGCCGTTCCTGGTCGACTCCGTGTCCGGCGAGCTCGCCTCGCGCGGGATCGCCGTGTCGCGCATGCTGCACCCGATCGTCGCCACCGAGCGCGAGGGCAGCGGCCGCATCCGCAACGTCCGCGACCCGCGCGGCGCGGTGCACCGCGAGTCGTTCATGCACTTCGACCTCGACCGCCGGCTCGACG
The DNA here is from genome assembly GCA_035264365.1 of Solirubrobacteraceae bacterium. Classification (GTDB taxonomy): domain Bacteria; phylum Actinomycetota; class Thermoleophilia; order Solirubrobacterales; family Solirubrobacteraceae; genus DATFQI01. Next base: position 1,812 of record DATFQI010000249.1, read on the forward strand.
ACGACGAGCTGGGCGAGCTCGAGGACGGGATCCGCGCCACGCTGGCGAGCGTCCGCGCCGTCGTGCGCGACTTCCCGGCGATGCTCGAGCGCACCAACGCGCTGACGAAGCTCGCCCGCGCCGGCGCGGTCCGCTACGAGGCGGACGAGGTCGAGGAGGTCGTCGACTTCCTGGCCTGGCTGCAGCGCGGCAACTTCGTCTACCTCGGCGCGCGCGAGTACGACTTCAGCGAGGAGGGGATCGCGCTCGTCCACGGCTCGGGCCTGGGCATCCTCGCCGACGAGGAGAAGTCCGCGTTCGCCCGCCCCGGTGGCGTCAGCTTCGACGAGCTGCCGCCCTACGTGCGCCGCTCGGCGCTCGACGGCGACCTGCTGCTGGTCGACAAGTCCAACGCCCCGGCGCCGGTGCACCGGCGCGAGCGGATGGACTACATCGGCGTCCGCCGGGTCGACGCGGAGGGCCGGATCATCGGCATGTCGCGCCTGATCGGGCTGTTCACGACCAAGGCCTACGCCGAGCCGGCCTCCGAGACGCCGCTGCTCGGCCGCAAGCTGCGCCAGGTCATGGAGGGGCTCGGGCTGATCGAGGGCTCGCACGACTTCAAGGCCGCCGTCGCGCTGTTCGACACGTTCCCGAAGGACGAGCTGTTCGCGGCCCCGGTCGACGACCTGCGCGGCGCCGTCAACTCGCTGCTGGCGCTCGAGGGCACCCGGCGGGTGCGGCTGCTCGGCCGCCGCGACGTCGACGGGCGCAACGCGTCGCTGATCCTCACGCTTCCGCGCGGGCGCTACGACGCCTCGCTGGTCGAGCGCGTGCGCGGCCTCTTCCGGCGGCGCTTCGGGACCACGAAGGTCGAGACGCACCACGTGCTCGACGACAGCGAGCGCTCGCGCGTGCACTTCCTAGTCCACGCGCCGGGCGAGCTGCCCGAGCTGGCGCTGCGCGCGCTCGAGGCCGAGGTCATCGCGCTCTCGCGCACCTGGGACGACGAGCTGCGGGACATGCTCGTCAGCCGCCACGGGCCAGTCGCCGGCCGCCGCCTGGCCGAGGCGTGGATGGGGCGCTTCCCGGGCCACTACAAGGGCTACACGTCGGTCGAATCGGCCGCCCACGACATCGTCTGCTTCGGCCGCCTCGGGAGCGGTGAGGGGCACGTGGTGTCGGTCCAGCCGCTCGGCGAGCAGACGCGCCTGTGCCTCTACAAGGAGGGCGAGAAGGTCGAGCTCTCGGAGGCGATGCCGATGCTCGAGGACCTCGGGCTGCGCGTGCTCGAGGAGCTCTCCACCCGGTTGGGAGGCGACGAGGGCGAGATCTGGGTGCAGGAGTACCGGGTGCTCGGCCCCGACGGCGCGCCGCTCGACGTCGAGGTGCGCGGAGCCGGCGTGGCCGAGGTGATCGCCGCCGTCTGGCGCGGCGACGCGGAGAGCGACCCGCTCAACCGGCTCGTCGTGACCGCCGGCCTCGACCGCCGCCAGCTCGCCGTCCTGCGCGCCTATCGCAAGTACCGCCAGCGGGTCGGCTCGCGCTTCACGGAGGGCTACCAGAACGACGTGCTGGTGGCCAACTCGGCCCTCACGGCGAAGCTCGTGCGCTACTTCGAGGCACGCTTCGATCCCTCGCGCGAGCGCGACGAGGAGGCCGAGACCGCGCTGCGCGACGAGATCCTGGCCGACCTCGACGAGGTCTCCTCGCTCGACCACGACCGGATCCTGCGCAACCAGCTGCAGCTGATCGACGCGACGCTGCGCACCAGCGCGTTCCGCGAGGGCCGCCTCGCGACCGCCTTCAAGCTGCGCTCCGGCGACGTGCCGGCGATGCCGCAGCCCGCGCCGGCGTTCGAGATCTTCGTCTACTCCTCCGAGATGGAGGGGATCCACCTGCGCGGCGGCCGGATCGCCCGCGGCGGGATCCGCTGGAGCGACCGGATGGACTACCGCACCGAGGTCTACGGCCTGATGCGGGCGCAGCTGACCAAGAACGCGATCATCGTGCCCGCGGGCGCCAAGGGCGGGTTCATCATCAAGCGCGTCCCGGCCGGCCGCGAGGAGCTCAAGGCCGAGGTGGAGCGCCAGTACAAGACCTACGTGCGGGCGCTGCTGGACGTCACGGACAACCTCGTCGACGGCGAGGTGGTCCACCCGCCGCAGGTGCGCGCGCTCGACGGCGACGACACCTACCTCGTGGTCGCCGCCGACAAGGGCACCGCGACGTTCTCGGACACCGCCAACGCGATCTCGCGCGAGTACGGCTTCTGGCTCGACGACGCGTTCGCCTCCGGCGGCAGCGCCGGCTACGACCACAAGAAGCTCGGCATCACCGCGCGCGGGGCCTGGGAGTCGGTCAAGCGCCACTTCCGCGAGCTCGACATGGACCCGGCGGTCGACGAGTTCACCGCGGTCGGGATCGGCGACATGTCGGGCGACGTGTTCGGCAACGGCATGCTGCTGAGCGACAAGATCCGGCTCGTCGCCGCCTACGACCACCGGCACGTCTTCATCGACCCGACTCCGGACGCGGCGACCTCGTTCGCCGAGCGCAAGCGGCTGTTCGAGCTGCCCGGCTCGTCATGGGACGACTACGACCGCTCCAAGCTCTCCGAGGGCGGCGGCGTGTACCCGCGCACCGCCAAGTCGATCGCGCTCTCGTCGCAGGCGCGCGAGGCGCTCGGCACCGACGAGGAGCGCGCGGCGCCGACCGACCTGATCCGCGCGATCCTGCGCGCGCCGGTCGACCTCCTCTGGAACGGCGGCATCGGCACGCTCGTGAAGGCCTCCGACGAGACCGACGCCGACGCCGCCGACCGGGCCTCGGACGCGATCCGCGTCGACGCCCGCCAGCTGCGCGCGCGGGTCGTGGGGGAGGGTGGCAACCTCGGATTCACGCGCCGCGCGCGCGTCGAGTACTCCGAGAACGGCGGCCGCATCAACGCCGACTTCATCGACAACTCGGCCGGGGTCGACTCCTCCGACCACGAGGTCAACCTCAAGATCCTGCTCGGGCTCGCCGAGCAGCGCGGCGAGATGACGCGGCCGCAGCGCGACGAGCTGCTGGAGGCGGTCACCGAGGACGTCGTCGCGCACGTGCTCTACGACTCGTTCCTGCAGGCCCAGATCATCTCGCAGGAGGTCGAGCGCTCGGCCGCGCGGCTGTACGCCTACGACGACCTGATGGGGCTGCTCGAGGAGGAGGGCCTGCTGCTCAACCGCGCCTCCGAGAACCTCCCCGATGCCGAGGAGATCGCCGACCGCCGGCGCGCGGGGCGCGGAATGGAGCGGCCGGAGCTGGCGGCACTGGTGGCCTACGCCAAGCGCTGGATCGCGCGCTCGCTGGAGGCCTCGAAGTTCATCGACGACCCGTGGCTCGAGCGCGACCTGCGCGGCTACTTCCCGCCGAAGGTGGTCGAGCGCTGCCAGCACCTGCTCGCCGAGCACCCGCTGCGCCGGCAGCTGCTGTGCATGGCGTCGTCGAACTCGGTCGTCAACGCGCTCGGCCCCACGTTCGTCTCCCAGGTCGTGGCCGAGCGCGGCTGCGAGGCCGCCGACGTCGTGCGCGCCTACCGGATCGCCCGCGCGGTGACCGGCGCGGCGGCGCGCTGGGACGCGATCGAGAAGCTCGAGGACGTCGAGCCCGAGATCCAGGCCGAGCTGATGGCCGGCGTCGACGGGGTCGTCGACGGCGCCACGCGCTGGTACCTCTCGTGGGCGCCCGAGGGCGATCTCGCGACGGTGATCACGGCCGGCCGCGCAGGCGTCGAGCGGCTCTCCGAGGCGCTGCCGTCGCTCGGCACCGAGGAGCGCCGCGCGCGCCGGCAGTCGATCGTGGACCGGCTCGCCGGCGCGGGCGTGCCTGCCGAGATCGCCACCGCCCACGCGCTCAGCGCCGATCTCGAGCACGCGCCGGACATGGTCGCCGTGGCCGCCGCGACGGGGCGCGACCTCGAGGACGTCGCGAAGGTGTTCTTCGCGATCGGCGCCGAGCTGCGCCTGGACTGGCTGGAGGGCCAGCTCACCGGCCTGCGGGCGACCTCGCGGATGCAGCGCTGGGCGCTGCTGGCCGTCCGCGACGACGCCACGAAGGCCCGCCGCGAGCTGGCTCAGACGGCGCTCGACGAGTCGCCCAACCGCTCGCCGGCCGAGGCCGTCGAGCGCTTCCTGCACAGCCGCGACTCCGCCACCCGCCGGTTCTCGGCGTTCCTGCGCGCGCTGTCGCGCGAGGGCGAGCCCGACCTCGCCGGGCTCACGCTCGCGGTACGACAACTCCGCGCGCTCGTCGGCGGGCTACAATGACCGAGTTCGGCCGGACGACGACGTCCGGCGCAAGCAGTGCCAGCGTTTCGTAGTAGTTGCCATCCGCACCTCCCACGCTTCGCCCGCACATACCTCCTGGGAGGAACCCATGGCAACCGGAACCGTGAAGTGGTTCAGCGACGAGAAGGGCTTCGGCTTCATCACCCCCGATGAGCCGGGCAAGGACCTGTTCGTGCACCACACCGGCATCGCCGGCAGCGGCTTCAAGTCGCTCGCCGAGGGCGCCAAGGTCAGCTACGACGCCGAGGTCGGCCCCAAGGGCCCGAACGCGGCGAACGTCCAGCCGCTCTAGGCCCCACTCGCACCACGCGTACCCGCCGGCCCGATCTCGGGCCGGCGGTGTCTCGCTGCCCGGATCTCAAACAAGGAAGAGGTGACCATGGCGTCCAGCTCGAAGAAGCGGACCACGATGGCCAAGATGAACCGGGAGACCGCGCTGCGCGAGAAGCGCATCCGCAAGGCGGCCCGCAAGGAGGCCCGCCGGCTCGAGGCCGCCGCGCCACCGCCCGCACCTGAGCAGGACCTGGTCGAGGGCGACGACGCCCCGGCCGAGCGCTCGGACGACTAGTCCGGGCTTCCACGAGGGCAGGGGCAGGGATCGACCAGGGGTCGCTCGGGGTCATCCCCAATGGCGCTCAGGGCCGCGAGGGGCGATCCTTCCAGGCATGAACTCCTCCCCTCGCACCCTCACCCGCTCCACCACCGACCGCAAGATCTCCGGCGTCTCCGGCGGTCTCGGCGCCTATCTCGGCATCGACCCCGTGCTCGTCCGCGTCGGCTTCGTCGTCACGACCCTGGCCAGCGGCGTCGGACTGCTCGCCTACCTGGCCCTGCTCGCGATCGTCCCCGCCGACGACGCGCACCCCGCTCCGGCGGTTCCCGCCGGCACCTGAGGTCCACCCCACCTCACAGTCGAACGTGCCGGCGACCCCTCCCCAGGGTCGCCGGCGCGTCGGTGCGTTCTCAGGCGGCGACCGGGCGCTCCGCGTGTGCGCCCTCCAGGTCGTCGGCGGCCTCGTCGCGGCGCGCCTCCTCCTGCAGCCGCGCGGCCATCCGGCGGGCTCCCTCGCGGTGACGCGGCTCGTCGAGCAGCCTGCGGACCGCGGCCTCGATCGCTCGCGGCCGCGCCGACGGCTTCAGCCGCACGCCCGCGCCGCGCTCCACCACGCGCGCGGCGTTGTCGAGCTGGTCGCGGCCCATCGGCAGCACCAGCGCGGGCACGCCGGCCGCGAGCGCGCGCAGCACGGTCCCGTGCCCGCCGTGCGTGACGACCGCGGCGGCCTGCGCGAGCACCGCCGAATGCGGTGCCGAGCGCACGACCTGCACGTGCCCGGGCGCCGGCACCTCGGCCGGGTCGATCGCGTGCCCCGTGGTCACCACCGCGCGCACGGGCAGCGTCGCCACGCCGGCGACGATCCGGCGCAGCAGCTCGAGCTGGTCCTGCGCGCCCGAGGAGAGGGAGACGAGCACGAGCGGGGCGTCGCCCGCCGGCGCCTGCCACGGCTCGACCCAGCCGGGGTCGCCGAGTCGCGCGCCCGCGTAACGGACGTTCGGCGGCAGCGGCGACGGGTCGTCGAAGCTGCGCGAGCTGAGCACGAGCACGCGGCGGGCGTGGTCGAGCTGCTCCCAGACGTGGCCGAGCGGGGTGAGCCCGTAGCGCGCGCGGGTGGCGTTGAGCGGCTCGAGGCCGACCCGCCACGCGCGGGCGCCGAGTGCCGTCACGGCGCGGTCGCGCGCCCGCCCGAGCGGACCGCGCGCGGGCTTCCAGCCGGTGCCGAACGGCGGTCGGCCGGGGACGGGCAGGAAGTAGACGTTCGGCATCGTGGCCGTCACCGGCAGCCCGGCCGCCTCGCCCGCGATCTGCGTGCCGAGCAGCATGCTGCTGGACACGAGCGCGTCGGGCCGCAGCGCCTCGATCGCCTGCGTGGTCTCCGCCGCGTGCAGGCCGGACGGCGTGCAGATCAGCCGCTCCGACAGCCGCGCGATCAGCTGCGGCGGCGTGCGCGCCTCCTGGTCGCGGATGTAGTCGTCCTCGGCGCGCCGCGAGCGCAGGTGCGGCGCCTCGCGCCACGGGCGGAAGTCCGCGCCCACGGCCAGCGCATCGGCCTCCGCCGTCGGGTCCGAGAGCACGCTGACCCGGTGACCGCGCTCGACGAGTGCTCGCGCCACCGACAGCTCGGGCGGCAGGGCGCCCGCTCCGTCCCAGAGGGTGAACAAGAAGTGCGTCATGCGTCGTCTCCGTCGTCCGTGTTCCAGGTCGAGGCGATCGCCTCGACCATCTGCGTCATCACCTGCTGGGTGGCGGCCCGGCCGAGGGCGAGGTCGCGCCGGAGGAGCTTCCACGTGTACACGTCGGTCGCCGCGTGCAGGGCGGCGAGCGCGCGGCGCCGCTCGGCGGCCCCGCCCGGCAGGCGGTCCCCGAAGACGCGCGCCAGCAGCTCCTGGTGGCTCGCGCGGCCCTTCTCGAGCGCCGCTCTGACGGCGGGGATCCGCTCGTCGAGCACCGCGAGCCGGACGTTGCCGTCGCCGCTGGCCTCGAACTGCGCGACCAGCGAGGCGACCGCGCCGGCGGCGTCGTGGGGCGGAGCCTGCTCGCGCGCGCCCGCCAGATCGGCGGAGAAGATCGCCGCCGCGGCGCTGAAGAGCCCTTCCTTGGACTCGAAGTGGTTGAGGACCGTCTGGGCCGAGACGCCGGCGTCGGCGGCGACGGCCGCGATCGTGACGTCGTCGTAGAGCTGGGCGAGGAAGCGCGCCATGGCGGCGCGGGCGATGCGGTCGCGCGTGGCCTCGACGGCCTCGGCGCGGGCCCGCATGGTGTAGCTGCGGCGGGAGGAAGGTTTCATTTGACTCGAACCCAAGCTAACATTCGCTTGGGTCCGAGTCAAGTGATTCGCGGGACGATCAGTACCAGCGCATCCGCGGCTGCGGCGCGGGGCGGCGGATGATGCGGTCCTCGTCGAGGCCGGCGGGATGGCGGGGCGCCTGCCGGCGGCGGCGGGAGAAGAGGCGGTTGATCATGAATCGCATCCTAGTACATATCTTCCTAGGACGCAACGTCCAAGGATGAATCTTCTCGCGGTAAGGTCTGAGCCGTGGCGGACCGCGACGGCGTCGACGCGATCATCGAGCAGTGGCGACGCGAGCGGCCGGAGATCGACCACGCGCCGATCGGCGTCGTGGGCCGCATCTCGCGGCTCGCGCGAGAGATCGAGGCGAGGCTGGAGGCGGTCTACCGCGAGCACGGCCTGGAGCCCGGCTGGCACGACGTGCTCGCGACGCTGCGCCGCACCGGGCCGCCGTACCAGTTGCGGCCGTCCGACTTCACCGGCTCTCTCATGCTCACCTCGTCGGGCGCAACGAAGCGGCTCGACCGGCTCGAGCGCGCCGGCCTGGTCGAGCGCACGCCGGATCCCGACGACCGCCGCGGCGTGATCATCACGCTCACCGAGGCCGGCCACGAGCTGATCGACCGCGTCACCGAGGCCCACATGGCCAACGAAGCGCGCCTCCTGGAGGGCCTGACCCCCGCCGAGCGCGACCGGCTGGCCGCGCTGCTGCGCAAGCTCGGGCTCTCGCTGCCACCGCTCCCTTGACCGCGCAACCACCCTCCCATAGCGTCCTGCCGGGTCGTGATCGGTAAGCCCGGGGAGCCAATCAGCCGCATCAGCCAGGCCCACGCGGACCGGGTGGAGGTGCGCGGGCGCGATCTCACCGGCGATCTGATGGGGCGGCTGAGCTTCACGGAGTACTTCCACCTCCTGCTCACCGGCGATGAGGCGACCGAGGAGCAGCGCTTCTTCCTCGACCTGCTGCTGGTGGCGATCGCCGAGCACGGGATGATGCCGACCAACGTCGCGGCCCGGATGACGCTGTCGGCCGACCCGGACTCGCTGCAGGGCGCGGTGGCGGCGGGGATCCTCGGCTGCGGGCCGGTGATCCTCGGGACGGCGGAGGCGTGCGCGCGGCTGCTCGAGCGGGCCCGCGACCGCGGGCCCGGCGAGCTGGCGCGCGAGATCCGCGCGAACGGGGGAAAGCTCCCCGGTTTCGGCCATCCGGTGCACAAGCCGCTGGACCCTCGCGCGGAGCGGATCCTCGAGCTCGCCGACGAGCGCGGGGTGGCCGGGGAGCACGCCGCGCTCGCGCGCGCGTTCCGCGACGCGGCCGCCGAGGCCTGGGGCCGGCCGCTGACGATGAACGTCTCGATGCCGATCGCGGCCGTGATGCTCGACCTCGGCTTCCCCGTGGCGACCGTCAAGGCGGTGCCGATCCTCGCGCGCACCGCCGGGCTGCTGGCCCACCTCGCGGAGGAGCGCGAGCAGCCGCTGGGCTTCCTCATGGCGGGCGCGGCCGAGGACGCGATCCGCTACGAGGGGCCATGAGCGACGCGGAGGCCTTCCGCGAGCAGGTCGCCTACCTGCTCGAGCGCTCGGCGTTCTACCGGGACAAGCTCGCCGGACATGACACCGGTGGCGGCCTGGCCGCGATCGCCACGCTGCCGCTGACGACGAAGCAGGAGCTTCGGGAGACCGTCACGCCGGGGAACCCGTTCGGCGCGCACCTGTGCGCCGAGCCGCGCGAGATCGTGCGCATCTACTCCACCAGCGGCACGACGGGTGACCCGAGCTACATCCCGCTCACGGCCTCCGACCTCGAGAACTGGATCGAGACCTCCGCCCGCTCGTATGCCGCGTCGGGCGTGCAGCCGGGCGAGCGGATCGTCACCACCTACAACGCCGGGCCGTTCGCCGCGGGTGCCGCGCTGGCGGCCTTCGAGCGGATCGGGCTGACCCACGTCCCGATCGGCACCGGCAACACCGAGCGGCTGATGCGAGCGATCGAGCTGCTGCGCCCGGACGCCGTCGTCATGACCCCCTCCTACGCCGCCTACGCGCTCGAGTGGGCGGGCCACCGCGGCTTCGACCTCGCCGGCTCGAGCGTGCGGCGGCTGCTGCTCGCCGGCGAGCCGGGCGGGGGAGAGCCGGCCTTCCGCGCCGCGCTCGAGCAGGGCTGGGGCGCGCGCGTGACCGAGGCGATGGGGATCGGGGACATCGGCGTCTCGCTGTGGGGCGAGTGCGAGCACCAGGACGGCATGCACCTCGGCGGGGCCGGGATCGTGCACCCGGAGCTGATCGACCCCGAGACCGGCGGGGCGCTCCCGATGGAGGACGGCGCGCGCGGCGAGCTCGTGCTCAGCCACCTGCGGCACCGCGCCGCGCCGCTGCTGCGCTTCCGCACGCGCGATCATGTGGAGGTCCGGGCGAAGCCCTGCCCATGCGGGCGCAGCGGCCCGCGCGTGCGCTGCATCGGCCGCACCGACGACATGCTGATCGTGCGCGGCGTCAACGTGTTCCCGTCGGCGGTCCGCGAGGTCGTGGGCGCGTTCGCGCCCCAGGTGAGCGGGCAGATCGCGATCCGCCGGCGCTCGCCGGGCGTGAAGCAGGAACCGCCGTTGCCCGTGCGCGTGGAGCTCGCCCGCGACGTCCCCGAGGACCCGGCGCTGGCCGAGGCGATCGGCGCGCGGGTGCGCGAGGCGCTGGTGGTGCAGGCGGACGTGGAGCTGGTGCCGTGGGGCAGCCTGCGGCGCAGCGAGTACAAGTCGAAGCTGATCGAGGACTGATGCGCAAGCTGCAGACCCAGGGTGTCCACCACATCACGATCGTCGGAGCCGGCCGGCAGACGTCGATCGACTTCTGGGAGGGGGTGCTCGGCATGCCGTTCGTGTTCGAGCAGCCCAACCTCGACCGGGAGTCCGAGAGCCACCTGTACTTCGACCCGGGCGACGGGCGGCTGATCACGGTCTTCACCGACGAGTCGCGCGAGCGCGACCCCAGCCGGACCCCGACCGACCCGGGCTGCGTGCACCACCTCGCGTTCGCGGTCTCGCAGGTCACCTTCGCCCAGGCCGTGGCGCGCCTGGACGAACGCGGGATCCGCCACTCCGGCGTCAAGGACCGGGGGTTCATGGACTCGATCTACTTCGAGGACCCGCTCGGGCTGCTGATCGAGCTCGCCTCGTACCGCTTCGAGCCGCCCGAGGGCCTCACCCACGTCGACGTGCTGTTCCTCGCGCACCACCTGCGCGTGGAGCGCGGTGACCACCACATCGACCGCGAGCACCTCGCCGACGCGATCGAGCAGCTCGTCGCCGAGACGCGCGACACGCTCTCCGACGACCGCTCCCCGAAGGACCCGTACAGCACCTAGGAGGAGGACAGACCCGTGGCAGCTTCCAACACCCTGAACATCCTGCAGCCGAGCGTGAACAACCTGACCGCGCGGATCTTCGTCCGCGCGGCCGGGCTCGACTTCGAGGAGCGCGACGTGTGGGGCAAGACGCGCGAGCCCGACTTCCTCGCCAAGGACCCCGCGCACCTGACGCCGATGCTCGAGGAGGAGGGTCTCCCGCGCGGCACGCTGTGGGAGAGCTGCGCGATCATGGCCTACCTGTGCAACAAGCACGGGCTCGACCGCTTCTACCCGACCGATCCGGGCGAGCGGGCGATGGTCGACAGCGCGAACTTCTACCTGATCGGCACGCTCTATCCGCTCGTCGCCCGGGCGACCTACCCGGTGCTCGGCTTCCCGCAGTACCCGGGCGAGGTCGCCACCTCCGAGGCCTCCGACGAGCTCAAGGACCAGGCGCGCCGCGACGCCGAGGCGGCCCTGGAGGAGCCGCTCGACGTCTACCGCTCGTTCTTCCTGGACGGGCGCGACTTCATCGGCGGCGGGCAGCCGTCGATCGCGGACATGCGCTTCGCCGCGACGCTCGAGTTCCTGCGGGCGATCGACTACCCGTTCCCCGACTGGGCCGAGGCGTACATGGCCCGGATGGAGGACGCGCTCGGCGAGGCCTACTCGGAGCCGGCGGCTGACGTCCGCGGGTTCGTCGCCTCGGTGAAGGGCTAGCGGTCACAGATCGAGGGGGTGCTCCGAAGAAGGGGGAAAGCGACGCGAACCGGAGGTCTTCGAGATGCCGAGGGAGCTGGAGCCATGGGGCGGCGAGCTGCGGATGCCCGGCTGGCTGCGCCGCGTGCTGGGCCGCGGGGCCGCGCCCGAGGACACGCCCGAGCTCGTCCAGGAGCGCCGGAACGCCGAGACGACGACGATGACCCCGCTGATGAACCTGGACCGGGCGGTCTTCGGGCCGTGGTCCGAGTCCTACCCGGACGAGCGCGGGAAGCGCCCGAGCTAGTGCTGGGCGAGCTCGCGCAGGTAGGCGAGCGTGACCTCCTGCTCGAGCAGGTGCGCGCGGCGCAACGGAGCGCGGCGGGCGCTGGGGCGGAGGCGCGGCGTGGCGGCGGGGGCGCGGCGGCCGGTGCTGCGGGTCGCGCCCGGGCGGCGGGCGCGGATGGGGCTCGGCACGGTGCTGCGGTGGATCGTGGCGGAGATGGTGGTGCTTCCTTCCCGGTTGTCCTACACTGAATCGGAGGAACCCTCCGTTTCGGAAGCCTAACACAAACCGGAGGCACCCTCCACTTATGTCCGTCCCCACCCACGACAAGCCGCTCCGCAAGGACGCCGCCCGCAACCGCGAGAAGGTGCTCGCGGCCGCCGTCGGGCTGTTCGCGGAGCGCGGCACGGAGGGCTCGCTGGAGGAGGTGGCCAAGCGCGCCGGAGTCGGCATCGGCACGCTCTACCGCCACTTCCCGACCCGCGACGCGCTCGTGGAGGCGGCCTACCGCAACGAGGTGGCGCAGCTGCGCGCCGCGGCCGACGAGCTGCTCGCCGAGCTGCCCCCCGACGCCGCGCTCGAGGCCTGGATGCGGCGCTTCGTCGACTACGGCACCGCCAAGCGCGGCATGCGCGACGCGCTGCAGTCGATCGCCGGCGGCGGCGCCGACCTGTTCGCCGAGACGCGCGGGCAGGTGACCGACGCGGTCGCGGTGCTGCTGCGGGCCGGCGCCGAGGCCGGCACGCTGCGCGCCGACGTGGAGCCCGAGGACGTCCTGCGCGCGATGGGCGCGATCTGGCTCGTCGCCGAGGGCGACGACTTCGCCGAGCAGGCGATGCGCATCCTGCGCCTCGTGCTCGACGGGCTCCGCTACCGCGCCTAGGCGGCGACGGAGCCCGCCTGCCGAGGCGGCTCAGGCGCCCTTGCGGGTGAAGGTCACGTGCGTCACGCCGCTCGGGGTCGAGGTGGACTCGATCTCGTAGTCGTTCTCGAGCCCCTCCTGCCCGTCCCAGATGCGTTCGCCCCGGCCGAGCAGGATCGGAACCACGATCAGGTTCATGTGGTCGACCAGCCCGGCGGCGAGGAAGTCGCGGATGACGGTCACGCCGCCGCCGATCCGCACGTCCTTGCCGCCGGCGGCCTCCCGTGCCGCCTCGAGCGCCTCGGCCGGCGAGGCGTCGAGGAAGTGGTACGTCGTCCCGCCCTCCATCTCGATCGGCGGGCGCGGGTGGTGCGTGAGGACGAAGACGGGCACGTGGAACGGCGGGTTCGGCCCCCACCAGCCCTTCCAGTCGGGGTCCTCGTGCCAGCCCTTGTAGCCCCACTTGTTGGCGCCCATGATCTCGGCGCCGATCCCGACGGCGTAGTTCTGTGCGACCGCGTCGTCGATCCCGCCGCTCCCGCCGGACCGGCCGAACATCGCGGCGCCCCAGCGGGTGGCGAACATCCACTCGTGCAGCCGCTCGCCAGCGTGGCCGAACGGGTTCTCGCGGGTCTGGGGCTCGCCGGTGCCGAAGCCGTCGAGCGAGATCGAGAAGGTCTGGACGCGGGTCAATGACATTGCTGGTGCTCCTTCTTGTGCGACGCGGGCGTCAGTCGTAGTAGCGGCGGGCGGTGGAGCCGATGCGCGTGACGTCGGTGCCGTAGACGTGGATCGAGATCGCCGTCTCGTCGCCGGTGTTGCGCACGCGGTGGATGTCGCCGGGCGGCGCGAACCCGCCCACGTCGCCGGCATGGTTCTCTGAGCGGCCGATCAGGTTCAGCTCGGCGTCGAACAGCTCCTCGTGCTCGACGCCCTGGATGACGCCGAGGACGCACCAGGTCATGTGGTCGTGGATCCGGGTCGTCTGCCCGGGGCGCCAGATCAGGGCGACGATCGAGAACGAGCCGTCGGGCTCGGCGTGCAGGGTGTGGCCGATGTAGTCGTCCGGCGAGCCGAGGCGCTGCTCGGCGGTCAGCAGGTCAGGACCCGGCAGGTGCCGGCGCAGCTGCTCCGCGACGAGCCGGGCAGTCTCGCCCCAGTCGGCGTGCACGGCGACGGCGGCGCGGATCCCGTCGACCAGATCGGTCAGCCGGTGAGCCGGACGGGTCGGGGCGGTGGTGGTCATGCCTCTGAGCGTGCAGCCGATCAGCTCATATGTCCAATGTGGATCTTCTCGGATGTTCATAGATATGATCGATGGATGCTGGACGTCACCCGGTTGCGGGTCCTCGAGGCCCTCGCGCGGCACGGCTCGGTCACGGCGACGGCGAAGGAGCTCAACTACACGCAGCCGACCGTCAGCCACCATCTCGCGCGGCTCGAGGCCGAGACCGGCGCGCAGCTGCTGCAGCGTGCCGGGCGCCGGGTCCGGCTCACGCCCGCCGGTGAGCTGCTGGCCGAGCGGGCGGCCGAGATCCTCGGGCGACTGGAGGGAGCCGACGCCGAGCTCGCCGCGCACGTCGGGCTGAGCGCCGGCCGGGTGCGCATGGCCAGCTTCTCGTCCCCGATCGGCTCGCTCGTACCGCAGGCGGTGGCCGCGCTGACCGCCAAGCACCCGGGGGTGCGCGTCAGCGTGACCAACACGCACCCGCTCGACGCGCTTGACCTGCTGCGCACCGGCAGGATCGACATCGCGCTCATCTTCCGGTATGGCGACACGGAGCCCGAGCCGGACGACATCCGCCTTCACCACCTGCTCGACGATCCGTTGTACCTGCTGTCGACCCGGCGCGCGCAGTCGGTCGGCTCGTGCCGTGACGCCACCTGGATCGGCGGTTGCGAGCGCTGTCGCACCCACCTGCTCTCGATCTGCTCGGAGGCGGGGTTCGAGCCCAAGATCGACTACGTCACCGACGATCTGATCGTGATGCAGTCGCTGGTCGCCGCCGGGCTCGGCGTCACCACCCTGCCGGGGCTGGCTCTGCGCGCCCACCATGTCGAGGGCGTCGAAGCGACCAAGATCCCCGGGTCGCACCAGCGCATCTACGCGGCCACCTACGGCGATCCGCCCGACCCGCCCGCCACCACGGCGCTGCTGGCCGCGCTCTCCGAGGCCGCCGCGTCGCTCGAGTCGGTCCGCCGAGAGTGATGCGAACATGTGTTCGTGTCACGTGAAGCCGCGATCCTGCACGCCGACCTGGATTCTTTCTTCGCGTCGGTGGAGCAGCGCGACGATCCGAGGCTGCGCGGCAAGCCGGTGATCGTCGGCGGCGGGGTCGTGCTCGCCGCCAGCTACGAGGCGAAGGCCTACGGGATCGAGGGCGGGATGGGCGGCGGCAAGGCGCTGCGTCTGTGCCCGCACGCGCTGGTCGTGCCGGCCCGGATGGAGGCGTACTCGCAGGCGAGCAAGGACGTGTTCGCCGTGTTCGAGGACATGTCGCCCGCGGTCGAGGGGATCTCGATCGACGAGGCGTTCCTCGACGTGCGCGGGATGGAGCACTTCGCGGGCACGCCGCGGGCGATCGCCGAGCGGCTGCGGGCGCGCGTGCGCGACGAGGCCGGGCTGCCGATCACCGTCGGCGTCGCGAGCACGAAGCACCTGGCGAAGGTCGCGAGCCAGACGGCCAAGCCGGACGGGCTGCTCGTGGTGGAGGCGGGGAAGGAGCTCGAGTTCCTGCACCCACTGCCGGTCGAGCGGCTGTGGGGCGTGGGGCCGAAGACCGCCGGCCGGCTGCACGCCCGCGGGCTGATGACGGTCGGCCAGGTGGCGGAGGTGGGGGAGGGCACGCTGATGGCGATCGCCGGGCGCGCGGCCGGCCGGCAGCTGCATGCGCTCGCGCACAACCTCGACCCGCGCCCGGTCAAGCACCGCACCCGGCGGCGCTCGATCGGGTCGCAGCGCGCGCTCGGGCGCCGCCACCGCAGCGCCGAGGAGCTCGACGCGATCCTCGTCGGGCTCGTGGATCGCGTGACGGTGCGGCTGCGGACCGCACGGCGCGCGTGCCGGACGGTGGTGCTGCGGCTGCGCTTCGCCGACTTCGCGACGCGCGCGACCCGCTCGCACACGATGGCCGAGGCGACGACCATCACGTCGGTGATCCTGGCCGCGCTGCGCGAGGTGCTGGCGGCGGCGATGCCGCTGATCCGCGAGCGCGGGATCTCGCTGCTCGGGATCTCCCTGACGAACCTCTGCGACGCCGAGGCGGTCCAGCTCGCGCTGCCGCTGGACCGTCGCCCCCCGGCCGCCCTGGACACCGCGGTCGACGGCGTGCGCGAGCGCTTCGGCAAGGAGGCGATCACGCGCGCCGTGCTGCTCGACCGCGACCAGGGGGTGTCGATGCCGCTGCTGCCGGACTGAGCGCGGCTCAGCTCGTGACGCGGTCCTCCGCGGGCTCGCGCCGGAAACGCGACTCGACCGGCCCGGCGTCGACCTCGCGCAGGCGGCCCGTCTCGACCTCGTACACGAAGCCGCGCACGCTGTCCTTGCGCGGGATGAACGGGCTCGCCTGGATCCGGGCGATCGACTGGCGGACGTCCTCGTCGAGGTCGGAGAACGCCTCGGCGGCCCACTCGGGCTTGATGCCGGTGTCGTCCTGGACCGAGCGCTTGAACTCGTCGTCGGTGAACGTGAGCATCCCGCAGTCCGTGTGGTGGATGAGGATGATCTCCTTGGTCCCCAGCAGCCGCTGGGAGATCGCCAGCGAGCGGATCTCGTCGTCGGTGACCACGCCGCCCGCATTGCGGATCACGTGGGCGTCGCCCTCCTGCAGGCCCAGCACGCGTGTCGGGATGAGGCGCGCGTCCATGCAGGCCACGACG
>DATFQI010000250.1:0-3376 GCA_035264365.1 Solirubrobacteraceae bacterium
ATCGGGCTCGGTGCCCTCGGAGTACGTCTCGACGTCGTCGCGGTCCTTGAGGTACTCGTGGACGACCTTGCGCTCCGTCGCGCTCATCGCGTCGAGCGCGACCGGGCGGTCGCCGCGCACGGCGTCGAGCGCCGCCTGGTCTGCCTGGCGGTGCAGCGCCTGCTCGCGCCGGGCGCGATAGCCGGCGGCGTCGACCACCACGCGCACGCCGCCACGGCCGCTGTCGCGGTTGGCGACCTTGAAGGCGAGGTGCTGCACGGCGTCGATCGTCTGGCCGTGGCGCCCGATGAACAGGCCGAGGTCGTCGCCCTCGAGCACGCCGTGGATCGCCTCGTCGTCCTGGTCGACGCTCACCTCGGCGTCGAGGCCGAGCGCCTCGCCGACGGTCTCCAGGACCTCGCGCACCCGCTCGACGGGGCTTTCCACCCGCTCATCAGACTCGCTCATCGTCTCCTCCCGGACCGTTTCTTCTTGCGGCGCGGCGGGGCCGGCGGAGGCCCGCTCGGCTTGCCCTTGGGCTCGTTGCCGGCCACCGCCGGCTTCGCCGTCGCGCGCGGCTTGGGACCCTTTCCGCCCTTGCCGTCGGACTCGTCGTCATCATCGCCGCGCAGGCGCTTGAGCAGGTCGCCCAGGCCCTCCTGCTCCGTCCCCGGTGGGCGCATCGGCCCGAGCCGCTTGCGCACGATCGCCTGCTGCACGATCGTCCACAGGTTGGTCGTGATCCAGTAGACGAGCAGGCCGGCCGGGAACTGCCAGACGAACAGCACGAAGAAGAACGGCAGCGCCAGGAAGATCATCCGCTGCGTGCGGTCCGTGGTCGTCGACATCAGCAGCGTCGAGGCGAGCTGCGAGCCGACGTAGAGCACGATCAGCACGACCAGGACCCAGCCGTAGGCGCGGTTGGTCAGGTCCGGGATGAAGAGGAACTGCGCGTCGCCGCCGTCGCCGCAGGGAACCGGGGGGGCGGGCTTCGGGGGCTGCGCCTCGGGACAGATGTCGTACCGGAGGTCCTGGCGCAGCATGTAGAACAGCGACAGGAACACCGGGAGCTGCGCCACCATCGGCAGGCACGAGGCGAACGGGTTCACCTTGTTCTCCCGGTAGAAGCGCATCATCTCCTGGTTGAGGCGCTCCTTGTCGTTCTTGTACTTGTCCTGGAGCTTCTTGATCTCGGGCTGCAGCCGCGCCATCGACTGCATCGACTTGAACTGCTTGAGCGTCAGCGGCAGCAACAGCAGCCGGATCAGCACCGTGAGGCAGACGATCGCCATGCCCCAGCCGATCCCCAGGTCGTGAAACCAGATGAGGATCTGCTCGAAGAAGTTGATGAGCGGCTGGAGCGGGTTCGCTGCGAAGTAGACGGGCATCGGCAGGTTCAGGAGTGTGACGCAGGGCTGCGGCGCTCTCGGAACAGGGTCTGCGCCGAGACCGGGTCGTAGCCGCCATGGCTGAACGGGTTGCAGCGCAGCAGACGCCAGCCGGCGAGCACGGCGCCGCGCAGTATGCCGTAGCGCTCGACCGCCTGCATCGCGTACGCCGAGCAGGTGGGGTGGTACTTGCAGCGCCGCGGGAGGACGGGCGAGATCACGCGCTGGTAGAGCCGCACGGGCGCCAAGACGATGCGCGTGGCGAGGCTCATGTGCCGGTCCGCTTCGCGCCGCCCATGCCGTCGACGAGCTCGGCGAGCGAGCGGCGCACGCCGACCTCGCCCTCGCGCTCCGTCAGGCCCTTGGCGTCCGGGCGGGCGACGACCACGTAGTCGGAGTCGCCGGGAAGCCGCTCGGCCTCCTGCCAGAAGGCCTCGCGCAGCACCCGCTTCACGCGCGTGCGGTCGACCGCGCCACCGACGCGGCGCGAGACGGACAGCCCCAGCCGGGGACCGTCGTCGCCGGAGGCCTCCTCGCGCGGGAAGGCGTACAGGACCAGGTACCGGTTGGCTTTCGAGCGGCCCTGCCGGTAGACGCGCTCGAACTCGGCGCTCCGCGACAGCCGGCGGCGGCGGCGCCCGCCGCTCCCGCCCGCG
Organism: Solirubrobacteraceae bacterium; assembly: GCA_035264365.1. Classification (GTDB taxonomy): domain Bacteria; phylum Actinomycetota; class Thermoleophilia; order Solirubrobacterales; family Solirubrobacteraceae; genus DATFQI01. Next base: position 2,024 of record DATFQI010000250.1, read on the forward strand.
GTCACTAGACCGTCAGCCGCTTGCGGCCCTTGTCGCGACGGCGCTTGAGGACGATGCGGCCGGCGCGCGTCTGCATGCGAGCGCGGAAGCCGTGCGTGCGGGCGCGCTTGCGCTTCTTGGGCTGGTAGGTGCGCTTCACGTTGGATGCTCCTCGGAGATCTGGCCGGACCGCGGCAGGCGAACAGTGGCCGCGACAGGTCGTCGGCGCTCTGAGGATACAACGGCCGCGCCGTTGCACAGGCTTGTGCACAGCCCGTGCACAGCGATCCACAGGGGCCGCCGCGGGGGGTTCCGGAAGAATCTCGCGCGATTTGCACGGTACTCGCGCCGGGTCATCCCGGGGCCGGTTCAGGGCCCTCCGGCCGTTGCTATGTTTGCCCCGTCCGGCCTCTCCGGAGGCCTCCTCTAGATCGCTCCGCCCTACCTCCTCGCCTGGAGGAGGCTCCTCCGCGCCCCCGTGACCGACGACGAACTCTCCCATGCCTGGCGCCGCATCCAGCACGAGATGCGGCATGCGGTCGGCGAGTCCACCTGGAACATCTGGCTGGAGCCGCTGACGCCTCGTTCGCTCGAGGCGGGGGTGTTGGTCGTCGAGGCGCCCGACGCGATCCGCCCCTGGGTCGCCGGCCGCTTCTCGCGCGTGTTGCGCGCGTGCGTGGAGGCCGTGCTCGGCCCCGGCGTCCAGCTCGACCTGGTCGGCCCCGGCGAAGGGGTCCGCCCCTCCGGCACGGGTCCCGCGCCGCCCCCTCAGGGCGCGGTGATCGCGGCCGGCTCCGCGTTCAACCCGCGCTTCACGTTCGACCAGTTCGTCATCGGCGACGGCAACCGGCTGGCGCACGCCGCCGCGCTCGCGGTCGCCGAGATGCCGGGGCTCGCGTACAACCCGCTCTTCATCTGCGGGCCGCCCGGGTTGGGCAAGACCCACCTCCTCCACTCGATCGCGAACTACGTGCGCGACCACGGCGGCGGCATGTCCGTGCTCTACACGACGGCCGAGGCCTTCACCGACCAGTTCGTCGGCGCGCTCCAGTGCGGGGCGATCGAGGCGTTCAAGTCCGCCTACCGCAACGTCGACGTCCTGCTCGTCGACGACGTCCAGTTCCTGCAGAGCAAGGCGCGCACCGAGCAGGAGTTCTTCCACACCTTCAACGCGCTCCAGGGCGCCGGCGCCCAGCTCGTGCTGACCTCCGACCGCCTCCCGCGCGACATGGACGCGCTCGAGGACCGGCTGCGCGAGCGCTTCGAGTCCGGCCTCGTCACCGACGTCCGCCCGCCCGACGTCCCGACCCGCCTGACCGTCTTGCGCAAGCGCGCCCAGCAGGACGAGCTCGAGATCGCCGACGACGCGCTGGA
>DATFQI010000251.1:0-5968 GCA_035264365.1 Solirubrobacteraceae bacterium
CCTGCGCCGGTCGGGACTCGTCGGGGTGTCGAGCTTCTACGGCGAGCCGGGCGACCTCGGCCGCGCGCTGGGTGAGGCCGAGCTGGTGCTCGACGTCGTGCGCCGCGGCGAGGTGCCGGTCGGGGAGGACCTCGGCTCGGGTGCCTACCGGCTGCTGTTCCGCGTCTTCGCCTCCCATCCCGACGAGGTGCGCTCCTTCTACGAGGACACCGTGGCGCCGCTTGTGCGCTACGACGAGTCCTACGGCTCGGACCTCGTGACCACGCTGGAGACGTTCCTCGAGCACAACGGCGCCACCGGCGCCGCCGCGAGCGCGCTGTTCGTGCACCGGCACACGATCGCCTACCGGCTCGAGCGCGTGAAGGAGCTCAGCGGGCTCGACCCGGCGCTCAGCGAGGACCGCGAGCGCCTCGGGCTCGGGCTGAAGGCCTACCGGATCCTCTCTCCCCGCTTGCCACGCTGAGCGGTCCGCGCGCGCGCTTGGCGCGAGGTTTGGGGCAACTCCGGGGCTTGAAGCCCGTTGAGAGACGCATGCCGCGCCTGACGCTCCGCCTTGCCGTGACCATCCTCGTGCTCGCCGTCGCCGCCCCCGCGGGCGCCGACACCGGGCGCGTGAGCTTCCCGGTCGGTCTGCCCGCGCCGGGCGCGAACGTCGACGTGGCCGGTGCGACGGCCGCCGCCGCGCTGCCCGGCGGCGGCGCCGTCCTGGTCGGCAACGAGCCGGGCCGCGGGCTCGTGGCCGCGGCGATCGACGCGGACGGGCGCCTCGAGCCGGAGTTCGGATCGCGCGGCGTCAGCCACGTGCGCGTCGGCGACGGCTTCCAGACGCTGCGCGTCCTCGTGCGCCCGGACGGGCGGCTGCTGGTGGCCGGCACGGTCCCGGCCGCGAAGCGGCTGCAGCTGCCCGAGCTGGTGCTCGTCGGCCTCACGCCCGACGGCCGGCTCGACGCCTCGTTCGGCGACGGCGGCGTCGCGAGGCCGGGCATCCAGGGGTCGTGCGCCAACTGCAACCCGGTGGCGCTCGCCCCGGACGGGTCGATCGTGGCGACCGGCAACACCGGATCGATCTCGCCGGCGATCGCACACGATCCTGACGCGCCCGACACCTTCACCTGGGTCGTGACGCGGCTGACGGCCGACGGGCGGCCCGATCCGGCCTTCGGGACGCGGCAGGTGCCCGGCACGGCCGTCGGCAGGTCCGGCGGCTACGCCGTCGCGCTGGCGGCCGGCGGCCGGATCACGCTGGTCGGTCGCAACGCCGAGCGCGACACCGCCGTCCGGCTGCTGCCCGACGGCACGGCCGACCCGTCGTTCGCCTCCGGCGCGCCCGCCGCCGTGCCGTCGAAGGTCGCGCTGGACTTCGTGCTCGGCGACGACGGCTCGGTGACCGCCCTGGGCCTGCGATCGGCCTCGCGCCTGCGGCCGGACGGCACCCGGGACGCGGGCTTCGGCGACGGCGGCGTGGTGCGCCTCGGCGGCATGTTCGCCAGGCTGCTCGCCATCGGCGGCGGCGAGGTCCTCGTCTACCGGCCGCAGGTCCAGGCTCGCGCCGCCGCGGAGCCCGCGCTGGTCGTCCACCGCCTCGATGTGACCGGACGCCGTTCGACGCAGCGTCTGCACCTCCCGTTCGGCGGCGGCGCCGCGGGCTCGTACCGCCCGGACGCCTTCCAGCCCGCCCTCGACCAGAACGCGTTCCGCGCCGCCGCACTGCTCCCGCGTCCCGGCGGCTACCTCGTCGCCGGCGGCGTGACCCTCCAGCAGTTCGCCGGCGAGGGCGAGGGCTGGAGCACGGCCACGTTCGCCGCCGCCGCGCTCACCCCCGACCTGCGGCTCGACCGCTCGTACGGACCGTCCGCAGCGCGCGTGACCGCATCGGTGCGCCTCATCCGCCAGCGTGCGCGCAGCGCGCGCAAGGTGCGCGGCGTCGCCGTCCGCATCCGGGCCACCCGTCCTGGCCTCATGCGCGTGCGCATCCGCGATCGCGCTGGCCGGACGCTCGCGCGCAGCGTCGAGCCGCTGTACCGCGCCGGCACCGCCCGAGTGCGCATCCCGCTGACGGCCTTCGGGCGCCGCGCGCTCGGCGACCGGCGGGTGAAGATCGCCGTCGAGGCGCGCTTCCGCGACCTCTTGGCGGCCGAGGACGCGGCGCCGCGCGTGCGGGGCACGTTGCGCTGAGCGGCTCGTTAGGCTGCCGCCCATGAAGAAGGTTGAGGCGTTCATCCGTCACGAGGCGTTCGAGCCGATCCGCACCGACCTGCTCAACCTGGGCTTCCCGTCGCTCTCGATCTCGGAGGTCAAGGGCTCCGGGCGCCAGAAGGGCATAACGGAGCGCTATCGCGGCGCCCAGCTCACCAACTGGCTGCGCCCGAAGGTCAAGCTCGAGTGCGTCGTGGCCACGCGCGACGTCGAGACCGTGGTGGAGACGATCCTCAAGCACGCCCGCACGGGCTCGATCGGCGACGGCAAGGTGTTCGTGATGCCGGTCGAGGAGGCCTACCGGATCCGCACCGGCGAGTCCGGCGAGGAGACCCTCCAGGCCCATCCCGGCGCTGCCGAAGAGCTCGCCTGATACCGCGCTTTGGCAGGCGCCGGTGGCGTTGGGTGGTGGTGCGTGGCCTGGGCAACGGCATGGGCTTGTACGGGGGAGGGGTTTGCTTCCGGTTGCGCCGACGAGTGGATAAGTCGGGCTGAGACCGAGTTATCCACCGCTCGCGCATCGAGCGTGCAATTGCTCACGCCCAGGCTGAACAAGTGCACGCTCGCGTCACCGGGAGCAAACCCCCTCCCCTAGAAGCGAACGCCGTTGCCCAACGCCGGCGCAACCCGCACCGCCACCGGCGCCTGCCAACGAGCGGCCGGAGGCTAGGCCCGCAGCCAGGGCACCGGCGTATCCACCGGCACGGCATCGGCGACCACGACGGTGACGTTGTCGCGGGCGCCGGCGTCCAGCGCCGCGCGCACGAGCGCGTCGGCCGCGCGCGCGGCGTCGGGCTCCGCGAGCAGCGCGGCGATCCGCGGCTCGTCGAGCACGTCGGACAGCCCGTCCGAGCACAACAGCAACCGGTCGCCGGTGCGCGCGGGCACGCGGTCGATCGCCGCCGCCCGCCCCGGCGCGCCGTCGAGCGCCGCGGTGACGACGTTGCGGCGCGGGTGCGTGCGGGCGGCCTCGGGCGTGACCGCGCCCGAGTCGAGCAGCTCCTGCAGGTAGCTGTCGTCGCGCGTGAGCTGTCGAAGCTCGCCGTCGCGCAGCAGGTAGGTGCGCGAGTCGCCGATGTTGGCGACGAGGTATTCGCCGTGGAGCGCCACCGCGGTGAGCGTCGTGCCCATCCCGGCGGTCTCGGGCCGGCACCCGGCGATGAAGGCGATCCGGTCGTTGCCCTCCTCGACGGCGCGCGCGAGCGCGGCCTCGAGCGGCTCGTCGACCCAGGCCTTCTCGAGGCTCGCCAGCGCGCCGACGACGGTGCGGCTGGCGACCTCTCCGGCAGCGTGCCCGCCGACCCCGTCGGCCACCACCGCGAGCCGCGCGGTCGCGAACGCCGCGTCCTCGTTGTGCGGGCGCACGGGCCCGGTGTCGGTACGGACGGCGCACGAGAGGGCCAGTGCGCTCATCGCTCGCCGGATCGCTCAGTCCTTGCCCGCGCCGGCCTCTTCGCCGCGCACGACCTCGCCCTTGGAGTTCACGCGCGCGGGGACGGGCTCGTCGGTCACGGTGACGGCGAAGGTGCCGCGGGCCTTGGAGCCGTCGGCCAGGCGGGCCTTGCCGTCGAGCCCGGGGGCCACGCGGTAGGCGAGCGAGTACTCGCCCGGCTCGACCGCCGTGAGCTTCCACTCGAAGGTCTTGGTCTGGCCGCCCTTGAGCGGGCCGAGGGTCCAGGTGTTCGCGTAGGCGGAGGTGCCGCCGACCGGCTCCTGGTCGAGGATCCAGATCGGCCGGTTGGGATCGGCCAGGCGCGCGTCGCCCGCCTTCTGGCCGAACGCGGTCAGGCCGTCCTCGGAGCCGGCGCCCTTCGTCTCGACCGTCACCGCCACGTTGGGGACCGTCTTCTGGTCCGGGTTGCGCACGCGGATGCGCATCGTCGTCTGCTGCGCGATCCCCTGCTTGCCGGGGAACGAGGCGCCGGCGACCTCGAGCTTGTAGCTGCCCTCGGGCTCGTTGGCGTCCTGGGACTCGCCACCGCAGCCGGAGATCGCCGCGACCGCGGCGATCAGCAGGACGATGAGCCGGGGGGCCGACACGGCGCGGGCGAACATACCATCGGCCCCAAACGCATCGCGCCGGTGGAACTTGCGGCCGGGCCATACGGCGCGAGTAAGCGCATGTTCCGGTTTGATGCTGCGTTGATAGGTGGCATAACCTTCACGCCTGCTTGACCAGCGGGGGCCATCAGGGCGCCTGCGATGAGGGGGAGAGAGATTGGTCCGAAGCGTCGCCGATAGGGCTTTCCTACCGGCAAAGAGCCTGCTCGAGGAAGTGGGCGACATGATGATCCTCACGGGGAAGACCATCATGTCGGCGCTGCGGCCCCCGTACCCCTACGGCGGCGAGTTCGTCAGCCAGTTCCTGTTCGCGCTGAAGCTGTGCTGGTTCCCGCTGATCGTCTCCACGGTCGCCTTCGGCTATGGCGCACCTGGCCTGCAGGCCGCGAACTTCCTCGTGCTGTTCGGCGCGCTGGACCGCCTCGGCGGCTTCTTCGTCCTGGCGAGCATCCGCGAGTTCGCCCCGTTCGTGACCGCGATCGTGCTGGCCGGCGTCGCCGGCACGGCCATCACCGCCGACCTCGGCGCCCGCAAGATCCGCGAGGAGCTCGACGCCCTCCAGGTGCTCGGCGTCGACCCGGTCAAGAACCTCGTCGTGCCGCGCTTCTTGGCCCTGATGCTCGTCACGGGCCTGTTCGACGTCTACGCGCTGCTGTTCGGCATCTTCGGCGGCATCGTCGCCACGCTCGTCAACGGCGCGCCGCTCGGACCCTTCTGGGCCACCTTCTTCACCAACGCGTCGGTCGTGGACCTCTGGGGGTCGGTCCTCAAGTGCACGATGTTCGGCGCCATCATCGCGATCGTCTGCTGTTACAAGGGGATGACCGCGTCCGGCGGCGCCGAGGGCGTCGGTAGAGCCGTCAACCAGGCGGTGGTGATCGCCACGCTCGGCGTGTTCGCGTTCAACTACGTGTTCACGCAGACGCTGCTGGCGACCCATCCCGAGATCGTGCAGATCAAGTAGATGGGCAACTCCTGGCTCGCAGTCCCGCGCGATTGGCTCGCCTCCATGGGCGAGATCGTCCGCTTCTGCTCGCGCATCGTCATCGAGGTCCTGACGCTCAAGGTCTTCCGCTTCTTCGGCGAGGGCCTGCGGCAGGCCGGCCTGCTGATCCTGAGCTCGACGCTCGTGATCTGGGGCCTGATCTTCATCATCGGCCTGCAGTGCGGCATCGAGGGCGCGTACTTCAACCGCGCCACCGGCGTCCCCGCCTACGCGGGCGTGTTCGCCGCCTGGTGCGACCTGCGCGAGCTGGTCCCGTACGGCTTCGGCTACATGATGGCCGCCAAGGTCGGTACCGGCATCGTCGCCGAGCTCGGCTCGATGCGGATCAGCGACGAGATCGACGCGCTCGAGGTGATGGGCATCCCGTCGCTGACCTTCCTGTGCGCCACCAAGCTGCTGGCCGCCTGGCTGGTGCTCCCGTTCATGTACCTCGCGGGGATCGGAGCCGGCTTCTTCGCCTCCTATCTGGCGGTGGTCCAGCAGATCGGCGAGGTGTCCTCCGGCGGCTACTTCCTGATCTTCTGGATGTTCCAGAACCCGCCCGACCTCTTGTACAGCGTCATCAAGGGCATGGCCATGGCGACCCTGATCGTGCTGGTCGGGTGCTACTACGGCTACAACGCCAGCGGCGGCCCGGTCGGCGTCGGCACCGCGACCGCGAAGTCGATGGTCCTCAACATCGTGCTCGTGCACCTCATCGGCATG
>DATFQI010000252.1:0-14619 GCA_035264365.1 Solirubrobacteraceae bacterium
GTACCGGGCCGGGTCGCGGATCCGCGTCACGGTCAGCTCCCCGAACGGCGACCAGCCGGTGTGGGGCTTCGCCGAGACGGTGCCGCAGGGCACCGCCAGGGTGAGGATCGCCTCCAACCGCAACCACCCATCGCGGCTGATCCTCCCGCTGGTCCGCGGTATCACCGCCCCGACGCCACTGCCGCCCTGCCCGGCGCTGCGGGGCGAGCCCTGCCGCACCTTCGCGCCGTAACGGCGCCGGCACTGCGGAGACTGAGCTCTAAGCTCAGAAGAGACCCAACCGAAGGAGCCACGCCTTGACTGACAACACCGAGACCGCGATCCTCGCTGGAGGGTGTTTCTGGGGGGTCCAGGAGCTGCTTCGCAAGCGCGACGGCGTCATCTCGACCCGCGTCGGATACACCGGCGGCGAGAACCACAACCCGACTTACGGAAACCATCCCGGCCACGCGGAGGCCGTCGAGATCGTCTTCGATCCCGAGCGGATCTCCTACCGGGACATCCTCGAGTTCTTCTTCCAGATCCACGACCCGACGACCAAGGACCGTCAGGGCTACGACATCGGATCGAGCTACCGCTCCGAGATCTTCTACACGAGCGACGAGCAGCGCCGGGTCGCCGAGGACACGATCGCCGACGTCGAGGCCTCGGGCCTGTGGCCCGGCAAGGTCGTTACCGAGGTCAGCGAGGCCGTCCCGTTCTGGGAGGCCGAGCCCGAGCACCAGGACTACCTCCAGCGCTACCCGGACGGCTACACCTGCCACTTCCCCCGGCCGGGCTGGAAGCTGCCGCACCGCGAGACCGCGGCCTGATCCGACGCCTCAGCTCACGCAGCGACCGCGGAGCCGGCCGGCGCGTCACTCCATCGCGCCGGCGGGCTCCCGCGCCCCGACCTTCGCGCGCATGAGCGCGCCGTACGTCAGCGCGGCCAGGCCGAAGGCGACGAACACGCCGTACTTGTAGAGCTCGTCGAAGAAGCCGGGGTCGGCCACGATCCCGCCCTCGGTCGTCGCCGCGTTGATGAAGCCCGGCAGCACCGGGAGCGCGCCGGCCGCGACCGCGATCAGCGCGCTCACGTTGAAGCCGCCCGAGTACCAGTAGCGGCCGGTCGGACCCTCGCGGTACAGGTCCTCGAGCTCCAGCCGGGCCCGCCGCAGCAGCCAGTAGTCGACCAGCATGACGGCGAGGAACGACGCGAGCAGGCTGCCGTAGCCGACCAGCCAGGTGAAGATGTAGGCGCCGACGTCCTCGTAGAGCTTCCAGGGGAACGACACGATCCCGATCACCGCGGTGATCAGGCCGCCGGTCCGGAACGAGATCTGGCGCGGCGAGAGGTTGGAGAAGTCGTTGGACGGCGACACGACGTTGGCCGCCATGTTGGTCGAGACCTGCGCGAGCACGATGATGATCATCGCGACGACAAGGAGCACCGGGAGGTCGCCGAGCAGTCGCGCGACGAGCGTCACCGGGTCCCAGATCGCCTCGTCGAACTCGATGATCGTGGCGCAGGTGACCGCGATGCCGATGAACGCGAAGCCGGTCATGGTGAGCGGCATCGCGATGGCCTGGCCGACGACCTGCGAGCGCTGGTCCTTCGCGTAGCGCGTGAAGTCCGGGATGTTCATCGACAGCGTGATCCAGTAGCCGACGTTCGCGGCCAGCCCCGGCCCGAACAGCGACCAGAAGCTCGCGTCGCCGCCGGTCAGCTCCGACGACGCCGAGAACACGTTGCCGGCGGCGCCGAAGGCCCAGATCAGCAGGCCGACGCTTCCGCCCAGGAGCAGCGGCGCGGCGTAGCTCTCGAGGAACTTGATGCCCTCGATGCCGCGCAGGATGATCGCCACCTGGAGGACCCAGAACACGCCGAACGCGATCGCCTTGTGGCCGCTCACGTCCGCCCAGCCGGACGTGAGCGTCGTCATCAGGGTGTCCAGCGCGAGCGCGCCGATCCACGTCTGGATGCCGAACCACCCGCACGCCACCAGCGCGCGGGCCATCGCCGCGACGTTGGCGCCGCGGATGCCGAAGCTCGAGCGGACCAGCACCGGGAACGGGATCCCGTACTTGGTGCCCGGGTGCGAGTTGAGCAGGATCGGGACCAGCACGATCAGGTTGCCGAGCGCGACGGTGAGCAGCCCCTGCCACCACTCCATGCCCGCGGCGATCAGGCCGGACGCGAGCGTGTAGGTGGTGATCACGATCGACAGCCCGACCCACAGTGCCGCGAGGTTGTAGGTGCCCCACGTGCGCTGCTCGGGCCCCGTCGGCCTGAGGTCCTTGTTCGAGAGTGGTGAGTCGGCGATCGTGCTCATGCGGCGAGGGTACTTCCGGCCCCGGCGTCAGGCGATCGCGGGCGCCTCCGGCAGCCTCGCCAGCGCCGCCTCCATATCGGCCTCCGAGAACTCGGGGTCCTCGAGCGTGCCGGCGAGGTACGCGTCGTAGGCGGCGAGGTCGAAGTGGCCGTGGCCGCAGAGCCCGAACAGGATCACGCGCGCCTCGCCGGCCTCCTTGGCCGCCTCGGCCTCCTCGATCACCGCCCGGATGGCGTGCGCGGGCTCCGGCGCCGGGATGATCCCCTCGCTGCGGGCGAACTGCACGGCCGCCGCGAAGGTCTCGTTCTGCTTGAACGCGCGAGCCTCGATCGCGCCCGCCTTCACGAGCCCGCAGAGCATCGGCGCGTCGCCGTGGTAGCGCAGCCCGCCCGCGTGCACGGGGGGCGGGACGAAGTCGTGCCCGAGGGTGTACATCGGCATCAGCGGCGTCAGCCCCGCGGTGTCGCCGAAGTCGTAGCGATAGACGCCGCGGGTGAGGGTCGGGCACGCGGCCGGCTCGGCGGCGACGATCCGCGCGCTCGTCTTGGAGCGCAGGAACGGGAACACGAGCCCCGCGAAGTTCGAGCCGCCGCCGACGCATCCGACGATCACGTCGGGCTCCTCGCCCGCCAGCTCCATCTGCAGGATCGCCTCCTGCCCGATCACGGTCTGGTGCAGCAGCACGTGGTTGAGCACCGAGCCGAGCGAGTAGTTGCAGTCCGGATCCTGGGCGGCGACCTCGACGGCCTCGGAGATCGCGATCCCGAGCGACCCCGTCGGGTGCTCGGCCTGGGAGCGGCCGGACTGCGTGAGGTCGCTCGGCGACCGGTGCACGGTCGCACCCCACGTCTGCATCATCGAGCGCCGGTACGGCTTCTGGTCGTAGCTGGAGCCGACCATGAAGACCTCGCACTCGAGGCCGAACAGCGAGCAGGCGAACGCGAGCGAGGAGCCCCACTGCCCGGCGCCGGTCTCGGTCGCGAGCTTCTTGATGCCGGCCTTGGCATTCTCGTACGCCTGCGGGACGGCGGTGTTGGGCTTGTGCGAGCCGGCCGGGGAGACGCCCTCGTACTTGTAGTAGATGTGCGCCGGGGTGCCGAGCGCCGCCTCGAGCCGGCGGGCGCGGAACAGCGGCGTCGGGCGCCACAGGCCGTAGGCCCTGCGGACCTCCTCGGGGATCTCGACCTCGGGCTCCGTCGAGACCTCCTGCGCGATCAGCCCCATCGGGAAGATCGGCGTCAGGTCCTCGGGCCCCGCCGGTTGCCCGGTGGCCGGGCTCAGCGGCGGGAGCGGCTCGCCCGGGAGGTCGGGCAGCAGGTTGATCCAGCGGCTCGGGACGTCCGCCTCCGAGAGCAGGAACTTCGTCGGCTCGGGCATGCCCCGATCGTATGGCCGCGGCTGGTGTGGTGGCTAGAGCCCGGGCGCGTCGTCGGCGCTCTCGTCGCCTGTTTCCGTCCCGGAGTCCTCGAGCGGCACGGCGGTCCACACCGCTCTGGTGCGGCGGGCGAGGCCGGCGGCGTCGAGCTTGCGCAACGTCTCTCGCAGCTCGGGCTCCGGGATGTCGAGCTCGTCGAGCAGGCGTTTGACCGACTGGCCCTCCGGCTCGGCCGCGAGCCACATGTACACCCTTCTTCGCTGCCGCGGCTGAACGTTGAGCGTGGCGGCATCGGCGCGTCCGATCATCGGGTCATGTCCTTTCCGGCGGTGCCCCAGGCCAGGTGGTTCCTTGCCGCTGTCCGCGCTTGTGCCTAATGAAACTAGCAGTCCTACCCGGACCGCGGGGTCGGTGGTAAAAGATCCTCCTTGTGGACAACCGGCTCCTGAAGAGGGGGTTGCGGCTCGCCGCCGGCCTCGCCGCCGTCTGCGCCGTGGCGTCCGGATGCGGCGGCGAGGAGCCGCACCGAGTGGTCGGCGCGCCGGACCCGCAGCACGCGCGCGCGGTCGCCGGCGATCCGTTCGCGCTCACCTGCGGCGACATCGCCAACCAGCATCAGCACCCCGACGGCGAGAAGCTGGTGATCGGGGTCGAGTTCGCGCTCGCGCGCGAGCCCGCGCTCCACAAGCGTGTCGAGCGGATGACGGAGAACCGCGTCGGCCGCAGCGTGTACTGGGCGCTGACCGAGACGTGCAAGGGCCGGCCGGCGTCGTTCGAGCCGGGGCGGCTCGCGGTCGAGGCGGTGCAGCACGGCAAGTACCTCGTCCAGCCGCGGTCCGGGTCGTGGCGGAGTGCCGAGAGCTGGTGGACGGAGCATCCCGAAGACCGGCCCAAGACGCACCGGGGCGGCTGACCGGCACTCGTCGCCTCCCCGCGAATTGCGGATCGCGGGCCTGGGTAGACCCGCGGTCCTTGTTCCTCTTCTTCTCCAACCGCCTCGGCTGCCTCGGATCGCTGCTCGTCTCGGCGATCCTCACCCTCGTGCTGCTGGTGATCCTCGGGGTGCTCTAGCGGCTAGTAGTACGCGGGGCGCCGGCGTCGCCGGGTCGCGAGCAGCACGATCACGCCGAAGAGCAGGATCAAGCCGAACGGGCTCCCGCCCGGGCCCCAGCCGAACAGCAGGTTGAACAGGTAGGCGAGTCCGAGGAGCTTCAGCACGCCGCCGAAGAAGCGCCCGATGCCGAAGCCCGGCCGCCGGTGGGGCCGGGCCCGGTAGCGCGACGGGTAGCGGGAGCGCGAGCCGAAGGACGGGGCGCGGCGGCCGAACCCGCGGCGGCCGAGCGCGGCCTGGTTCGGCTGGTTCGGGTACGCCTGGACCGTGGTCGGGGCGGCCTGCGCCGGCGCGGCCGGAACGAGCAGGCTCGAGATCAGAACGGGGAGGATCAAACGGTTACTCATCGTAAGCAGAGATACCCCGCGCGACCTCGCCGGCTACCAGGGCGAGTCGGTTTCCGACCGTGGACGAACGTCACGTTTGCGTGGTGGTCGTCGTGATCCTCGTGGCGGCACTCGCCGCCGGTCTCGTCGGCGTCTCGACCTTGGTGTCGGGCGTGTGGGGACATGCGATCGGCGGGATCGTCAGCGCCTTCCCGCTCATCGTCGGGCCCGTGCTGTTCCTCGCGGCGCGGCGGGAGGACGCCGCCTTCGCCGCGCAGACGGCCGTTGCCACGCTGCTCGGGCTCGTCGCCCTCAGCGGCTTCGCGCTCGTCTACGGGCGCTCGTCGGGCCGCTGGGGGTGGCTCCCCTCGGTCGCCCTCGGCTGGGCCGCGGCGGCGGCGATCGGATTCGCCGCCGCGCGGATCGAGACCGGTCTGCTCGCCGCGCTCGCGGTCGCCGTGCTGTCGATCGCGCTGGCGCGCGCCGCCCTTCCCCGCGGGGCCCCGAACGAGCTCCCGCGAGCGTTGCCGGGGTGGGAGCTGCCCGCCCGGATGGCACTGACCGCGCTGCTGATCGTCGGGATCACCCTCGCCGCGGAGCGGTTCGGCCCGGTCGTGGCGGGGATCCTCGCGGCGCTGCCGACGCTCGCGTCGGTGCTCGCCGTGTTCACGCACGCGCGCGACGGGCACGATGCGCTGCTCGCGCTGCTGCGCGGGATGCTCGCCGGACTCGCGGCGTTCGTGATCTTCTGCGCCTCGATCGCCGTCCTGATCGAGCCCGCCGGCGTGCCGCTGGCTTTCGTGCTGGCGACCTCGACAGCGGTGCTCGCGCAACTCGCGACCGCTCGCCTGCACGCGTCGGCAGAGGTTGACGCCGCGCGATCCGGGTAAGGCGCAACGCGATGCGACTCTGGCCAGGCTCTCCGTTCCCGCTCGGTGCCACCTATGACGGCACCGGCACCAACTTCGCCGTGTTCTCGGAGGTCGCCGACGCCGTCGAGCTCTGCCTGTTCGACGCCGACGGCGCCGAGACGCGCGTGGCCCTGCCCGAGCGCACCGCGCAGGTCTGGCACGGGTACGCGCCGACGGCCGGCCCGGGGCAGCGCTACGGGTTCCGGGTGCACGGACCGTACGAGCCCGCCGCCGGCCTGCGCTGCCATCCGTCCAAGCTGCTGCTGGATCCGTACGCGACCGCGGTCGAGGGCGAGGTGGACTGGGGCGAGGCGATGTTCACCTACCGCTTCGACGCCCCGGACGGGCCGCTGAACGACATGGACTCCGGGCCGCACATGCCCAAGGGCGTGGTGACGAGCCCGTACTTCGACTGGGCGAACGACCGCCCGCCGCGCACGGCCTGGAACGAGACCGTGGTCTACGAGGTGCACGTGAAGGGCTTCACGGCGCGCCACCCGGACATCCCCGAGGAGCTGCGCGGGACCTACGCCGGGCTCGCCCATCCGGCCGCGATCGAGTACCTCTCCGCGCTCGGCGTCACGGCGGTCGAGCTGCTCCCCGTCCACCAGTTCGTCCACGACTCCCATCTCGTCGAGCGCGGCCTGCGCAACTACTGGGGCTACAACTCGATCGGATTCCTCGCGCCGCACAACGACTACAGCGCGTCGGGCCAGCTCGGCGGCCAGGTGCAGGAGTTCAAGCAGATGGTCAAGGCGATGCACGCGGCCGGGCTCGAGGTGATCCTCGACGTCGTCTACAACCACACCGCCGAGGGCAACCACCTCGGCCCGACGCTGTCGTTCAAGGGCCTGGACAACCGCGCCTACTACCGGCTCGTCGAGGACGACCCCCGCTTCTACTACGACACGACTGGCACCGGCAACAGCCTCAACATGCGCCATCCGCACGTGCTGCAGCTGATCATGGACTCGCTGCGCTACTGGGTCACGGAGATGCACGTGGACGGCTTCCGGTTCGATCTCGCGTCGGCGCTCGCGCGCCAGTTCCACGAGGTCGACCGCCTGTCGGCGTTCTTCGATCTCATCCAGCAGGATCCGGTGGTCAGCCGCGTCAAGCTGATCGCGGAGCCGTGGGACATCGGGGAGGGCGGCTACCAGGTCGGCAACTTCCCGCCGCTGTGGTCGGAGTGGAACGGCAAGTACCGCGACACGATCCGCGAGTACTGGCGAGGCGAGGCGCAGACCCTGCCCGAGTTCGCGTCGCGGATCGCCGGCTCGAGCGACCTCTACCAGGACGACGGCCGCCACCCGAACGCCTCGATCAACTTCGTCACGGCGCACGACGGCTTCACGCTCGCCGACCTCACGGCCTACAACGACAAGCACAACGACGCCAACGGCGAGGGCGGCGCGGACGGGGAGTCGCACAACTCCTCGTGGAACTGCGGCGCCGAGGGCCCGACCGACGACCCGGAGATCAACGAGCTGCGCGGCCTGCAGCGGCGCAACTTCATCGCGACGCTGCTGCTCTCCCAGGGCATCCCGATGCTGCTGGGCGGCGACGAGATGGCCCGCACCCAGGGCGGCAACAACAACGCCTACTGCCAGGACAACGAGATCTCCTGGTTCGACTGGGAGAACCAGGACGGCGAGCTGATCGCGTTCACGCAGCGCCTGATCGCCTTCCGCAAGCGCCATCCCGTGTTCCGGCGCCGGCGGTTCTCGACGGCCACGGAGATGGCGTGGTACCGGCCCGACGGCGAGCGGATGAGCGACGAGGACTGGGCCTCGGGCTTCGCCAAGTCGCTCGGCGTCAGCCTCGACGGCGAAGCCATCACCGAGACCGACGCGCGCGGCGAGCCGATCCGCGGGGAGACCTTCCTGCTCGTCTTCAACGCCCACTTCGAGCCGCTCGACTTCTGCATGCCCGAAGCCGAGGGCCGATGGCTGCGCGTCATCGACACCGCGGACGCGTTCAACGAGGGCGACGCGCCGGCGGCCGGCGAGACGGCTGCCATCGCGGCGCGCAGCGTCGCCGTGTTCAGGCGGACCGGCTGATGCCGCTCTCGATCGACGTCGAGCGCGACGACCGGACGAGGGTGCTCGTCCTGCGCGGCGACCTCGACGCCGCGACCGCCTCGCAGCTGCGCGAGTGCCTCGTCGAGGTCATCGACGAAGGCACCCGCATCGTGATCGACATGGAGGCGCTCGACTTCCTGGACTCCGCGGGGCTGGGCATCCTCGTCGGCGGCCTCAAGCGCGCGCGGACCTACGGCGGCGAGCTCGAGCTCGTCTGCTCGAGCAGCGCCGTGCTCAAGCCGATCGAGATCACGGGCCTCGACCGCGTGTTCACCATCCACCGGGGCAGGCCGGAATAGCCGTACGATGCGGCGATGGAGTGGCAGGTCTACCTCTCGGGCGAGATCCACACCGATTGGCGTGAGCGCATCGAGCGCGGCGCCGAGGCGGCCGGTCTCGCCCTGAGCTTCAGCGCACCGGTGACCGACCACGCCGCCTCCGACGCGGCGGGGACCGCCGTCCTCGGCGAGCAGGAGCGGCCGTTCTGGAACGACCACATCGGGGCCGGCGTCAACGCGATCCGGACCCGCACGCTGATCGAGCGGGCCGATGTCGTCGTGGTCCGCTTCGGCGAGCAGTACCGGCAGTGGAACGCCGCCTTCGACGCCGGCTACGCCGCGGCGCTCGGCAAGCCGTTGATCACCCTGCACCCGCCCCAGCACGATCACGCGCTCAAGGAGGTCGACCGGGCCGCCCTCGCCGTCGCGCGCGAGCCCGAGCAGGTGGTCGAGGTCCTCCGCTACGCGCTGCAGTGAGCGCCATGCCGGCCGGCGGGCCGGCACGGCGCTCGACGTGTTCGGCTAGGGCAGGAAGTAGAACGGGTTGGGGAGCTTGAACGCCACCGCTTCGTGCCCGCCCGCGAGGTCGGAGTACTGGTCCCCGACGCTGGCGAGGATGCGGTAGCCCTTGTCCTCGATCGCCTTGCGCGCGCCCGACTTGTAGTCGACGGTGGTGGCCGTGGAGGCGTCGGGCTTGAGGATGAGCTCGGTGTAGTCCGTGAAGCCCTCGCGGCGGAGGTTGCTGTCGGTGTGCTGGCGGGTGTTCTCGCGCCGGCCCGTGATGAAGAACGTGGCGATGCCGCGCTCCTGGGCGAACTTGTACAGGTCGAGCGTGGGGTCGATCGCCTCGCCGATCTCGTTCGTCGCCTCGGCCTGCGAGTTGGGCCCGAAGGTGAAGTTGTCCTTGTCGATCGCGGAGTAGTTCGACAGCGCGGTCTCGTCCACGTCGAAGACGATCGCCGGCTTGGCGTTGCCGTGCCCTCGGTGGTGATGGCCCTTGCGCGCTGCGCGCACGACCTTCACGCCGCGGGAGTGGCCACGGCGGCGCTCGAGCTTGAAGCGCCCTCGGCCCGCACGGCTGATCCAGCGCTCGGCGACCGCGTCGACCTTGGCGATCTGCTTGACGTAGACCTTGCTGGTCACGTACGTGCGGAGCGTGTTCTCCCAGTCGCCGGCGTTGTAGGACGTCGAGGAGCCGAGATAGGGAAGGCCGCCTCCGCCGTCCCAGAGCTCGACCATCGGCGTGTGGCCGATCTTGGTCAGGATCGGACCGGGCTCCGGGATCGTGGCGCCGGTCTGTGCGGTGGCCGCTGCTGCGGGCGCGACGGCGAACGCGGCCGTCGCGAGCGAGATGAGCATGAAACGTCGCATGGCCCGGCGGACTAACACGGCCAGATGGGAGGTCGAGGAGAGCGTGGCCCGGCCGTGGCCCGGGTATCCGGGGCCCACGATGACGGCACGAGGCCCCCGGCTGCGCCCAGCCGGCGCGACTGCGCTGATGGTCGCGGCGCTCGTCGGCGGCGCCGGACCAGGCGTCGCGGGCGCCCAATCGCCGTCCTACGGCGGCGGGCTGCTCCCGTACACGGTCGTGCCGCGGGGCTTCAACCCCTCGGTGGGCATCGCGCTGCAACCGCGCGGTGACCGTGTGGCGCTGCGGTTCGACACCACGCTGCTGTGCGGCGGGCGGACGTTCGAGGCCGTCGGGCGCAAGCTGGCGGCATTCGACGGCTCGGCCATCGGCGCGCGCGGGGCTTCGCGGGTGCGCGGCCTCGGGCTGCGCTACGCGTGGACGCTGAGCGGCGTCCTATCCGGCCGGACGGTCTCGGGCGAGCTGCGGATCGCCGGTACCCAGCGCCGCGACGGGCGCCGGTTCCGGTGCACCCGCCATCCGAGCCGCCGCTTCCAGGCCCGGATCGGCTCGCCGCCCGCGGGAGCGCCCGCGCCCGCGCGGCCCGCCGCGGTCTATGACGGCATGAGCGAGCTCAGCATCGGCGGCCTGCCCGGCCCGGTCGTGCTGCGTACCTCCCGCGACGGGCGGAAGGTGGCCGCGCGCTGGAACGCGATCGCCCGCTGCGGGCGCGGCCCGCGAGAGCGGCTGGTGAACTTCACGCCGCTGACCCGGATCGGCGCCGCCGGAGGCTTCCTGCGCAAGGAGCGCTTCAAGGTGCGCTACACCGACACTGTGGTCACCTACCGCGTGCGCTTCGGCGGGCGGTTCACCACCGACGGCGCCGGCGGCCGGCTGCGGATGCGCGCCACGGTGCGAGATCGCCACCGGCGCCTGCTGACGCGCTGCGACACCGGCACGCGTGCCTGGCACGCCCTGGCGGAGGAGCCGGCCGCGCCCGCCCCGCCTTCCGGCGGCCCACCCGCTCCCGGCCCGGGAAGCCCGGCCCCGCCCCCGCCGGCGAGCACGGATCCGCCCCCGCGCGTGTCCGGCGGCACATGGTCGCTGCACATGGAGAGCGAGCCCGGCGACTACATCGGTCAGGGGAGGACCTACGACTTCAGCTCTCCCGGCGATCGGATCTCCGCCGGCGGCTCGCCCGACCACCTCGACTTCGCCGTCTACGCCTCAGGCAGCGGCAGCGAGTACGCGGCGGGCTTCTTCGCCCCGCAGGGGCAGACGCTGCGGGCGGGGGTCACGTACACCGACAACGCGGAGTACAGCGCCACCCCGTCCGATGCGGGGATGGCGATGGGCGCGGAGTCGCGAGGCTGCAACACCGGGATCGGGTCGTTCACCGTCGAGGAGATCGGGTTCGCGGCCGATCGCACGCTGCAGGCTGCGGTCGTCAGCTGGACGTTCCGCTGCAACACGGGTGCGGCCGCCATCCGCGGCAGCTGGTCGTTCCATCGCTAGACCCGGCGGCGGAGCAGGGCCGAGGCGTCCGCCAGCGCGGCGGGGAGGTCGCGGGCGTGGACGATCACGAGCGCCCGCGTGGAGCGGGTCAGCGCGGTGTAGAGGCCTCCCGGCCCGCCGTCGGGGCGCTCGTCGTAGATGGCGGCGGGCTCGACGACGAGCGCGGCGTCGAACTCCAGGCCCTTGGCCACGTGGGGGTCGAGCAGGTTGATCGCCGCTCCCAGCGGTCCGAGGGTCGCGTCGGCGAAGCCGAGCGGCTGCAGCGCCTCCCGCATGGCGGGCATGAGCCTCGTGGGCGCGATCACCCCGACGCTGCCGACCTCGCGCGCGAGCTCCGCGGCCTGCTCGGCCGCGGCGCCGCCGAGGCGGGGCTCGTCGGTGGCGATGGCGAGCGGCGGCCGGGGCGCCTTGCGTATGCCGCGCGGCACCGCGCTGCCCGGCGGGACGAGCGCGGCCGCGAGCGTGAGGAACTCGTCCGGCACGCGGTAGGAGATCTCCAGCTCGCGGACCATGTGACGGGTCACGCCCGCCTCGGCCAGGACGGAGTCCCAGGCGTGCACGCCCGCCTCGGCGGTGCGCTGCGCGAGATCGCCGAGGATCGTCAGCGACTGCCCGCGCGCCCGCCGGGTCGCCATGCGCAGCTCCATCGGCGTGAGGTTCTGCGCCTCGTCGATCACCACGTGGCCGTAGCGGCGGAAGTCGGGATCGACCAGCCAGTGCGCCTCGTCGAGCAGCGCGACGTCCGTGGGCGTCATGTCCCGGCGGGTCTCGGGTCGCGCCGCGCCCGTCAGCGCGGCGATCTCCTCCTCCGAGAGGAGGTCGCCGGCGATCGCGCTCAGCCGCTTGCGGTTCTTGAACAGCCGCGCGTACAGGCCCTCGGCCGTCTCGCGCGGCCACATCCGCGTCGCGAGGCGCTGGTAGTCGCGCGTCTTGCGGACGGCGGTCAGCAGCTCGTCGTGGTCCGCGAACGTCGCCCGCCCGCCGTCCGTCGCGCGCGCGGCGATCCGCCCCGCGAGCAGCTCCCGGAAGCGCTCGCGCGCGCCCTGATAGCTGCGGGTCCGCTCGCGGCACTCGGCCACGAGCTCGCTCAGCTCGTCCTTGTCGAGCGTCACGGTCCCGCGCCCGAGCTCGACCGTCTGGTCCTCGCCCGGAAGCGCCAGCCGGTCCCAGAGCAGGCGCTCCAGCACGACGGCCATGCGCGCGCCGCCCTTCAGCGCCGCCAGCTCGCGGCTCTCGCCCGCGTCGCGGTGCGCGCGCGAGATCAGCGCGCCGATCGGCCGCTGCTCGACGCCGCCCTCGCCGAGCGCGGGCAGCACGCCGGCGATGTAGCGGATGAACGTCTCGTTGGGCCCGACGACGAGCACGCCTTGGCGCCCGAGGTCGCGATCGGCGTAGAGCAGCCACGCGGCACGGTGCAGGCCGACGGCAGTCTTGCCGGTTCCGGGGCCGCCCTGGATGACCAGCGCGCCCGGCGCCCCCTCGGAGATCAGCTCGTACTGCTCAGGGGTGATCGTCGAGACGATCTGCCGCATCTCGCCGACGCGCTGGCGCGCGATGTCCTCGGCGATCGCGTCGGTGAGGTGGTCCTCGCCGCCTGCGCCGAGCGACTCGTCGACGAACCCGAGCACGCGCCGCTCCTCGATGTCGAGCCGCCGCCGGCGCACGACGTCGCCGGGGTCCTGCGGCGTCGCGGCGTAGAACGGGCGCGCGCTCGGCGCGCGCCAGTTGATCGCCAGCAGCCGGTCGGCCTCGTCGGCGACCGCGTGACGGCCGATGTAGAGCGCGCGGCCGTCCCGGCCGTCGATGCGCCCGAAGTAGAGCGGGCCGCTGGCGGCGTCGTAGGCGCGCACGCGCTCCACGCGCATCCGCTCGAGCGCCTCGGTCGCGAAGTCGTCGACGCCGCTGGTGCGAGCGCGCGAGCGGAGCAGCCGCAGCGCGGTGTCATAGGCGGCGTACGTCTCGTCCAGGTGCCGTTGCTCGGCCTCGAGGTCGCGCCGCTCGCCCGCGTCCATCACCGTGGGAGCCTAAACCGCGCAACTACACTCGGACCCGGTGGGCGTGCTCGAGCGCAACAACGTCACGGTCTCGGGCCGGCCGGATGGCCGGCCGATGGTCTTCGCCCACGGCTTCGGCTGCGACCAGCAGATGTGGCGCTTCGTGGCGCCCGAGTTCGTGGACGAGTACAAGGTCGTGCTGTTCGACCATGTCGGAGCGGGCGGGTCCGACCTCTCGGCGTACGACCCCGAGCGCTATGGCTCGCTCACGGGCTATGCAGAGGACGTGATCGAGATCTGCCGGGCGCTCGAGCTCGCGGACGCGATCTTCGTCGGGCACTCGGTGAGCGCGATGATCGGCGTGATCGCGGCCAAGCGGGCGCCGGAGCACATCGGCAAGCTCGTGCTCGTCGGCCCCTCGCCCCGCTACATCGACGACGAGGGGTACCGGGGCGGCTTCTCGGCCGCGGACATCGAGGAGCTGCTGGAGTCGCTGGACAGCAACTTCCTCGGCTGGTCGAGCACCATGGCGCCCGTGATCATGGCCAATGCCGACCGGCCGCAGCTCGGGGCGGAGCTCACCGAGAGCTTCTGCCGGACCGACCCGGACATCGCCGCGCGCTTCGCCCGCGTGACGTTCACCTCGGACAACCGGGCCGACCTCGAGGACGTGCACGTGCCCACGCTCGTGCTCCAGTGCAGCGACGACGTCATCGCGCCGGACGAGGTCGGCGAGTACGTGCACCGCGCGATCCCGGGCTCCCGTTTCGTGCAGCTCGCCGCGACCGGGCACTGCCCCAACCTGAGCGCCCCGGAGGAGACGGTCGAGGCGATCCGCGCGTTCGCCTGACCGCCGCCATGTCCCGCTTCCAGGACGCGGACGGCGTCGCGGCGACGTTCGACGAGACGGCCGAGGACCTGTTCGAGAACGCCCCCTGCGGCTATCTCTCCACGACGCTGGAGGGACTCGTGCTGCGGGTCAACGCCACGTTCCTGCGCTGGACCGGGTACTCCCGCGACGAGCTCGTCGGGGTCAAGCGATTCCAGGACCTGCTCAGCGTGGGCGGCCGGATCTACCACGAGACGCACTACGCGCCCATGCTGCGCATGCAGGGCAGCGCGCGCGAGATCGCGGTGGACATCGTCGCCGCGGACGGCGAGCGCCTGCCCGTGCTCGTCAACTCGGTGCTCGTGCGCGCCGCCGGCGGCGCGCCGATCGCGGTCCGCACGGCCGTCTTCGACGCCACGGAGCGCAAGCTCTACGAGCGCGAGCTGCTGGCGGCGCGCAACCAGGAACGCGCGGCGCGCGAGCGCACCGAGACGCTGCAGCGTCTGACCTCCGCCCTCGCCGATGCCCCGGACGCGCGG
>DATFQI010000253.1:0-5002 GCA_035264365.1 Solirubrobacteraceae bacterium
CGAGCTCGTCGAGATCGAGACGGACAAGGCCAACATGACCTACGAGGCCGACCAGGACGGCGTGCTGAGCATCTCCGCGGCCGAGGGCGACACCCTGGCCGTCGGGGAGAAGATCGCGTCGATCGGGGAGGGGTCCGCGGACGGCGGTCAGCGTGAAGAGGAGCAGCCCGCGGCCGAGCAGCCCGCGGAGGAGCAGCCCGAGGCGGAGCAGCAGGAGCAGGAGCAGCCCGAGGCGGAGCAGCAGGAGCAGCCCGAGGCGGAGCAGCAGGACGAGCAGCCCGCGGAGGAACAGCAGGACGGGGAACGGCTCTCTGAGGAGGAGCCCTCGGCGGAGCAGGCCTCCGAGGAGCCGGCCGCGGCGCCCGTGGCCGAGCCCGAGGCCGAGGGCGAGGGCGAGGCTTCCGGTGAGGAGAACGGGCGCATCAAGGCGAGCCCGGTCGCGCGGCGGATGGCTCGGGAGCTGGGGCTGGAGCTGGCCGCGCTCGAGGGCACCGGGCCCGGTGGCCGGATCGTGAAGGCGGATGTCGAGGCGGCGTCCGGGAGCCCGCGGCAGGAGACCGCGGAGGCCGAGGCTCCGGCGGAGGAGGCCGCGCCGGCGGAGAAGGAGCCCGAGCGCGCGCCGGCTCCGGCGGCACGCGGTGGCGACGCTCAGACCGGCCGCGGCGAGTCGGAGACCCGCGAGCTCACGCGGCTGCAGCAGACCGTCGCGCGGCGGATGGCGGAGTCGAAGGCGACTGCTCCCGAGTTCGTGCTCCAGGCCGAGGTCGACATGGAGGAGGCGGTCGCGCTGCGCAAGCAGCTCAAGGCCGCGGCGGGCGAGCGGCCCGCGCCGTCGTTCAACGACCTCATCGTCAAGGCGGCCGCGCTCGCGCTGACCGAGTTCCCTCGGGCCAACGGCTCCTATCGCGACGGCAAGTTCGAGCTCTACTCGCGTGTCAACGTCGGCGTCGCCGTGGCCGGCCAGGACGCGCTGGTCGTCCCGACGGTGTTCGACGCCGACCGCAAGTCGCTCGGCGAGATCGCCCGCGAGACGCGCTCGCTGGCCGAGAAGGTCCGCGACGGCAAGATCACCCCGCCCGAGCTGTCGGCCGGCACGTTCACCGTCTCCAACCTCGGCATGTACGGGATGGACCGGATAGTCCCGGTGATCAACCCGCCCCAGGCGGCGATCCTCGGGGTCGGGGCGATGAGCCCGCAGCCCGTCGTCGTCGACAGCGAGGTGACCGTGCGCGCGCGGATGGCGCTCACGCTCGTCTGCGACCACCGGATCCTCTACGGCGCCGACGCCGCGGAGTTCCTCTCGCGGATCCGCGAGCGGCTCGAGAACCCGCTCAGCCTCGCCCTCTAGTCGGCGAGTCGGGAGTTGTTCGGCCTGAGGCTGAACAACTCCGGGTTCAATGCGGCGGCGTCGGTGAGGTAGCGCTCGGCGTGGTCGCTCGGGGCGGAGGCGGCGAGCTCGCGCAGGCGCTCGGGGAGCAGCGCGAGCACCTCGCCCGGAGCGATGCCGCCGTAGGCGGCGCAGAGGCGGTCGAGCCTCGCGGGGACGTCGGGCCGCGGCGGGAGGTCGGGGTTCGAGGGGTGGGCGAGCGGGACGAGCCGATACGCGAGGTACGCGAGGTCCCAGGCGCGCGACCCGGGCGAGGCGGCCTCGAAGTCGATCGCGCCGACGGGCAGGCCGTCGCGGAAGGCGAGGTTGTAGGGGGCGAAGTCGTTGTGGCAGATCACCTCGGCCGGCTCGCGGGCCGGCAGCGCCCAGACGCGGCCCGAGCGGTCGAAGCCCTCGGTGGCGTCGTGGAGCTGGCGCAGCATCGCCGCGGCGCGGTCGAGCACGGCGGGCTCCCACACGTACGCCGGCATCGGGTACGCGGGCACCTCCCCCTCGACCCACGAGACCGCCGCGAGCGGCGCCGTGGGGACGGATCCCGCCGCGCGGGGCGCGGGTGCGACGCCTCGCGGCTCGGGCACCCAGTCGATCCCGCGGGCGCGCAGGTGCGCGAGCAGCGCGTGGACGCTGCCGGTCCACGGCGCGACGGGCCGGAGCACCGCATCGCCGTGGCGCGCGGGAGCGCCGCCCGCGGGCTCTGCGGGGCGCACCGGGGCGATGTCGGGATCCACTAAGGCAGCGTAGGCAGCAGCTGGCCCGTCACGCCGTCGACCGTGCGGGTGACCTGCTGCACGGTGTCCAGCACGGGCTCGATCGGCTGCTGGACCGCGGGCGGGAGCGGCTCCTCGACGCGCGAGCGGACCTGCTCGACGGTCCCCTCCACGACGCCGGTTGTGGGAGCGGCCGGCGGCGCCACGACCACGGGCTGCTTCGGCACGGAGGCGGCCGGCGCCGACCCGGCCGGGGCCGGCTCGGGCGCGGGTGCCGCGACCGGGGCGACCGGGGTCACCGGCGCGGACGAAGCCGGCGGGTTGGTGCCCGCAGGCGCGGGCCGCCTCGCTGCCGGGCTGCGGGGCGGCGAGCCGCCGCGCCGGGCAGGCCGCGACGACGCAGGCCGCGTGGCGGGCGATGAGGAAGCGACCGCCGCGACCGCGGGCGCGGACGGCCCGGAGGCGGAGCGTCCGGCGGCCTTGGCGGCGGGGGCGGACAAGGCGGGCATGGCGATCGTCCCGCCGGGCGCGGCCGCGCTGCGGCCGGGCCAGTCGCGGAACGTGATCACCGCGGTGGCGAGCAGCAGGCAGCACACAGCCGCGACGACCAACGAGCCGCCGGCTCCGAGGCTCGGCCCGAGCCCCCGCCTTCGCAATGTCCAGACGATTCCCATCACGGCACGCGTCCGACTACCCGCAGGGTGGCTTTAATCTCACCCGCGGTCCATCGCACATCCGTCCAGTCCATCGCGCGAACGGCGGCGCGGAGCCAACGAGCGGGCTTGACTAGCGGAAGCCGCCGTGGCTCCGATAGGCCGCGTTGCCCGTCTGGTCGGGGTCCGCGGTGACGCCGGGCGGCGTCTGGTCGGTCGAGACGAACAGGCACAGCCAGCGCCGCGGATCCGCCCCGGGGACGCACGAGCGGTAGAGGTCCTCCTCGACGCGCATCGGGTCCATCGCGGCCAGCCGGCCGCGGTACTCCGGCGCCTGACGCACCACGTAGTCGTGCGTGCTGGCCGCCACCGCGGCGACGTCGGCGCGCTCGGCCGCGAGCGCCGGCCTGTGCATCAGCCCGCCCGCGAGCAGGCCCGCGCAGATCACGACCAGCACCGCGGTCGAGGCGTAGTCGGCGGCGATCACGCGCGGCAGGTCCGGGCGCCGGCGGCGCAGCCGCAGCCCCAGCAGCGGACCGACCACGGCGACCGCGAGCAGGTTGAAGAACATCGCCACCAGCACGCCGCCGACGAACGCGCCGGGCCCCTCGTCGTAGAACGGCAGCCGCGTCAAGAGCAGCGCGTCGACCACCGTCAGCACCCCGAACGCGGGCCACTGCCAGGCGCCGCGGATGCGCCAGCGCAGCCGCCTGACCCAGACCCGCTCGACCTGGCCGGGAGCGTGCATGACCTTCAGCGTAACTCCCGGATGCCCTACCCTTGCCCCGTCACGCCGTGCCCCGCGGAGACCCCGCAGCACGGCCGACGCGAGCCCGGCGATCCCGGGCCCTGCACGACATCGACGAGGAGAGAAGACGCCTGATGGCGACCGAGACGGCTCAGAGCTCCGCAGTACCCGCGGACGTGTCGGAGCACCTGACCACGGAGGACCGGGTCGGGCTGCTGCGCGCGATGCTGATGATGCGCGGCATCGAGGAGCGCGCGATGACCCTGTACCGCCAGGGCAAGGTGCCCGGCAGCTTCTACGACGGCTTCGGCCAGGAGGCCGTGTCCGCCGGCGCCGCGTGGGCGATGGCCGCCGAGGACCGCCTCTGCATCCTGCACCGCGACCTCGCGGCCCACGTCATCCGCGGCGTCGAGCCCGCGCGGATCTTCAGCCAGTACATGGGCCGCGCCGCCGGCATCACCGGCGGGCGCGACGGCAACGTCCACTTCGGCGACCGCACCAAGGGCTGCGTCGGCATGGTCTCGATGCTCCCCGACATGATGCTGGTCGCGACCGGCCTGGCGATGGCCTTCAAGCTGCGCGACGAGAAGCGCGTCGCGATCACCTGGTTCGGCGACGGCTCGACCTCGCGCGGCGACTTCCACGAGGCGATGAACTGGGCCGGCGTCCAGAAGCTCCCCGTGATCTTCGTGCTCGAGAACAACCAGTACGCGTACTCGACCCCGCTCGACCAGCAGTTCGCGGTAGACCCCGTCGAGCGCGCGGCCGCCTACGGCTTCCCGGGCGTCAAGGTCGACGGCAACGACCCCGAGGCGATGTTCGAGGCCACGCGCCAGGCGCGGGAGCGCGCACTGGCCGGCGACGGCCCGACGCTGCTCGAGGCCGTGACCATGCGCATGCACGGCCACGCCGCGCACGACGACATGAAGTACGTGCCCAAGGAGCAGGTCGAGGAGTGGCGCGCGAAGGATCCGATCGACCGTCAGGTCAAGCGCCTCGAGGCGCTCGGCGTCGACGTCGACGCGGTCCGCGCCGAGGTCAGGGCCGAGATCGAGAAGGCTGTCGAGGAGGCGCTCGCCGGCCCGATGCCCGACGGCGAGACCGCCACCGACCGTGTCTTCGCCGACGAGCCCGCGCTGCTCG
Organism: Solirubrobacteraceae bacterium; assembly: GCA_035264365.1. Classification (GTDB taxonomy): domain Bacteria; phylum Actinomycetota; class Thermoleophilia; order Solirubrobacterales; family Solirubrobacteraceae; genus DATFQI01. The sequence continues at coordinate 4,639 of DATFQI010000253.1, forward strand.
AGGACGGCGACGCGCCCTGGTCCGGCTTCGCCTCGAAGGGGGCCTGAGCCATGCCGACGATGACGTATCTGCAGGCGATCTCCGACGCCATGCGCGAGGAGATGCGCGCCGACGAGCGCGTGTTCGTGATGGGCGAGGACATCGCCAACTTCGGCGGCGCCTTCAAGGTGACCGACGGCTTCCTCGACGAGTTCGGTCCCAAGCGCGTGATGGACACGCCGCTGGCCGAGTCGGCGATCGTCGGCTGCGCGATCGGCGCGGCGGTCGAGGGCATGCGCCCGATCGCCGAGATGCAGTTCGCCGACTTCATCTCCTGCGGCTTCGACCAGCTGGTCAACGTCGCGGGCAAGATGTACTACCGCCA
>DATFQI010000254.1:0-16084 GCA_035264365.1 Solirubrobacteraceae bacterium
GCAAGGGATCATTCGTCCCCTTCGATGGCGATCTCGACGCCCTCGATCCCCTCCTCCTCGAGCCGGTCCGCGAGCGCAGCCGAGAACCGCATGACCTCCTCCTGGGCGAGGTCGAGCACCCGCTCGCGCTGCTCCTCGTCGTCACCCTCCACATGGACGCTGATCGCCGTCGTGATCTTCATGGGGCTTAGTCCTATCCGATGGCGCTACCTCGCCGCGCCCCGGGCCTTAACGACGAAACCCCGCGCTCGGCGGGGCTTCAGGAGGTACCGCTACGGGGATTCGAACCCCGGTTTCCGCCGTGAGAGGGCGGCGTCCTAGTCCCCTAGACGATAGCGGCAGGAACGTGCTGGCTCAGGGTAGCGAAGCCGCTCGCGCACGTCTTACCGGGGACGGGATCGCCGCCGTGAGGCGGCGCCCGGTGAGGACCCGGATCATGCGGCTGAGAGGACTCGAACCTCCACGAGCCTAAGCTCACGGGCACCTGAAGCCCGCGCGTCTGCCTAATTCCGCCACAGCCGCAGACGCCTCGATGGTACCGCGTCGTCTTCAGGCCTTGCGACCAACCTGCTCGACGAGTCGTGCGACGTCCTCGCGACGGTTCAGACGGATCCTCCTGGGTGTTCGCCGCGGGTGCAGGCCCAGAGCGAGGCATGTCCGCTCGAACAATCCGAGGATGTCCTCGGAGTGGTTCGAGAAGTCGTAGCTGAGGTACTCGTACGGCCCGGTCCGGTTGATGAAGACGCAGCCGTCGGAGCGGACGCAGCCGCGGAGAAACGCCCACGGCGCAGCGTCCACGAGGGCTCCCTGCCACGGCTCGAGCGTGATCGGGCGCTCGTGCTTCTTGCCTTGTCCATGCTGCGGGAACAGGCAGGTCAGGTGCGCGGAGTACGCCCAGACAATGGTCATGCGTCCCTCCTCCGCGGCGATCCGGCCGACTCGGTTGAACGGCAGCGTCGCCCGGAGGATGGCCTCGGCGTCGTCGACGATCCTGGGGTACTTCGCATCGAGGAAGAGCCGCAGGCGTTGCGACCGGGCGTGATTTGAGATGTGCCCGTCGCCGAGGTAGAGGCCGAGGAGCTCGGCATAACGCTCGGCCTCGAGAACGATGGGCCGGGAGCGCGCGCCGCAGAGTGGACAGGATGAGTCGACCGGCCGCTTCGGGACGTAGCGCGGCCTCCGCCAGTCGCGGATCGTCGTTCGGGGGACGTCGAGCCGGCGGGCGATCTCGCAGTCGTTGAGGCCGGCGGCGACGAGCCGGAGGGCTTCGGCTCTCGTCTCGATCGTCCTCACGAACACATGTTCTCATCACCCTCGGACGGTTGAAGCTGCAAGAGATCCTGCAGGCGGATGACATTTCGGTGGTAGAACGACGGCCGCCGAATCGCCTCCGCCCCGGTGGTGGCGAACGGGGGAACCGGAGCGGCCCGTCAGGGTCGCAGGGGCGAATCGCCGTCGTTCAGGTGGCGTAGCGCAGGCAGCGCGAGCCCGTCAGCTCACCTCGTAGGCGCTCGACGGACGCCACATTCGAAGGAACGAACGGATTTTGCGATCTCTGCTGCTCTTCCCCGCGCTCGCGCTCGTGCTGGCCATGGCCGGCGTCGCGACGACCTCGGGCATCGTCGCGCCCGCGACCGCTCAGGCCGCGGCGAAGCCGCTCAAGAAGGGGTCCAAGGGCCCGCGCGTGCGCACGGCGCAGCGCTGGCTCGGCATCCACGCCGACGGCATCTTCGGCAAGGGCACGCGCCGCGCCGTCAAGGCCTTCCAGCGCCGGCATGGGCTCACCGCCGACGGCATCGTCGGCCCCGCCACCTGGGCCGCGCTGCGGCGCGCGGCGCACTCGCGGCGGACGACGTCGCGGCGCACGAGCAGCGGCGGCGCGACCAAGCGCGGCCGCGTGCGGCTGCTCCAGCGCCGCCTGGGCATCGCCGTCGACGGCGTCTTCGGCCCCGCCACCCAGCGCGCGGTCAGGCGCTTCCAGCGCCGCCACGGCCTCACGCCCGACGGCATCGTCGGTCCGGCCACCTGGGCCGCGCTCGGGCACGCGAGCATCACGACCGTGCTCAAGCGCTCGCGCGCGGGCTCGCCCAGCCGGCCCGGCGGCGTACCGGTCCGCGTGCGCCGGATCATCGCGGCCGGCAACCGGATCGCGAACAAGCCGTACAAGTACGGCGGCGGCCACGGACAGTGGGACGACTCGGGCTACGACTGCTCGGGCTCGGTCTCTTACGCGCTGCACGGCGCCGGCTATCTCAACTCCGCGCTCACGAGCGGCGGCTTCATGAGCTGGGGCTCCCCCGGCAGGGGCCGCTGGGTGACGATCTACGCCGCCCCCGGCCACGTCTACATGGTCGTCAACGGACGCCGGTTCGACACCACGGGCCGCAGCGAGAGCGGCACCCGCTGGCAGGGCAGCGACCGTCCGTCGGCCGGCTACGTGGTGCGTCACCCGCCAGGCCTGTAGGCCGCCCGCAGCACGAGCTCCAGCCCGCGCGGCGTGCCGCGCCAGTGCCGCGTGACCCGGTCCGCCCCCGCCGAGCGGAGGATCCAGCGCAGGGTCAACACGACCAGGATGGCGTCGTCGAGCACCCCGATCACCGGCAGGAAGTCCGGTACGAGGTCGATCGGCGACGCCAGGTACAGCACCAGCCCCGCCAGCGCGAGCTTGCAGCGCGCCGGCACATCGCGGTCGCCGAGCAGCCCGCGCGCGAGCACGAGGCAGTCCGGCACGAGCCGCGCGAGCGCCCGCGCCTCAGGCCCGCGACCCGCCAGCACGAGCCCCGCGAGGAACAGCGCGTAGAGGCCGATCGCGACCAGCACGGCCACGAGCAGCGGCGAGTCCACGCCCTCGACGGTAGCGACCGCCCGTGAGTAGGCTGCGGCCGACGATGACCGCCCTCGCCGACCTCGAGCTGCCGAGCTTCGACTACCTCGATCCGGCGCTGCGCGGCGAGCGCTTCCACGATGCGATGGCCGAGCTTGCCGAGCAGGGCTGGCTGGCGACGATGCCGCTCGGCTGCGTGGCGGTCGACCGCGAGGCGGGCGAGTTCTTCCTGCGCAGCCGCAGCTTCACGTTCCCCGGCATGAAGATCGCCGAGATCTTCGGCATCGACGATGGCCCGCTCTACGAGGAGATCCGGCGCAACATCCTGCACATCAACGGTGCCGACCACCGGCGCCTGCGCGGGCTGGTGAACCCGTTCTTCACCCCGCGCGCCGTCGAGCGGTGGCGCCCGCACATGCGCGGCTTCCTGGAGGCGCTGTTCGACGACCTGGAAGGCGCCACGAGCTGCGACGCCGTCGAGGCGTTCTGCAAGCGCTACCCCTCGCAGGTGATCGCCACGGTGATGGGCGCGCCGATCGAGGACGCCGGCCGGCTGTGGGACTGGTCGCGCTGGATCCAGCGCCAGTTCGGCATGAACGTCGTCGCCGAGCGAAGCCAGATCGAGGCGGCGGTCGTCGACTTCTACGCCTACGCCGGCGAGCTGCTCGGCCGCCGCCGAGCCGAGCCCGGCGACGACCTGATCTCGGCCCTGATCGCCGCCGAGCAGGAGGGCGATCGGCTGAGCGACGTGGAGCTGCTCAACCTGGTGCTCAACGTGCTCGTCGGCGGCGTCGACACCACTCAGAGCCAGCTCGCACACGCCCTGCGGCTGTTCGCCGAGCACCCCGAGCAGTGGGCGCTGCTGGCCGAGAACCCGCTGCTCGCCCCGGCCGCGGTCGAGGAGGTCGTGCGCTTCGAGCCGATCACGCCGTTCACGGCGCGGATCGCGATGGAGGACGTCACCTACCGCGACGTCGAGTTCCCCGAGGGCACCGTCGTGCTCGTCAGCGCCTTCACCGGCAACCGCGAGGACACGGAGCCCGGTTTCGACATCACCGCCGATCGCACGGGCGCGAAGCCGCTGACGTTCGGCGCCGGCGTGCACTACTGCCTCGGCGCGAACCTCGCGCGCGCGGAGATGCAGGAGGCGCTCGCCTTCCTGGCCGGGCACATGCCGGGCCTTGCGCTCGACGGCGAGCCCGCCTACGGCTCGATCGACGGCATCTACGGCCTCGACGCGCTGCCGATCCGCTGGGACGCCTGAGCGCTACGGGCAGCGCTGCAGCGCGATGATCGCGATGTCGTCGTGCGGCGAGCCCGCCGGCGGGCTGAGCTGCTCGAGCAGGTGGTCGCAGAGGTCCTCGACGCCCCCGTCGAACCCCTCGGCCGCGCCGCGCAGGCGCTCGAGGCTCTCGTCGATCGGCTTGCGCCGGCGCTCGACCAGGCCGTCGGTGTAGAGCACGACGCGGTCGCCGGGCGCCAGCTCGGCGACGCCGTCCTCGATGTCCTCGCGCACCGCCAGCAGCGGCGTCGAGGCGCCGTCGCGCAGGAAGCGCGCGGAGCCGTCGGCGGCGAGCAGCAGCGGCGGCAGGTGGCCGGCGCTGCCGTAGCTCAGCCGCCCGAGGTCGGGCGCGACGTGCATCAGCACGACCGTCGCCATGTGGAACGAGCGCAGCGCGAGCCGGTTGAGCCGCACGAGCGTGTCCATCGGCCCGCCACCTTCGATCGCGTACGCCCGCAGCCCGGCCCGCAGCTCGCCCATCAGGGTCGCGGCGCGCAGGCCCTTGCCGGCCACGTCGCCGATCACGACGGCCAGCTCGCCCGTCGGCAGCGGCACCGCGTCGTACCAGTCGCCGCCGACCTCGACGCGCGCGCCGGGGCGGAAGCGCGCGGCCAGCTGGAGCCCCTCGATCGTCGGCAGCTGATCGGGCAGCAGGCTGCGCTGGAGCGTCTCGGCGATCCGCCGCTCGCGCTCCAGGATCCGGGCCCGCCCGATCGCCAGCGCCGCGCGCTCGGCGGCGGGCACGAGCAGGCCCAGGTCGTCCTCGCCGAAGCGGTTGCGGTGGGCGGAGGAGACGTGCAGGACGCCGATCACCTCGCCGTCGAGCGTGAGCGGGACACCCGCCATCGAGAGCGAGCTCTCCCGCAGGTAGGCGCTGTGGACCTCGACCTGGGACAGGTCGCCGATCAGCCGCGGCTCGTTGTCCTGCGCGATCCTGCCGGCCACGCCCTTGCCGAGCGGCACGCGGATCTCGTCGAGCTCCACGCCCACGAGCCCGACCGCGGCGCGCGCGACGAGCACCTCGCGGTCGTCGTCGAGCAGCAACAGCACCGCGCGCTCGGAGCCGACGGCGTCCGCGATGATCCGCAGCACCTCGGCGAGCAGGTCGTCGAGCCGCAGGTTGATCAGCCCGGCGGCGGAGATCGCCTCGAGGTTGTTGATCCGGTGCGCGGCCGTCCGCAGCTCCTCGCGCTGGCGGACGAGCTCGCGGTGCGCGCCGACGAGCTCGTCGTTGAGCTCGAGCACCTTCTCGACGAGGTGCGCCTGCTCCCCCACCGCCGGCTCGGCGACGAGCAGGATCGTGTCGCCGAGACGCCGCAGCCACACCCGGCGGTCGATCGCGATCTCGGCGTCGGCGCCCGAGAAGGCGAACATCGCGCCCGCCCAGTCGGACTCGGCGGTGGCGAGCCGGCGCGCGAAGGCGTCGCGCTGGGCGGTCTGGATCAGCGTCTCGAAGCCGGTCCCCGCGACCCCCTCGCCGGCGAGCCGCTCCAGCGCGGGGTTGGCTTCGAGCACGGTGCCGTCGGGCGCCAGCGCGGCGGCCAGCATCGAGGTGCTCTGCCAGGTGTAGCCCTCGATCTGCTCGCGGATCATGGTGAGGCGGGGAAGCGCTCGCGCACCGCCCGGACCGCCGCCTCCGCGTCGTCCGCGTAGGCGTCCGCCCCGGTCCGCAGCGCGCGCTCGGCGGAGCCGCCGAACGCCTGCCCGCCGACGAGCACGTACGGCGCCGGGTCGAGGCCGCGCAGCGCGGCGCACGCCTCCGCCACCTGCGGGACCCGCTCGGGCAGCGCGGCCGAGACCGCGACCAGCGTCGCGCCCTGCTCGGCGGCGAGGGCGGCGAGGTCGGTGCCGGGTGTGAGCTGGCCCAGGAAGACCACCCTCCACCCGTCGGCCTCGAGGAAGTCGGCGACCATCCGCCCGCCGACCGCGTGCAGCTCGTCGTTCACGCACGCCACCAGCGCGGTCTGCGGGCGCACGCGCCGGGGCCCTTCGGACAGCGCCTCGGCCAGCCGCGCCATCGCGGACTGCGTGGCGGCGGTGGCGAGGTGCTCCTGCGCGATCGAGATGTCCGCGTGCGACCAGCGGCGGCCGATCTCGTAGAGCGCCGGCTGCAGCACGTCGAGGTAGATCCGCCGCACGGGCATGCCGGCGGCGATCGCGCCCTCGAGCACATCGCGCGCGCCGGCCACGTCGGACGCCAGCAGCGCCCCGAGGTACCCGTCGCGTACGTGCTCGGGAGAACCGTCCCGCGCGGGTACTGCCGTGTCGGCACGCATCTGGCCGGACCCTACCCGGCACCCCCCGGGCCCAGACCCACTAGCGTTTCGGCAGGTATGTACGTCTCGATGTCCCGCCTGCGCGTCCCGGCAGAGCGCGCGGAGCAGCTCGTCGCCGCGTTCCGCGCCCGCGTCGGCCTCGTCGACGACCACGACGGCTTCGTGGACCTGCAGGTCTGGCAGTCCGACCGCGACGAGGGCGAGCTGATCATGGTCAGCCGCTGGCGCGACCGGGACGCGTTCAAGCGCTACATGCGCTCCGCCGACCACCGCGTCTCGCACGACCGGATCGACCCGGAGCTGCAGGCCGCGATCAAGCTCGAGCGCCTCGAGCACCTCCACACCTACGAGGTCGTGGCCGAGTGACGGACCGCCGGACGCAGCCGCCGGGCGGCTGGCCGCCGCCGGACCGGGCGACGCTCGCGGGCCGCGAGGTCGAGCTGGCGCCGCTCGCGGCGGCCGTCTCGGAGCGCTACTTCCGGCGCTACCCCGAGGACCTCGAGCGCTACGGCGACCTCGCCCGCCAGTGGGAGATCCACGACACCCAGCACCTGCTCAACTGGGCGATCGGCGACGTCGAGGGCCACGTCGAGCTCGAGCGCCAGGTCGGCTGGCTGGCCGGCGTGCTGGAGGCCCGCGACTTCCCGCTCGAGCACCTCGCGGGCAACCTCGATCTGGCGGGCGATGTGGTCGCGGACGTGCTCGACGGCGCGGAGGCGCTCGCCGGCCGGCTGCGTGACGCGGCCGCGCACGTGCGCGGGCGCGAGAGCTTCCTCAATAGCTGAGGTCGAACCAGACGTGCATGGAGGCGTGCTTGACGCCCCACTCGTCCGCGATGCGGTCGACGAGATGCGGGCCGTAGCCGCCGGGCGTCTTACCGCCGGTCTCGCGCAGGGCGGGTGTCTCGCCGCCGCCGGCGTCCGAGATCGTGAAGCGGCCGCGGCGGTCCTCGCCCGCCTCCACGTGCAGCTCGACGGGCCCGCTGCCGTACTTGACGGCGTTGGTGACGAGCTCGGAGACCAGCAGCGTCGCGTCCTCCGTGCGTTCGGCCCCGAGCAGCGGCTTCAGGCCGCGGATCATCGTCCGCGCTCGCGCCGGAGCGTCGCGGTCGCGCTCGAGTTCGAGGGTGAGGGAGAGCATCGACGCCGTTGTATACCCTGCCCGCCGCATGACTCGACCTCCAGTTTTCAGGATCCTGACCAACCAGTCGGATTCCCGGGTCGAGATCGCGATCGAGGGGGAGCTCGACCTGGCCACCGCTCCGCAGCTGACCGCCGAATTCGAGCGTGTCGGCACGCTCGAGGACGTGGAGCTCGCCGTCGTCGACCTGCGCAGGTTGGCGTTTCTGGACTCGACCGGCCTCGAGGCGATCATGCAGTTCGACGCCCGCTCGCGCGCCGCGGGTGCCGAGATGGTGGTCGTGCGTGGCCCGCGGCCTGTCGAGCGCCTGTTCGCCGTGATGCAGCTCGACCAGAAGCTGCGGATCGTGGACGACCCGGACGAGCTCTAAGCCGCGTCGCGCAGGCCGTCTTCGGGCCGCGCCGCCGCACGCAGCGTCTCCAGCGCCTGGCGGATAAGGCGCGAGACGTGCATCTGCGAAAGGCCGACGCGCTCGCCGATCGCCGCCTGCGTGAGCTCCTCGTGGAAGCGCAGCCGGAGGATCTCGCGCCCGCGCGCGTCGAGCGACTCGAGCGCGGAGTCGACGGCCAGCGTGCGCTCGACCTGCTCGAGCCGCTCGTCGTCGGTCCCGAGGATGTCGGCCAGCGAGGCGCCCTCCGCGTCGTCCGAGGTGACCGGCGCGTCGAGCGAGCTCATGCGGTTCGCGCCGGCCGCGTCGCGTGCCTCCAGCAGCTCCTCGACCGAGCAGTCGAGGTGATCGGCGAGCTCGGTCGCGGTCGGCGCTCGGCCGAGCTCGAGCTGCAGCCGGCCCTCCGCCTTGGCGACCTTGACGGCCAGCTCCTGCAGGTCGCGCGGGACGCGCAGCGCCCACGTGTGGTCACGGAAGTGCCGGCGCAGCTCGCCGGAGATCGTCGGCACGGCGTAGCTGGAGAAGCTCGTCCCGCGCGAGGGGTCGAAGCGGTCGATCGCCTTCACGAGCGCGAGCGAGGCGACCTGCTCGAGGTCCTCGATCGGCTCGCTGCCGCCGCGGTAGCGGGCGGCGACGTGGCGCGCGAGCGGCAGGTAGCGCTCGACCAGCCACTCCCGGTCCTCGGGAGCGTGCGTGGCGCCATAGCGCCGCATGCGCGCCTCGTCGGTCGCGCGATCCTGACGATTCGGGCCGCGGGAGGCGGCCACCGGAGCGGTCATGGGGGGGAGCCTCCTTCCCGTCGCTTACGGCACCTTCCACCGTAGCGGCCGGGGGTTATCAGCCCTTGCGCCTCCCCTTCGCCCGCGCCGCGGCCTCCTCGAGCCGGTCGGCCTCGTCGGCCGCCACCAGCGCCTCCTCGCGCTCGTCCAGCGCGGCCTTCTCGGCCTCGAGCGCCTCGAGCTGATCGCGCTTGGCCTTGGCGTCGATCGCTTCCTCGCGCTGCGCGGCGGCCTTCTCGGCGGCCTCCTTGCGGCGCTGCTCGGCGGCGGCGGCACGGCGCTTGCGGGCCTGCTCCTCCTGGGCCGCCTGCTGCTTCTTCTCGCGCTCGCGCCGGGCGGCCTGCTCGCGCCGCTCCCGGGCCTGCGCCTGCTCGCGCTGGCGCTCCTCCTCGGCGATCTGCGCCTGGGTGCGGGCGGCGTCGCGCAGGGTCTCCGCGCGCTCGCGCTCGATGTCGGAGCGGGACGGCCGCAGCAGATGCCCGGCGACGTCGAGCGGCAGCTTGGCGGCCCGCAACCCGAGGCCGATCGCGGTCCGTGGGATGAACAGCAGGTCCATGTCAGCGCTCCTCGTCCTCGATCGCGTCGGCGCGCGCCTCGGCGCGGCCGGCCTCGCGCTGCAGCGCGGCGGCGTCCTGCAGGTCCTCGGCCTCGTTGACGGCGGCGCGCCGCTCGTCGGCGCGCGCGGCGCCCTCCTGCAGCTGGCGCTCGGTCTCCGCGGCCTGCTCGCGCCGGCGCGCGTCCGCTGCGGCCTGCGCCTCGGTGGCGGCACGGTCGCGCTCGGCCTGCTGCTCGCGCTGCTCGGCGGCGAGCTCGTTCTCGAGCTCCTTGCGCTCCTGCTCGTTGCGGGCGCGGTCCTCGGCGAGCTGCGACTCCTGCTCGGCCTGGCGCGCCTCCGCCGCCTCCTCCTGCGCCTCGACGCGCGCGTCGGCGGCCTCCTGCTGGAGCCGGCCCTCGCGGGCGAGGTCGTCGTTGCCGGCGATGGAGCCGGCCGCTTCCTTGGTCTTCCCGGCCACGCGGCCCATGAGGCCGCCGGCGGTGCGTTCGTTCTCGGTCACGGGACGGGGACTACCCGTCCGGGCCTTAGCGGTAGTCGAGCTCGAACCAGACGCGCGTGCGCCGGTTCTCGCGCGTGACGCCCCAGCGGCGCGCGAGCTGCTCGACGAAGAACAGCCCGAAGCCGCCCTCCTCCTCGCTCTCCAGCGCGCGCGGGCGCGGCGCCAGGCCGGGGCCGTCGTCGGTGACCTGCACGCACAGGAACTCGGGCTTCGGGGTGACCGCGAGGTCGATCCGCTCGCCGTCGGAGCCGTGGCGCAAGGCGTTGGTGACGAGCTCGGAGACGATCAGCCGCAGGCTCTGCGCCTGGTCGGAGTCGAGCAGACCGCGCGTGACGGAGGCGGACCAGCGGCGTGCCTCGGCGACGGCGCTCGGCAATGCGTCCAACGTGCGGGTGGAGCGCTCGCCCCTCGCCTCGACGGTCGCCATGATCAAGGTGAAATGTAGCCTCCTGACCGTGGCGGTCAACGTGCTTCCCATCTGCCACACCTGCGGGGTCCAGTTCGGCGCGTCGCAGCGACCGCCCGAGACCTGCCCGATCTGCGAGGACGCGCGCCAGTGGGTGCCGGTCGGCGGCCAGCGCTGGACGACGATGGAGGAGCTCGCGGCGACCCACGTCAACGCCGTCCGGCGCGACGGCGAGCTGGTCGGGATCGGCACCGAGCCGCGCTTCGCGATCGGTCAGCGGACGCTCGTGGTGCCGAGCGCGATCGGCAACGTGCTGTGGGAGTGCGTGACGCTGCTCGACGACGCCACGGCCGAGGCGGTGGAGGCGCTCGGCGGGCTGGCGGCGATCGCCATCTCGCACCCGCACTACCACTCGGCGATGGTCGAGTGGGCGCACCGCTTCGACTGCCCGGTGCTGGTCCACGCCGCCGACGCGGAGTGGATCATGCGGCCCGACGACGCGATCGAGCTGTGGGACGGCGACACCCGCGAGCTCGGCGAGCTGACGCTCCTGCGGCTCGGCGGGCACTTCCCCGGCGGCACCGTCCTGCACCGGCCCGACGGCACGGGCACGCTGCTGTCCGGCGACATCGTCCAGGTGATCCCCGACCGCGGCTGGGTCTCCTTCATGTACTCCTATCCGAACCTGATCCCGTTGCCCGCGGCCGAGGTCGAGCGGATGGCGGACGCGCTGGAGCCGTTCGCGTTCGAGACGATCCAGGGCGCCTGGTGGGAGACCACCGTCCCGCGCGACGGCAAAACGATCGTCCGGCGCTCGGCCGAGCGCTACGTTCGAGCACTCCAGGGCGAGCCGATCTAGGCCGATGGTACGGGTGGCCGTACCCCCCAGTGGGTACTGCCCGTACTATGCATTGGGTGAGTCAAATGGGGAACGCGCTCGCGGGCGCCTCCGTGGGGTGGCTGGCGCTCGGCGTCCTGCTGCACCTCGCCAACCAGGCGGTGCGTGGCCGCGGCTGGTTCGCGATCGTGCGCGCCGCGAGCCCGGAGGACGGCGCGCCGCGCCGCCGGGACGCGATCCTGGCCTGGGTCGCGGGCGCCGGCGCCGGCGGCGTCGTGTCCGCGCGCGGGGGCGACCTCGTGCGCGTGCTGCTGCTCGGCCGCCGCGCCGAAGGCACGCGCAACTCCGTCTTGGCCGGCACGCTGGTGGCCGAGGCGGCGGGCGACGCGCTCGTCGGGGCCGCCGTGATCGCCCTCGCCGTGGCACTCGGCAGCGCGCCCGCGTTCGGCCTGCCCGGCCCGGGCACGCTCGCCATCGGCGGCGCCGTGCTCGCGCTGCTGGTCGTGCTCGTCTTCGTCGTGCACCGGCGCGGCGGCCGGCTCGCCGGGATCGCCGCCGGCGTCAGCCGCGGCTGCGCGCCGCTCGGGCACCCGGCCAGGTTCGCGTGCCGCGTGCTCCCCTGGCAGGTCGGGTCGCGCGCGCTGCGCGCCGGCGCCATCGCCTGCTTCCTGCTCGCCTTCTCGCTGCCGGCGGGCGCCGCCGCGGTGCTGCTCGTGATGCTCGCCCAGAGCGGCGGCCGGCTGTTGCCGCTCGCGCCCGCGTCCGCCGCCGCGTCGGTCGCGATGCTCGCGGCCGGCTTCGGGCCGGCGACCGGCACGCACGTCGCGACGGCCGACGTCGCCGCCTTCATGGTCGGCATGAGCCTGCTGCTCACGGTCGCCGGCGCGGTGCTCGCGATCGCCGTCATCTGCGCCGGCGCGGACCGCGCCGCGGTCTGGCGGGCGCTGCGCCCGCGGCGCCGCACGGCGGCCGTCACCCAGCAGACCTGAGGACCACCGCCCTGCGAGGTGCGGTTCGCCGCACACGCGGACTGGAGCCTGCTCCGTGGAGGGCCCTCGCGGGCGTCCGTAGGTTGGACCTATGTCCACCTTCTCCTATCCCGCACCCGCACCGAGCCGGGTCCTGCGGCTCCCGCGGCTGTCGCGCGGAGGGGCGCAGGTGGCCCTCTTCTTCCTCGCCTATCTCGTCTACTCGGGCGCCCGCTACTTCACGATCGGCGACCTCGGCGACGCCACCGCCAACGCGCACTGGATCGTCGACCTCGAGGACAGCCTGCACGTCGGCATCGAGGGCGCCGTCCAGACCGCGCTCACCGGCACGGTCGCGCTCTGGATCCTCAACCACGTCTATCTCGCCGCTCAGCTCGTCGTGCTCCCCGGCGCGCTCTGGTTCCTGCACCGCACGGCGCGCCCCGCCTACGCCCGCCTGCGCAACACGATCCTCGCGACCTGGCTCCTCTCGATCCCCATCTACGGCCTGTTCCCGGTAGCCCCGCCGCGGCTCGCCGACGTCGGGCTGGTCGACACGATCTCGAGCCAGACCGGCTTCGCGATGGACTCGAGCCTGACCACGTCCTTCTACAACGAGCTCGCCGCCGTCCCGAGCCTGCACGTCGGCTTCGCGTTCGCGATCGGCATCGTGGTCGCCTCGGCCACCTCCAAGCGCTGGCTGAAGGTCGCCGGCCACCTGTGGGGCCCGACCGTCGCCCTCGCCGTCGTCGCCACCGGCAACCACTACGTGTTCGACATCGCCGCCGGCATGGTCGCCGCCGCGATCGGCTACGGACTGGGCGTGCTCGTGGCGAAGGGAACCAAGGCGGTCGTCTAGTACGCGGGACCGGAAGCACGGCGCATCGTCCGGCGGCCCGCCGGAATGCGTCGTGATTTCGGTCGCGTGTACTAAAACCAGACGGCGTGGATTCGGACCTCAAGGCCGTCGAGGACGCCGAGGTCCGGCTCGAATCGCGCAGCAAGGAGCGGCGGGCCGGGCTCGAGCGCCGCGACCGGCGCCGCCGCCTGGTGCCGTGGCTGATCTGCCTGGTCCCGCTGCCCGCGATCGGCGCGGGCGCCCTGCTCGCGATCATCGACGGCCAGGGCGGGGATCTGCGCGACCTGTCCGACTCCGCCGCCGCGGCGCTCGTCGCCGGCTGCCTGCTCGTTCCGGCGCTGCTGTCGGGCTGGGTCGGCCGCCGGCACGGCCGCCTCGACGCCGTGCTGTGGGCGCTCGTGACGCTGGCGGTGGAGCTCGCGCTCGTGTTCGGTCTCGGGTTCGCCGTGCTGGACCTCGGGCCGTAGGCACGTAGGATCGGTGGCATGGCCACCACGACGCCCACCACCCGTCTGCTGGACAACTACGTCGCCGGCCGCTGGACCCCCTCCACCGGCGACGACGCGCTCGACGTCACCAACCCCGCCACGGGCGAGACCCTCGTGCGCGTGCCGCTCTCCGCCGCGGCCGACCTCGATGCCGCCGTCGACGCCGCGCGCGCCGCCCTGCCCGAGTGGCGTGCGGTCAGCGCGATCGGCCGCGCCCGCAAGCTGTTCGAGCTGCGCGAGGGCCTGGTCGCCCGCAGCGAGGACCTGGCCCGCTCGGTCACGACCGAGATGGGCAAGACGCTGCCCGACGCCCGCGCCGAGGTGGCGCGGATGATCGAGATGGTCGAGGCCGCCTGCGCGCTGCCGACCACGATGCAGGGCCGCGTGCTCGAGGACGTCGCTCGCAACGTCGACGCCGAGACGATCCGCCAGCCGGTCGGCGTGTGCGCCGCGATCGTGCCGTTCAACTTCCCGGCGATGGTGCCGTTCTGGTTCCTGCCGTTCGCGATCGGCTGCGGCAACACGTTCGTGCTCAAGCCCTCCGAGCAGGTCCCGATGACGCAGCAGATCGCCTTCGAGGTGCTCGACGGGCTCGGCCTTCCGGCCGGCGTCGTGAACCTCGTCAACGGCGGCCGCGAGATCGTCGAGGGCATCCTCGAGCATCCGGGTATCGACGCCGTCTCGTTCGTCGGCTCGGCGCCCGTGGCGCGGATCGTCTACGAGCGCGCGGCAGCCTCCGGCAAGCGCGTGCAGGCGCTCGGCGGCGCCAAGAACCACATGGTCGTGATGCCCGACGCGGTGATCGACAAGACCGTCGGCGGGATCATCGGCTCGGCGTTCGGCGCCGCCGGCCAGCGCTGCATGGCGGGCTCGGTCGTGGTGACCGTCGCCGACGCCCACGACAAGCTGCTCGGCCCGCTCACCGAGGCGACGGAGAAGCTGCGCGTCGGCGACGGCCTCGAGGAGGGCGTCGACGTCGGCCCCGTCGTCTCCGAGTCTGCGCGCGACCGCATCCGGGCGGCGATCGGCAAGGCCGCCTCCGAGGGCGCGCGGGTGGTCGTCGACGGCCGCGATGCCGAAGGCGACGGCTCGTTCGTCGGCCCCACGATCCTCGACGGCGTGCAGCCCGGCTCCGAGGCCGCCTGCGAGGAGATCTTCGGCCCGGTGCTGTCGATCATCAGCGTCGAGACGCTCGACGAGGCGATCGAGCTGATCAACTCGAGCCGGTTCGGCAACGGCACGTCGATCTTCACCGAGTCCGGCGCGTCGGTGCGCCGCTACCGGCACGAGGTCGAGGCGGGCATGATCGGCGTCAACATCGGCGTCGCGGCACCCGTCGCCTTCTTCCCGTTCTCGGGCTGGAAGGACTCGTTCCTGGGCGACCTGCACGCGCACGGCGGAGACGCGGTCGAGTTCTACACGCGCAAGAAGACCGTCACCTCGCGGTGGTTCTCCAGCGGCCAGGGCTCGGGGGCCTACTTCGTCGAGCAGTGATCGCCCTCGAGGCGGGCCCGCTGGCGGCGGGCTTCGCCCCCGAGGCGGGGATGGTCTGCCACTCGCTGCGCCATGACGGCGCCGAGCTGCTGACCCAGCGCGACGGCGTCGAGGGCTACATGCGGACGGGGCGCTGGATGGGCGTGCCGCTGCTGCACCCGTGGGCCAACCGGCTCGCCTCGTGGGGGTACGAGGCGCTCGGCCGGCGCGTGGACCTCGGGCCGCTCGCCGGCGACCCGGTGGTGCGCGACCGCAAGACCGGGCTGCCGATCCACGGCGTGCTGCCGCGGGAGTGGGCGGTGCTGGAGCAGGATCGCGCGCGGGTGGTGGCGGAGCTGGTCTGGGGCGAGGAGCCCGCGTTTCCGTTCCCGCACCGGGTGCAGATCGCGGCCGGGCTGTCCGAGCGCGCGCTGCGGATCGCGACCACGCTGGAGGCGCGGGACGGCGAGGTCCCGGTCGCGTTCGGCTTCCACCCGTGGTTCTCGCTGCCGGACGCGGGGCGCGCGGACTACGCCGTCGAGCTGCCCGCGATGCGGCGGCTGGAGCTCGACTCGCGCCACCTGCCGACCGGTGACACGGCGCGGGTCGACGCGTTCGCGGGCGAGCTGCCGGACCATGAGCTCGACGACGCCTTCGACGAGCTCGGCGAGGGCGCGGTGTTCGCGGTGGCCGGCGGCGGCCGCCGCATCTCGGTGACCTTCGACGCCGGCTTTGAGTGCGCGCAGGTGTTCACCCCGCCGGACAAGGACCTGATCTGCTTCGAGCCGATGACCGCGCCCGGCGACGCGCTGCGCACGGCCGCGTTCGCCGTCGCGACGCCCGGGCGGCCCTTCCACGCGGCATTCACGATCGCGGTGGACAGGAACTGAGCGCATCGAAGAGGATCGCCCGATGCAGCCAGACCACGCGGTGATCGTGCCTCCCGGCGAGGGCGTGCGCTTCGGAAACGTCGAGTTCCTCGGCCTCAGCGAGCACACGCCGCGCGTGAACGTGAGCGTGATCACGATGGCGCCGGGCCGCGAGGGGCCCGAGTCGCACGTGCACGAGGACGAGGACGACGTCTTCTACGTGCTCGACGGCGAGCTGACGTTCAAGCTCCCGAACGGCGACGTGGCCGCGCCGGCGGGGACGTTCGTGCTCGTGCCGCCGGGCGTCGAGCACACCTTCGCCAACCGCACGGCGACGCCCGTGCGCGTGCTCAACATCCACGCTCCCGCGGGCTTCGACCGGCGTCTCCTGGGGGACTAGCTAGGGTCAATTGCGTGGACAATCACCGCACAGGACTCG
>DATFQI010000255.1:0-2719 GCA_035264365.1 Solirubrobacteraceae bacterium
GATCAGCAGCGGGCCCCGATCGGGGTTCTTCGTGTCGACCTTCGACTCGGTCCAGGGGTTGAGGTTGGCGTTGGCCATCTGGGCCAGGGCGATCCCCGACCCGGCCACGTGGTAGGTGTCGTAAAGGCGCTTCGCCTCGTCGTCGTCGAGGGCGTTCGTCCAGCCGTATTTGAACTGGTCGAAGGTGAGCGTGATGGCGCGGCCTCGATACCGGGGGTTCAACAGGAAAGGTCCAGCCGCCCTGAGCGTGGAGAGGGGCAGCGGCAGGACGCCGCGAAACACGCCCGGGTCGATGGCAACCGTGGCTGCCGCGAGCCCACGGCCGGCGAGCATCTGGGCGAACAATCCGCCGGTCGAGTGCCCCATCACGGCGGGCTTCTTCTCGAGCTTGCCGATCACGTCGGCGGTGTGGTCGGCAACCTGCTTCAGTGTCTTCTTGGCGAGGACGTCCGGGTTTGCCCGCGCCTCTTGGACCGTTTCCGGATCGTCTGGCCAGTCCGGCGTCAGCGGCGCGTAACCGGCCTGCTTGAAGAAGTCCGCCCACTTGGCCCAGCTGCTCGGCAGCAGCCAGAGGCCGTGGATGAAGACGACCGGAGTGGTGCCGGAGGCGTTTGCCGCCTCGATCTCCCTGCTCTCCCGCTCCGACATGGACGCCATGCCGAACTCCTCTCGGTCGCAGTCGAAGGTGATCCGACCCTAGCGAACCGACGACGAGCTCATCCACGAGGCGCCGGCGATCGTGGGCCGTGAGACGCCGTCGGCTCTCGCACACGCCGCGAGCGAATGGCGTCCTGCCGGCAGCAGGGATCTCGCCCGAACACCTGTTAGCGCAAGGGTCGGCGCTCGGGCGCCGGCGAGCACGGCTCCGCACCGCGCGGTGAGAGCGGCAACACGTTCCCCGTACGCCGTCGAGCGCGAGATAGAGTACGTCGAGGCGCTCATCGCCGAAGCTGGCGGATCGGCGCGCCTGTATGGCGTCTCGTCGGGCGGCGCATTCGTGCTCGAGGCCGCAGCGGCGGGAGTCGCGGTCGATGACGCGCGTCGCGGGGCTCGCCGCGACGGCGGCGCGGCCGGATTGACGTACAGTCGGGCCATGACCGATCAGCGCGAGCAGGGCATCCTCCGCACGGCCAGAGTCAGCTGGCTCACCCGTCCGCCGCACGGGCATGCCCAGGTCTCGGTCGGATCGCGCGCGTTTACCGCACTGCCGCTCTCGTTTGCCGCCGAGGAGGCCGAGCCGCAGGTCACGACCCCGGGCGAGCTGCTCGCCGCCGCGGTCTCCGGCGCGCTGACGCTGATGCTGGGGTGGATCCTCGAGCGCGCTGGCACGCCCGCGCGCGAGCTGACCGTGAGGCCGGCGTGACGTTCGCCGGCGACTGGTACGAGATCGCGTCGGTCGAGCTCGGCCTGCACGGCCGCGTTGACGGGATCGACGCCGCCGGGTTCGAGCAGGCTGCGCGCGAGGCGCTGCGCCGCTGCGGCGAGTCGCTCGGCCTGCCCGCGGGCGAGACCGTCGCGCTGACGGCCGAGCTCGCGTAACGCGATCCGGACGTCGCCGCACGAGCGGCACGTTCAGCGGCGCCCACGGCTCCGCGCCACGCGACGCGAGCACGACGAGAGACCAGCGCCGCCGCGGCACGATTGGCCCCATACTCGTCCATGCCGACCTCGCGCCGCCGGCCGCCCTTACCCGCCAGCAGCGAGCCGCGACGCGAGTCGAGGTTGGCTTCGGCGAGTGCGAGCGCCTCGTGAATGCGCAGGCCGGCGCGCCACAGCACGACGATCAGGCCGCGCAGGCGGCAGCCGTGGACGCCGTCGCCGGCGCGGCGCATGACGGCAACGATCTCCTCGATCGTGGGCGGATCGGCGGGATAGCGCATCCCCTTGTTGCGCGGCGGGCGACCGGATGGAATTCCGGCAAGGTGGCCGGTGAGCGACGGCGGCCGGCGGCATCGAGCAGTAGCTCGGACATAACCCCTCCTAGCGAGTCGGAAACGCACGAGGCCGCTCCCCCGCCAGGAGCGGTGCGCCCGCCCCCCTACCGACACCGCTGCACACCGAGCCGGCACCTCGATCACACGCGACGACGATTCGTGCCGCCAGACGAATGCAGCAGCGCGTTGCGCATGCGACGACGGACGCCGGGACTTCCCACGCGCATGGATAGGAGCAGTCCGCCGGCCGCCGCCGGTTTTCACGAATGCAGAAGCGGCGCGGCGGTCCGATCGAGGGCCGCCAGGCGCCTGGTCCTCGTCCATTGCGATCGTCGGAAGCTCGATCCACGCCCGCAGCGAGGTCGAGGCGACAGCAGCGTTCGCTGGGCGATGGCTTTGCTCGTTATGGCGGTTTACCGCACAGCGTTTCCGATCGCCGCAGCTGCGGAGACCGTGTCGGAAGTCCTGATTGACTTCGTGGGGTGCTCTTCCCGCTGTCCCGTGCGGTCGCGGGAAGCGCAATCCAGCGCCACCACGATGGCTTCGCTTCGATGCAGCATTGAAGGCGCGGGCGAAGGACGCGGGTCTACCGGGTCGCCATGACGCGGGAGGCGCACGTCCAATGCGAACCGACTTGATGCCGTCGCCTGCCCCGACTGGCGGCTGCGACGCGTGCCCGGCCGATCACGACACCGGTCCGATTCCCGGGGAGTTCCTTGCCGCCGCGGCGGCGAGCTCCACGCGCGTCGAGATATCGAGCTTGGTGAACACGTGCGCAAGGTGGG
>DATFQI010000256.1:0-25162 GCA_035264365.1 Solirubrobacteraceae bacterium
CGCGCCCGGCGTCGTGGAGCTGTTCTCCTGCGGGCTCGCCGTCGCGCGGAGCCACCGTCGCAGCGGCCTCGGCCGCAGGCTCAAGCTCGAGCAGCGACGGCAGGCCCTCGAGCTCGGGATCCGGATCATCCGCTGGCGGGCCGACCCGCTCAACGTCGCCGGGCTGCGCCTGTATCTCGACGGGCTCGGTGCGCGACTCGTCGGCTATCGCCCCGACGCGTACGAGGGAGTCCGTGACGACGGGGCGGTGCCGCACGACGACGTCGACATCGAGTGGCGGCTCGACTCGCCGCCGATCGCGCCGATGACGGCGTCGCAGCTCGTGGAGCTGCCCTGGGAGGGAGCATCGCTCGCTGGCGAGCGCGAGCGGCGGCGCTGGCGAACGGCTGTCCGCGAGGCGATGTGCGCGGCGCTCGGATCCGGGTCGGTCGGGATCGGGGTGGACCGTGAACCCGTGAGCGGCCGTGCGTGGATGCGGTTCGAGGCGGCCCTATGAGCTGGCCGGGCGGGGCGGCGTACGCCGTGTCGGTCACCGTGGACGTCGACGGCACGTTCGGGCTCCCCCGGGGCGGCGACGGCTCGGAGGCGAGGCTGACGTCCCGCTCCGAGCGCAGCTACGGGGTGCTGCGTGGAGTGCCGCGCATCCTCGCCATCCTCGCGGGCGCCCGCGTCACGGGGACCTTCTACGTCCCTGGTGCGGTCGCCGCCGAGCATCCGGAGACGGTGGGCGCGATCGCGGCCGGCGGGCACGAGGTCGGGCACCACGGGCACCGGCACCGGCGGCCGGACGAGCTCAGCGACGCCGAGCAGCGGCACGAGCTCGCAGCCGGGCTTGAGGCGCTGACATCTATCGTGGGGAAGCGCCCGACGGGCTATCGCGCGCCGGAGTGGGAGATGGCCCCGTACACGCTCGACGCGCTCGCGGGCCTGGGCTTCTCCCATGACTCCAGTTTGATGTCCGACGACGACGTCTGCCGGGTGCCGTCGGGATCCGGCTCGGTGATCGAGCTGCCGGTCCACTGGTCGCTCGACGACGCCCCGCACTTCGATCGCGGTGGTGACCCGGCCACGCTGTCGGCGATGTGGCATGCGGAGCTGGACATGGCCCGCGCGGAAGGCCGGCACGTCACGTTCACCATGCACCCGGAGATACTCGGCCGGCCGCATCGCGCTTGCATCCTCGAGCGCCTGGTCGAGCGGGCGCTGGGCGACGGCGCGTGGATCGCTCCGCATCGTGAGGTCGCGGCCCACGTCGGCGCGTCGTGATCGTCCGGATCACGCTCTACTCGGCACCTCAGTTCCTGATCGCGTTCGAGTTCAGCGTGATGACGATCAGCGTCGCGGCGCTCGCCGCGGAGCTCGGTCTCGCAGCACCGGCGGTGCCGCTCGTGTTCGCGTCCTACAGCCTCGCCTTCGGCGGCCTCCTGCTCGCCTGGGGTCGGGGCGTCGACCTCCTCGGCGCCAGGCGCTGCCTGATCGCCGGCCTGGTCGTCTTCGGCGTCGGCATCGCGGGCAGCGCCGGGGCGACGGCGACGGGAGTGCTGCTGGCCGCGCGGGCGGTCGCCGGTGCCGGTGCGGCGGCGATGACCCCGGCCGGCCTCGCGGGGATGACGGCCGCCTTCCCCGCTCCCGGCGAGCGCCGCGTCGCGCTCGCGTGGTACGCCGCCGGGATCTCGCTCGGGTTCGTGTCCGGGGCGCTGGCCGCGGGAACCATCGGGCAGCTTGCCGGCTGGCGCGCGGCGGTCGCCTCGACGGCTGTCGTCGCGACGGCCGCGCTCGTCGCGACGATCGCGCTCACGGGCCGGGAGCATCCGCCGCGGGCCGGGGCCCGCCAGGCCCGCACCGGTGCGGTGGTCCTCGCCGTGCTCGCCGCCGTGTCGGCCTCGGCCGTGATCTGCGGGTTCACGACGCGTCTGCTGCCCGCGGCGCCGGCGGCGCTCGGTGCGCTGCTCGCGTCAGCGTTGGGCGCGGCGGCCTGGCGCAGACGCCCGCTCGTGGGGCGCGGGAAGGCCACGGCGCGCCTGGCCCCGGTCATCGGCGGCGCGGCGGCCGTCACCGCCACGGGCGTCACCGGGACGCTGCTGCTGGCGCTCTACCTCCGTGACGTCCGGCTGTTCACTCCGATGGAGACCGCGTTCATGTTCGCGGCCTTCGGCATCCCGGCCCTCGCGGGCCACGGCGTCGCCCGGCTGGCTGCCGCCCAGCGCGGCGCTCCGGCCGTCCTCGCCGCCGGGCTGGCGCTCCAGGGCACGGCGCTCGCCCTGCTGGCCGCGTCGATCGGCATCCGGTCGCCCGTGCCGGTCCTCGTCGCGGCGATCGCCGCCTTCGGAGCCGCTCACCTCGTCGCCAACACGGGGGTGGCGCTGTGCACGGCCAGCGCCCCCGACCGCAGCCACGGCTCCGTCGCGGCGCTCGTCGCCACGGCGCAGTACATGAGCGGCGCGCTCGGGCCATCGATCATCGTCTCGACGATCGCCGGGCACGGCGGCCCGGGCCTCGCCATCGCCGTGGCCGGCGCGCTTGCCTGGGCCGCGGGATCGATCGTCAGGCTGGCGGCCCGGGCATAGGCAAGCGCCTATGCCTGATTGCGTGGTGAGTCAGCCGGGACGTGGCCCGACGCGCGCGGTGGTGCACCGAACATCATCATCACCAAGCCGACCGTCTCGGATCCGGGAGGCTCGGCCTCCGCCTGACGCCTCTCCGACTCGCGCTCGATCTCTTGGATGGCGTCGAGCGTGCGGGTCAGTGACTCCGTGAGCCGCTGGAGTCCCTGTGCGTCGACCTTGAGGACGGTGCGCTCGAAGCGAGCCCCCGGCCGGTCGAAGCCGCCCACGGCGTTCGCCGCGCGCGCGACCTCGTCGATCTGCTGGAGCGCGGCGCCGACGTCCGCCGGCTCCTCACCCGCCCAGTCGAGCCGGGCCGCATTGGGCCGAGGCCGCGCACGGTAGTAGCGCTGGATCGCGCCGCGTCGCGGCGTCTCTCGTACGAGCTCCAGCAGCCCGAGCCGGTGGAGCGTCCGGATGTGGTACGAGACGACGCCGATCTCCGCGCCAAGTGTCCTCGAGATCTCGACGGCGCTCGTCGTCTGCTCATCGAGGATCCCGAGGATGCGCACCCGCAGGGGATGGGACAGTGCGCGTTCGAGGCGCGGCGCCGCGCTCATCCAACGGCCCGGTAACCGACCTGCCCGTCGGGCTTGGGCTCGCGCTCGAGCTTGCCTGACGACGAAAGGCGTGAGGTCGCGCTGTACACCACACCGCGTGCGATCCCCGTGGCGGTCGAGATCTCCCCCGCCGTCGCTCCCGGGTTCGCGGCGACGTGGCTCACGATCGCCTCGAGATTGGACCCGCGGGGGGCGCGCGCGCCACGGTTCGAACCGCTCGTGCGCCGGCCGGGACGTCTCCGCCCGGGCTGGGCGCTCGTGTCCCCTGCGTGCGACGGGCCGGCGCGGAGGGCATCGAGCGCATGGCGGAGGCGCTGCCTCTCATCCTCGAGCTCCGCGAAGGGCCGGAGCTGCTCCTCGATCTCCTCGAGGCGGTGCTCGATGAGCTGCTCGACCTGGGCGGTCGCCGTAGGGGTGCCTGTCATCCCGTCCTCCGAGTGGTATGCGGGGCACCGATGCTAGCCCGCCGATAGGCAGGGGCCATGCTGGATCTGGCTTTAGCAAAGGGTTTGCGCCGGGTACACCAGCTAGGCCCATGAACCGGACCGTAAGATCCGTGCCCCTCCTGACCAGGAATGACGTGACCGTTTGAAACCGATCTCCGACGTCGATGACCCGCGACTCGTACGTGCGCTGTCCCATCCCCTGAGGATCCGCATCATGGGTGTGCTCGAGCAGCGGACGGCAACGCCGAAGGAGCTGTCCCAGACCCTCGGCGTGCGCCTGGAGAACATCGCCTACCACGTGCGGGCGTTGCGCGACTTCGGGCTGATCGAGCTCGAGCGGAGCGAGCAGGTGCGCGGCGCGATCGCCCACTTCTACCGTGCTCGCGCGCGGCCGCGGATCACCGCCCGGGCCTGGGAGCAGCTCCCCGACATCTCCAAGCGGGCGATGATCGGGGCCGCGCTGGAGCAGATCGGGGCCATCGTCTCCGCAGCCGCGGCGCAGGGACAGTTCGGCCGGCCCGAATCACACGTGTCGCGACGGCCGCTCGTCCTCGACGAGGACGGCTTCAAGGAAGCGTCGGACGTGATCAGCAAGGCGCTCGACGAGCTCAGCGCCATCGAGCGCCGGTCGGAGCGTCGCATCAAGAAGGGCGCGCCGGAGGTGCCGGCCACGGCCGTGGCCCTGTTGTTCGACACGCCGCAGCTGTCACCGGCGCCGGCGCACGACGGCGAACGCCGAAGCGACAGGGCCGTTCAGCACTGACCGAGGCGGCTGGCTCGCAAGCCAGCCGCCCATCGTCGGTTGCTCACGGCTCGACGATCATCGGGACACCTCCTCTCGCGTCGACGACGTAGACGACCTTGCTGTGACGGGTCGGATCGGGCGCGCGATCGAGCACGGCACCGGTCCGCTGACCGAGCCGGCGTGCGATCCGCATCCCGGCCGTGGCGACCGCCTTTCTCAGCTCGGCGTCCCGCCAGTAGCGCTGCACGTGCACGCTCTGCTCGCGGATCCACGTGTCGCCCTCGGGGCCCGCGCGGAAGATCTCGATGGTCGCCCGCGCCAGCCGCTGCTGATCGTCGAGCCCGTCCCCGCGCCACGCCAGGACGCGGTGCTCGTCGCTGACCACGCGGTCGCGGGCGAACGCCGACTCGTACGCGAGGCTGGTGTTGACATCGAAGATGAGCAGGCCCCGCTCGGTCAGCACCGATCGGATCGAGCGCAAGGCGGCGCCGAGCTCCTGCTCGTCCAGCAGGTAGTTCACGGCATCGTCGAGGCAGAGCACGAGGTCGAAGGGTCCGAGGTCCGGGAGCCTGCGCATGTCGGCCACGTGGAGCTCGACGCCGGGATGCCGTTCGGCTGCGACGGCGATCATCGACGGCGACAGATCACAGCCGACCACCTCATAACCCCGCTCGAGCAGCGGGTCGAGGGCGCGCCCGGTACCGCAGCCGAGGTCGAGGACCCGGCGCCCGCTCAGGCCGTGGTCGCGGGCCAGGCGGTCGAGGGCGTCGATCCACCGCCGGTGGTCGTAGCCCGCGGTGAAGAGGTCGTAGTGCGCGGCGAGGGACTCATACGCCTCCAGGGCAGGCGATGCAGCGCTAAGAGTGGACATAGTGCTGTAGACCCGCTGAGTGCAGCGAACGGTTGCATCAAGGAACTGATTGGATCGGGGACGCCCGTCTGTCCGATCTCCCGATGGGTGGGAATGGGGAGAGATCCACGCGCTCGCCCTGCGCGTGGCTCTGGCCCGGCTCGGTGATCGCGGTGCGGCGGAGGACGCCGCGCAGGAGACGGCGTTGCGGCTCTGGCGCTTCCGCGACGCGCTGGAGCGCGCCGCCGATCCCGAGGCGTGGATCGTGCGCGTCTCGACCAACGAGGCGTCTCGGCTCGGCGAGCGCCGCTCCAGGACCGCGGGTCGCGAGAAATGGATCGACGACGTCCCGTCGGGCGAGCTGGCGCGCGAGCCGGCCGAGGATCCGGCGCTCCGCGCCACCGTGATGTCGGAGCTCCGGCAGCTGGCGGATCAGGACCGCACGATCGTCGCCCTGCACTACTTCGGCGACGTGTCGCTGCCGGACGTCGCCCGGCGGCTCGACCTACCGCTCGGAACCGTCAAGGCGCGGCTCTCGCGCGCCCGCAAGCGCCTCGGGAACGAGCTCGCCGCCTGACAGAGAGGCCCCGCCGGAGCGGGGCCTCTCGGAGCGGATGGCCTACCAGTCGGTGAAGACCGACGAGGTGCGGTCGTTCCAGCCGTAGACCTGCAGGTCGGCCTGGATGTTCGGGCCGATGTAGAGCGAGCCGTAGTACGTGTTGAAGTTCGGCAGGTCGAACAGCACCGCGCCGCGCCCGTAGGTGTCCATCGACGAGACCGAGTTCTCGAAGAAGTAGCAGCTGAACCAGCTGCAGCCGCTGATCGCGTTCATGTTGGCGACGCCGAGGCCGGAGTTGATCGTGTAGCTGCTGCCGCGTAGGAAGTTGTCGGTCCAGATCCGCGCCCAGTGGCCGTTGACGCTGCTGCGCGCCTTCGCCGGCGCCTTGGCGCCCGGCCGCGGCAGGGACACGCCCTTGGTCTTCAGGAACGCCTTGTACCTCGGGAGGCTGGTCGTGCCGATCAGCGTCTTGCCGTCGGCCGACACCCGCGTGTAGAGCGGCTTGCCGTCGAAGCGGTGGATCTGCTCCGGCGCCATGCGCTTGCCGTCGACGACCACCGGGACCTTCGGGGTCTGGTGGACGATCGGCTTGGCCGAGGCGGGGCCGGCGGCCACGGCGAGTGCCGCGCCGGCGGCGACGATCGCCGCGGGGAGGAGGCGGCGGATCGTGGGAGGGGTCATGTGCTGGAACTCCTTGGGGGGTGGGGGACGATGGAGCGCGCGCGGTCTGGAGGCAGCTGGCCGGGAGTGCCCGGAGCCTGCGTGCCGAGGTCGATCAGGAACGGATCCCTCTCGACCGGCTGCAGGGCTCGGAGCGTCTCCACGACCAGCGGCATCTCCATGGCGCCAAGCTACGGGCGCGCCCACCCCTGTCGCGTCGGGGAAATCCCTCGACTTCACCCCTCGCGGGGTCAGTTGTGCGGCTTCTGGCTCTGACCGGGCTTGTGCTGGACGACCGACGTCGCGTCGGCGGCCTCGAGCGCGCGGGCCAGGCGCTCCGCCTCGTCGCCGATCTGCCGCGCGAGCTCGCCGGTCGCCGGCCATGAGTCGACCCGCACGGGCACGACCTTCACGAACTCGTCGGAGCCCGAGCGCACCGGCACGCGCAGCTCGATCCGGTGGGGATCGACCAGCAGCACTTCGACGCGGTGCGCGTCCACCCGCTTCGGCATCTCGACAGCGCCCGCCTCGAGCAGCGCCCGCCACACCGGTGTCACCAGCGCCGCGGGGAAGGCGTCGGCGAGCGAGCGGGCGCCGCCGAGCGAGGCGGCGAGCTTCTTCATGCCCTTGTCGCTGGCCCCGAACTCGGTGTCGCCGGACGCTTTCGTCATACGGCGAACTCTTGCCCGCACGAGAGGCCCGCGCAAGTAGGCTCGGGCCGTGCTGGTCGGTCGCGAAGCCGAGCTCGACCGCATCGACGCGGTGTTGGCCGGGGCCCGTGCCGGAGGCGGCGCGGTTCTCGTTCTGACAGGCGAGCCGGGAGTGGGCAAGTCCGCGCTGCTCGAGGCCGCCGCCGGGCGTGGCGGCGACATGCGCCTGCTGCGCGCGGCCGGCGCCGAGCACGAGGCCGAGCTTCCGTTCTCGGGGATCCATGAGCTGCTGCATCCGGTGCTCGGGCTGATCGGCGAGCTGCCCGCGCCGCAGGCGGGCGCGCTGCGCGGCGCGCTCGCGATGTCCGACGAGCCCGTGGAGCGCTTCGCCGTCTCCGCGGCGGTCCTCGGCCTGCTCGGCGCGGCAGCCGCAGAAGCGCCCCTGCTCGTGTGCGTCGACGACGCGCAGTGGATCGACAGCGCGTCGCTGGAGGCGCTCGGGTTCGCGGCGCGCCGGGTCCGCCGGGCGGCCGTCCTGATCGCCTTCCGCGACGAGGTCGTGCCGAGCTTCCGCGCGTCGCGCTTCGAGCTGCTCGCGCTCGGCGGCCTGGCGCAGGAGGCGATCGCCGCACTCGTCGGCGGCGCGGCCGAGCGGCCGCTGAGCAGCAACCTCGTCACGCGCGTCGCGCGCGCGACGCAGGGCAACCCGTTGGCCGCGCTCGAGGTCGCCGCCGCCGTGAGCGACAGCCGGCTGGCGGGCCGGATCGGCCTCGGCGAGCCGCTGCCGCCCGGCCGGCTGATCTCGCACGCGTTCGAGCGCCGGCTCGGTGAGCTCTCCGAGCCTGCGCGGCGCGCGCTCGCGCTCGCCGCCGCGGGCGAGTCAGACGGCGCGCACGTGATCCTGGACGCCGCGCAGCGGCTCGGGCTCCCCGCGGACGCGTTCGCCGAGGCCGAGCGCGCGGGCGCGCTCGCGGTGGCCGAGGACCGCCTGCGCTTCCGCCATCCGCTGCTGCGCTCGCTCGCCTACGCCCGTGCCGGCGCCGAGCAGCGGCGCGCCGCCCACGCCGCGCTCGCGGCCGCACTGCCGGCCGGACCGGGCACCGCGGGCGAGCGGCGCGCCTGGCACCTCGCCGCCGCGACCGTCGCGCCCGACGAGGGCGTGGCCGCCACGCTGGCGGCGGCCGCCGAACGCTTCGCCCAGCGGACGGGCTACCACGCCGCGGCGTATGCCTACGAGCGCGCCGCGGAGCTCACGCCGGCGGCGCCCCGGCGCGCGGAGCGGCTCGTGGCCGCGGCCGAGGCAAGCCGGCTGGGCGGACGCCCCGCACACGCGCGCGAGCTGCTCATGGACGCCGCTCCGCTCGTGCAGGATGTCGCGCTGCGCGACGAGGTCGCCCTCAAGGACGCGATGCTGGAGGCCTGGCTCGGCTCCGTGGCGGTGGCCGCCGAGCGCTACGCGGCGATCGCCGAGGACGTCATGGAGCGCGACCCGGATCGCGGGGCGTACGCGCTCTCGCTCGCCGCCGGCACGTGGATCGCCGCGGGCGACACGGGCGCCGCGCTCGTGAGCGCCCGGCGCGCGGCCGGGCTTCTGCCCGGGGCGTCCGAGGCGACCGCGTGCACCGTCCGCGAGACGCTCGGGACCGTGCTCGTCCTGCGCGGCGAGCCGGCGGAGGGCGCGCCGCTGCTGCGCGAGGCGGCCGCCTGGTTCGAGCGCGAGGGCGAGCTGCCCGGCCGCGACTACGTGGCGCAGGCACTGCTGTGGCTCGGCGACCACGAGCTCGCCCGCCGGCTGCTCGACCCGCTGCTCGTGCACGCCGACCAGGTCGGCGACATCCGGGCGCTCACGTCCGCGCTCGAGGTCCACGCCCAGCTCGAGCTCCGCACCGGCTGCTGGCGCGAGGCGCACGCGGCCGCTGCCGAGTCCGTGCGGCTCTCCGAGGACACCGGCCTGACGGTCCAGCTCGCCTACAGCCTCGCCGTGCTCGCGATCGTGGAAGCCGCGCTGGGCGAGCCCGCCGCCGTCGCCCACGCTACGGAGGCCGACGAGATCGCCGCCCGCAACCGCCTGACGGTGATCGCCGAGTACACCGGCGCCGCGCGCGGGCACGCCGCGCTCGCGGCGGGACGGCCCACGGACGCGGTCGCGGAGCTGACGGAGGTCGCCCGGCGCGTGGACCGCACCGGCAGGCGCCTGCCCGGCGTCCTGCAATGGGAGGCCGATCTGCTCGAGGCCGCCGTCCGCGCCGAGCAGACCGATACGGCGCGACGCGGGCTGGCCGAGCTCGACCGCGCCGCCATCGAGACCGGCCACGCGTGGGCCACCGTGGTCGCGGCGCGGATCGCCGGCATGCTCGCCGACGAGCACCGACCGCACTTCGAGACGGCCCTGCGCCTGCACGAGACGGCGGCTGCCCCCTTCGAGGCCGCCCGCACGCGGTTCTGCTTCGGGCAGCGCTTGCGCCGCGACGGCGCCCGGATCGAGGCGCGCGAGCAGCTCCGCGCCGCCGCCGAAGGCTTCCGCGCGATCGGCGCGAAGCCGTGGACCGAGGCCGCCGAGCGCGAGCTCGGCGCGACCGGCGAGCGCCTGCGCCGCCGCGCCCCGGAGGCTCCCGAGGAGCTCACGACCCAGGAGCGGGCGATCGCCGAGCTCGTCGCCGCGGGCGCCTCCAACAAGGACGTCGCCGCCGAGCTGTTCCTCAGCCCGAAGACCGTCGAGGCCCACCTGACCCGGATCTACCGCAAGCTCGGCGTGAACTCGCGCACGCAGCTCGCGCGGCAGCTCGAGCGCACCCCCGCCGGTCCCGGCTGAATCCGGTTCAGCGCAGCTCGTTGTGCTGCGTGTACATGTCGCTGCGATCGGTCGGGTCGGACTTCTCGCTCGGAGCTTTCTCGTTCTTGTCGGTGCGCGACAGAAGCGCACCTCCGGTCAGGTACATCGCGACGATGAAGCCGACGACGACCACGATGACCAGCAGCAGGATGATGCCTACTCCGCCTTCCATGCCTCTGGGCTGCCCGTCGCCGCGCTGCGCGAAACGGGGAGCTAGTCCTTCAGCGCGCCCGTGAGCCGCTGTTGCAGCGGGGTGATGAAGTCGACGACGACGGCGAGGGTCTCGTCGCTGTGGTCGCTGCAGGTGACGGCGAGCGAGACCGTCCCGGCCCCGTCGCCGCGGGCGGTGAAGCGCACCGAGACCTCCGCCCAGCGCTCGTCGGGACCTTCCCACCGGCCTTCGAGCCGCCCCGGCGTGCGAAGGACCCGCCACCCAAGCGGCGGGTCGAGGCTCGCGAGCGCGGCATCGACGATCCCGACCGTCTCGGTGTGCCGCACGAGGTCCGCGCACAGCTCCAGGCGCGGCGGGTCCGGGTCGGGGAACATCACCATCCAGGAGCCGTGAGTGAGAATCGTGTGACGCATGCCGCTTTTCGGGCGAACACGCCACGAGCCGGAGCTTCCGGCCCTGCGCAGGGCGGTCGACGATCCCGACGCCTACGAGGAGCTCTACGACGAGCTCGCCGAGCGCGTGCTCGTGTTCTTCACGCGGCGCGTGCTCGACCCGCAGCTCGCGCTCGATCTCACGGGCGAGACGTTCGCCGTCGCGTTCCAGCGGCGCCGGAGCTTCCGCGGCGTGACGGAGGCCGAGCAGGAGGGCTGGATCTTCAGCATCGCGCGGACGCAGCTGTCGCGCTACTGGCGCCGCGGCCGGATCGAGCGGGAGGCGCTCCTCCGCCTGCGCGTGGAGGTGCCGGCGATGGACGACGAGGAGACAGCCCGCGTCGAGGAGCTCGCCGGCACCGCGGCCGTGCGGGCACGGGTGGCCTGTGAGCTGGAGCACCTGCCCGCCGACCAGCGCGCCGCATTGCGCGCCCACGTCGTCGAGGAACGGTCCTACGCCGAGCTCGCGGAGGAGTGGGGGGTCAGCGAGCAGGCCGTGCGAGCCCGCGTGTCACGCGGGCTGCGGAGCCTCGCTGCGAGACTCGACCGGCCGATGGAGGAGATGGCGTGAGTCGCGATCGCCTGCCCGGCCTCGACCTGCTCGGCGATCGGCTCGGCGACGCCGCCGCGCGCGAGATCGCGGCCGAGCAGGAGGGCCGCCGGCGGTTCCGGTTCAACCCGTTCCTGCTCGCGGCGATCCTGGCCGCGCTCGTGGGCGCCGGGACGGTGACGGCCACCGGGGTCTTCACCGGCACCGGCGACCCGGTCCAGGGCGACAAGGAGGGTACGGCCCAGCCCGGCGTGCTCACCGACTCCGCGGCCGCAGACCCCGGCGGAGGTCTGCCGTGGGCGCTGCGCGTCTTCGTCGACGATCGCGGCCGTGCGTGCATCCAGCTCGGGCGTCTGCGCGACGGCGCCCTGGGCATGGTCTCGAACGGCCAGTTCCACCGCTACGAGGGCGAGCCCAACGGGACCTGCGGCGGAACCCGCGAGGAGGGCTACGTGGCCGTCGTCGAGCAACGCGCCGTGCCTCCGGAGCGAACCATCGTGTACGGCCGGGTGATCGACGACGACCCGGTCGTGATCCAGATGAACGGGCAGCGCACCACGCGCAAGCCCGGCGCGCTCGGCGCCTTCGTCGCGGCGTACGCGGGCCTGCGGGACCTCTCCGGGGCGAGGCTCACCCTGACGATCGACGGTCGCCGGGTCACCAAGCGGCTCGGCCCGGCGCCGACGGGGTAACGCGCCCCCATGGCACGCAATCCGACCGCGCGGAAAGCGCTCAACCGCATCAAGGCCCGGATGGAGCGGCGGCACAGCCCGGTGCGCCGCGACCAGGCGACGAGCCCGTTGATGGACGCGATCCGCGACTACCAGCACCGCGACGCGCTGAGCTTCTCGATCCCCGCGCACGCGGGCGGGCGCCGGGTCGTGCCCGAGGCCGCCCGCTGGGCGGGGATGGAGGCGTATAGGGCCGACCTGCCGATGAGCCACGGGCTCGACACGCGCGACCGCTCGTGGGCGATCCAGGAGACGGCGCAGGAGCTGTTCGCCGAGGCGGTCGGCGCCGACCAGACGCTCTTCTCCACGAACGGCAGCACGATGAGCGCGCATGTCGCCGTGATGGCCGTGGCCGGGCCCGGCGAGACGATCGCGATGGCGCGCAACGGCCACAAGTCCTCGATCGCCGCGCTGGTCATGAGCGGCGCCCGGCCGGTCTGGGTGCGCCCGCAGTACGACCGCGAGCTCGAGCTGACGCACGGCATCGCGCCGGCCGCGCTCGAGGAGGTGCTCGACGCGCACCCCGAGGCGAAGGCCGCGATGGTCTTCACCCCCAGCTACTACGGCGTCGGCTGCGACGTCCGCGCGCTCGCCGACCTGTGCCACGCGCGCGGGATCCCGCTCGTCACCGACGACGCCTGGGGCTTGGATCACTCGTTCTCGGACTCGCTGCCCGAGGCCGCGCTCGCGTGCGGTGCGGACCTCGCGATCGGCAGCGTCCACAAGACCCTCACGGGACTCAGCCAGACCTCGGTGCTCAGCGTGCAGGGCGAGCTGGTCGACCGCGGCCGCCTGCAGCGCGTGTTCGATCTCGAGGAGTCCACGAGCGTCTCGGCGCTGTTGACCTCCTCGATCGACGGCGCGCGCCTGCAGTTCGTGCGCGAGGGCGAGGACCTCGTCCGCCACGGCCTCGCGATGGCCGCGCGGCTGCGCGAGCGGCTCGAGCCGGTCGAGGGGCTGCGCATCGTCGAGCCGGAGCGCCTCTTGGGCGGGCCGGGCGCGAGGACCGTCGACCCCTCGCACGTGATCATCGAGCTGGGCGAGCTCGGGATCTCCGGCTACGAGGCCGACGACTGGATGCGCGACGAGCGCGGCATCGACGTCGAGCTCGCCGACCACCGCCGGCTGATGGCGCTCGTGACCTACGCGCACGACGCGGCGGATGTGGACCGGCTGGCGGCGGCGCTCGAGCAGCTCGCCGAGGAGCACTCCTCCGGGGAGCCGCGCGACGAGCGCGTCGCGGAGCCCGACACGCTCGTGACCGAGCAGGCGATGGTCCCGCGCGAGGCGTTCTTCGCCCCCAGCGAGATGGTCGCCCCGGACGCGGCGGTGGGCCGGATCAGCGCCGACATCGTCGTCCCGTACCCACCCGGCATCCCCGTCCTCGTCCCGGGCGAGGTGATCACGGAGGCGATCGCCGAGCACCTCGAGCACGTGGTCGCGCTGGGCGGCTTCGTCGAGGGCGCGACGGATCAGGCGCTCGACCGCTTCCGGGTGGTGCGGAGCGACTGATGCAGCCGCAGCCAGAGGACCATCGGCGCCCCGACGGCGCGTCCGACGAGGCGGTCGAGGCCGCGGGGCGGATGACCGAGGCGCTCGAGACGCTCGAGCGCGCCCGCGGGCACCTGTACTCGTTCCACCAGCTGATCGGCGAGACCGACTTCGCGCTCGACAAGGTGCTCGAGCTGCTGCGCGAGTGCGGCGAGACGGAGCTCGAGGAGCACATCCGGACCGACCTGCTCGGCCGCAACGTGGCGCCAGGGCGCTGGACGTTCCAGCTCATCGAGGAGTTCGAGGACTGCTACTGGGAGGTCTTCCGCGACCACGAGCGCGCGGTGCGCGAGGCGCTGACCGGCGGTCGCCGCCACGTCTACGAGTCCGAGCTCAAGGAGCAGCGCCGCACGCACGGGCGCCCGGGACACGAGTCCCGGCCGTAGTCAATCCGCGCGGACGATCAGCAGGCTCGCCGGCGCGTGGTGCGACAGCTTGGTCGCGGTCGAGCCGATGTGGAAGCGCCGGTCGCCCGGGTTGCCGTGTGCTCCGACGGCGATCAGGTCGGCGCCGGTCTCCTCCGCGACCTCGATGATCGTGTGCGCGGGATCGCCCTCGCGCGCGTACTTCTCGACCGTGAACCCCGCCTCGGACAGGCGCCGCTCGGCGCGCGCGAGCAGGT
This sequence comes from Solirubrobacteraceae bacterium, assembly GCA_035264365.1. Classification (GTDB taxonomy): domain Bacteria; phylum Actinomycetota; class Thermoleophilia; order Solirubrobacterales; family Solirubrobacteraceae; genus DATFQI01. The sequence continues at coordinate 13,964 of DATFQI010000256.1, forward strand.
CGGCGGCGACGCCGCGCATGTCGACCGGATCCGACTTCGCGGTCATCCCCAGCCGCTCGAGCGCCGACTTGCCCGGATAGGCGCAGACGACGTGCACGGTCGGTGCCCCGTCCCCGCTCGCCAGCTCGATCACCTTCTGCACGGCCGCCTCGGCGCCGGGCGACCCATCGGTCCCTACGACGATCGCGTTCATGGCGCGAGCCTACGCCGACGCGGGCAGCGTGGATAGACCGCGTGCTCTACAACTCCACCGAACCGATCCGAGGAGAACCGCCGTGAGCACCGGAGTGACCGCAGAACTCGCCGACGTCGCGGCGGACTTCCAGCGCGACGGCGCGTGCGTCGTGCGCGGGCTGCTCGGCGCGGACGCGGTCGCGCGGCTGGCGGAGGGCGTCGAGGAGAACATGTCGGACCCGAGCGAGCGGGCGCTCGAGGGCGGCGGCGACGGCACGTCCGGGCGCTTCTTGGAGGACTTCCGCAACTGGACGCGGATCGCCGCCTACGAGGAGGTCGTGCGCACCTCGCGCATCGGTGAGGTGGCGGCGCGGCTGATGGGCAGCCGGACCGTGCGGCTGCACCACGATCACCTGCTCGTCAAGGAGCCGGGCACGACGATCCGCACGCCGTGGCACCAGGACCAGCCCTACTACAACATCGACGGCCACGACACGGTCTCGCTCTGGATCCCGCTGGACCACGTCCCGCGCGAGAGCACGCTCGAGTTCGTCGCCGCCTCGCACGCCTCGCACACCTGGTACATGCCTCGCAGCTTCTTCGACGACCGCGCGCTCGTGTTCGAGGAGGGGACCTTCGAGGAGGTGCCCGACGTCGAGGGCGATCGCGACGCCTTCGAGATCCTCGGCTGGGAGCTCGAGCCGGGCGACGCCGTCGCCTTCAACATGCTGACCCTGCACGCGGCCGCCGGCTCGCGCAATCGCCGGCGCGCCTTCTCCGTGCGCCTGGTGGGCGACGACGTGCGGCTCGCCGCCCGCCCGCACGCCACGAGCCCGACCTTCCCGGAGCTCGAGGGCGAGCTCGCGCCCGGCGACGCGCTCGAGCACCCGCTGTTCCCGCAGCTCTGGCCGCGCGCGTAGGCTGCCGGACCATGCGCGTCACGGTGCTCGGAGGCGGGAACGGAGGGATCGCGTCGGCGTTCGACTTCGCGCAGCACGGTCACGAGGTGGCCCTCTACGCGCCCGTGCGATACGGCGCGCACGTGGTCGCCATCGCCGAGGCCGGCGGCATCCGCGCGAGCGGCGGTCTCGAGGGCTTCGCGCCGGTCCGCTATGCCGGGACCGACGTCGCCGAGGCGATGGCCGGCGCCGAGCTCGTGGTGGTGGTCGGGCCCGCGTACGCCACGGAGCCGCTGGCCGCCGCGGCGGGACCGCACCTGGCCGACGGGATGGCCGTGCTGGTCTGCCCCGGGTCGTGCGCCGGCGCGCTCGCGTTCATACGCGCGGCGGGGCTCGAGCTCGGCGACGATCGCATCGTCGTCGGCGAGACCAGCACGCTGCCCTACGCCGTGCGGATCACCGGGCCCGCCGAGATCAACGTCTTCCTCAAGCTCGAGACCGCCGTCTTCCTCGCGGCGACGCCGCGCGCCGGGACGGAGCGCCTGTACGGCCTCGTCAGTGAGGTGTGGCCGGCGGTCGAGCCGGCAGAGAGCGTCTTCCAGACGACGCTCCAGAACGGCAATCCCGTGATCCACCCGGCGGTCACGCTGCTCAACGCGGGCCTGCTCGAGCGCACCGGCGGCGACTTCCTCTTCTACGAGGAGGGCGTGACGGAGAGCGTCGGGCGGCTGATCGAGGCCGTCGACCGGGAGCGGCTGGCGATCGCCGCAGCGCTCGGCGTCACGATCCTGTCCGAGCCGGAGATCGGGATCCGGCAGGGCTACATGACCGAGCACAACTACTCGACCGCCTATAGCCGCGCGCCCGGCTTCCTCGGCATCCGGGCCCAGAGCGAGCTCGATCACCGGTACCTGACCGAGGACGTCGGCTACTCGCTGATCCTCTTCACGGACCTGGCGGCGCGCGTCGGCGTGCCCACGCCGGTGATGGACGCCGTGATCCAGGTGACTTCGGTCGTGCTCGTCCGCGACTTCCGCGCCGAGGGCCGCCGGACGCTGCGCTCGCTGGGGCTGGAAGGCCTCTCCCGCGAGGAGCTCTCCGCCCTCTGAGGGGTCAGGCGGCCTCCGCCAGCTGCTGCATGCCGGCCTCGGCCGTGCCTTGCTCGAGCGCTCGCAGGTAGCGCCGGAGCGCGCGCCGCTGCGCGGCCGTCGGAGGCTCGCACGCCCATTCCAGGCGGTCGGCGGCGAGGCGCTCGCGGAGCGCGTCGCGCGAGCGCTGCAGCGCGCTGTTGCTCGCGGCGACGCTGGTCGACAGCGCCGCGGCCGTGTCGCGGGCCGAGCAGTCGAGGACGTCGCGCAGCACCAGCGAGGCGTGCTGGCGCTCCGGGAGCTCCTGGATCGCCGTCAACAGCGCGAGCTCGAGCGTCTCCCTGGCGACGAGCTGCGCGTCGGGACGCTGCTCGGACGGGGCTTCCGGCTCGTCGTCGTCCGGCAGCTCGCACGTCGGCTCGCGGCGGGCGACGAGGTCGAGGCACGCGTTGGTGGCGATGCGGTACAGCCAGGCCCGGGTGGCCTCGGAGGCGAGGGTGCGTCGCGACCGCCAGGCGCGCAGCAGGGTCTCCTGCAGCGCGTCCTCGGCGTCGGCGGGCGAGCGCAGCAGCCGGGCGCAGTGCCGGTGCAGCTCCGGGCGGTGGCGCTGCACGGCGGCGGCGAATGCGAACTCGTCGGCGATGGCTGCGGAGAGCATGGCGGCGATGCTGGCGCCGGGTCGCGCGAAATGGAAAGGCCGATCCGGCAAGACCGCGATGCACGATCCGCATCACCGCGCACGGACGCCCCGGCATACTGCGACGGGTGAGCGGTGAGGTACTCGCATTCCCTCAGGCGCCCGAGGGCGTCGAGGTCCGGCACCTGCGAGCGTTCGTCGCCGTCGCGGAGGAGCTCAACTTCAATCGCGCGGCCACCCGCCTGTACCTCTCCCAGCCCGCGCTCAGCCGCCAGATCCGCGCGCTCGAGCGGCTGCTCGGATGCGAGCTGCTGCGGCGCTCGACGCACCGCGTCGAGCTGACGGTCGCCGGCAGCGCGCTGCTCGACCGTGCGCGCAAGCTGCTCGCCGACCTCGACGAGGCGATCGCCACGACGCAGTCCGTGGGCGGCGAGCTGGCCAACCGCATGGCGACGATGTGGGCGCCGGTGCTCGAGGTCGCCGCGGCCGATCCGGACGTCGAGGAGATGCGGACCGCCTACGAGGCGTTCCTCGCGCAGTCCCCGGTCGCCGACGGCGCCGAGGTCCGGCCGGTCAACGCCGGCGGCGTCCCGTCGCTGGCGGTCACCCCGGCGGGCGGGCAGGATGTGGGGATCCTGTTCCTGCACGGCGGCGGGTACTCGGTCGGGTCCGCCTACGGGTACCGGCCGCTGGTCAGCGCGCTCGCGGCGGCGGCCGGGGTCGGCGCCCTGGTGCCGGACTACCGGCTCGCGCCCGAGCACCCGTTCCCCGCGGCCGTGGAGGATGCGCTGAGCGCGTACCGCTGGCTGCTCGGGCAGCGGCCGGGCGGGGTGGTCGTGGCGGGCGACTCGGCCGGGGCGGGGCTCGCCTGCTCGCTGATGATGAGCGCCCGCACTCAGGACCTCCCGCTGCCGGCCGCCGCGCTGTTCCTGTGCCCCGGGGTCGACCCGACCGGCAACGCGATCCTGTCCGCCGCAGGCGGCGGCGAGCCGCCGGAGGACCTGGAGAAGCTGACCCGGACGATGCAGGCGTACCTCGACGGGCATCCGGCCGAGGACCCGGTCGTCAACCCGCTCATGGCGGACCTTTCGGGGCTGCCGCCGATGCTGGTCCAGGCCGCCACCGGCGACATGATCCTGCCCGATGCGCAGCGGCTGGTGGACCGCGCCCTCGAGCACGGTGTGGACGCGAGGCTCGAGCTCTACCCGGCCGACACCCACGTCTTCCACGTGTTCTGGTCGTTCCTGCCCGAGGCGGCCGACGCCCTCCAGCGGGCCGGCGCCTTCGCCCGCTCGAGCCTCGCCGGCCACTCGCCCGCGCTCGAGCAGCCGGGCTAGCACCCCCGCCTCATCCTCTTCGGATGAAGCGCGGCGCCGGCGGGCACGGGATCGTGCGGGGCATGCTCACCGTCATCGCGATCCTGTGGTTCCTGGTCTGGGTCTTCGTCGTCGTCGACATCGTGCGCCGGCCGCAGTTCACCACCCTGAAGAAGCTCGCCTGGGCGCTGATCGTGCTGATCTTCCCGATCGTCGGCGTGATCGCCTACCTGATCGTGCGCCCGCCGGACTCGAGCGACCGCTACGGGAGGGCGTCGGACTCGGAGGCCGAGGAGCGGATGCGCGGGTCGCATCCGGTCTGAGCCGCGCGAGCTACGCGGCGTAGAGCGCGACCAGCGCGTCGCCGCGCGCGGTTCGCCGGACCCGCAGGCTGCCGTTGGAGCGGTCGCGGATCACGAGGCCCGCGGCCGACAACGCGCTGACGTGATGGGTCGCGGCGCTCGGCACCGTCTGCAGGACGGTCGCGAGCCGGTTGTTGCTGGCGGGCTCGTCGAGCTCGCGCAGGATCCGCGCGCGCGGGATCCCGAGCAGCGCCTCCAGCGTCGGCTCCGGCGCGTGCCGGCGCTGCCGTAACGGGTAGCCGACGAGCCGCACGACCGGCCCGTCGACGTCGACGATCGAAGCGCGGCTGCCGGAGACGAGCGGGACGAGAGTGAGACCCTCGGCCGGCACGTCGAGCCGCACGTCCTGCGCGCCCGGCCACTCGAACACCCAGCGGTCGGCGCGCACGTGGGCGCATCCGATCAGGTCGCACAGCACCTGCAGGTGCGCACCGCGCTCGGCGGCGCCGGCCACGCGCTCGGCCTCCGCTGCGAGCTGCTCCCGGCGGACCTGCCAGATCGGGCGGAAGCCCGCCCAGGCGCGGGTCATGGCGAGCGCGAGCCCCCGCAGCCAGCGCTGCGGGTCGCGGGCCGCGTCGCACCAGTCGCCCGCCCCGCCGGACCCGACGCACTCGTCGATCTCGCCGCCGAGCGCGTCTGCGGCCGAGACGATCTGCTCGAGCCCGTCCTCGAGCGTCTGGTAGGCGGGCTGCGGGAACGGGACGAGCGCGGAAGGGACGAGCGTCGGGCGCGAGGTGGCCAGCGGCGCGAGCACCTCGTAGTCGCGCGCGGTCAGGTGCGAGCGGATCACGCGCCGCCATGCCTCGGGCGTGTCGGCTCGGTCGGCGCCGGCCGCGTCGCGCATCGCCATCAGCAGCGAGTGCACCGGCGCCGTCGACACCCGCAGCGGCCGCGCGATCAGGTCGGACTCCTGGAGGTACTCGACGGTCATCTGCCACAAAGATGTCGCAGCGGTCGCGGCTGTGTCGTTTCAGGATCCTCGAAACGGCTCCCGGCGCCCGCGCGCTGGACCTAGCGTGCCTCCGCGATGGCCGTGTTCGTCGTGCGGCGCCTGCTGTGGTCGGCGCTCCTGCTCTTGATCATCTCGTTCATCACGTACGTGGTGTTCGTGCTGCTGCCGTCCGCGGACCCTGCGCTGCTGCGCGCCGGCCGCAACCCCACGCCGGAGCTCGTCGCGTCGATCCGCGAGACGCTCGGGCTCGACAGGCCCTGGTACGTGCAGTACGCGATCTACGTCAAGAACCTGGTGCTGCACTTCGACTTCGGCTACAGCTACCAGAACAACGTCGCGGTCAAGGACACGCTGTTCGACCGGCTCCCCGCGACCGTGTCGCTGGCCGTCGGCGGCGCCGTCATCTGGCTCTTGATCGGCGTCGCGGTGGGGATCGCGTCGGCCGTCAAGCGCGGCACCCTGATCGACCGCCTGACGATGGGCGGCGCGCTGATCGCGATCTCGGCGCCCGCCTACTGGCTCGGGCTCGTCGCGATCTACCTGTTCTCCAAGGACCTCGGGAAGGTCCTGCCGATCTTCGCCGGCGCGGGCCAGTACACGCCGATCACCCAGGATCCGCTCGCCTGGGCGTCGGCGCTCGTGCTGCCCTGGATCGTGCTGGCCACGTCCTTCTCCGCCGTCTACGCGCGCTTCCTGCGCTCGAACCTGCTCGACGTGCTGGGGGAGGACTACATCCGCACCGCGAAGGCGAAGGGGCTGCCCGAGCGCCGCGTCGTGCTCAAGCACGGCGTGCGCTCCGCGGTCACGCCGGTCGTGACGATGTTCGGGCTCGACCTCGGCATCCTGCTCGGCGGCGCGATCTTGATCGAGGCCGTGTTCAACATCCCCGGGATCGGCCGGCTCGCGTTCGACGCGATCCAGAAGTCCGACCTGCCGATGGTCCAGGGGACGGTCCTGATCGGGGCCCTGGCGATCGTGGCGATGAACCTGATCGTCGACGTGGCCTACGCGTTCCTGGATCCGCGGGTCCGCTATTGAGCGCCGCGGGCGCCCCCTGCTGGGTGGAGGCGGGCCAGCCGGACCCGCAGCGCGCCGCGGCGTTCTACGACGCCCTGTTCGGCTGGGAGACGCGCGACGGCGTGGCGCGCTTCGCCGGGCGGGCCGTGGCGGGGCTCGGCCCGGCCCCGTCGGCCGGCTGGGTCACGCGCGTGCGCGTCGCGAGCGTCGATGACGCCGTGGCACGGGCACGTCGCGCGGACGGCACCCTGGTCGCCCGGGCCGGCCGCTGCGCGGTGCTGGCCGATCCCGCCGGCGCGCGCTTCGCCGTGGGCGAGATCGGGCGGGCGGAGCTCGTCAACGAGCCCGGGAGCTGGGACCTGAGCACCCTGCACACCCCGGATCCCGGCGGCGCGGAGGCGTTCTACGGCGCGCTGTTCGGCTGGCGGGCGGAGCCGTTCGGGAAGATCGTCCTCTGGCGGCTGCCGGAATACGCCGGCGGTGTCGACGGCCAACCCGTCCCGCCCGACACCGTGGCGATCATGGTGCACGACGGCGCGCCCGCCCGCTGGAGTGTTGACTTCCGCGTCCATGACGCGGTCGCGGTCGCACGGCGCGCCGTCCGGCTCGGCGCCGCGCTCCTGGACGCGCCGCACGACGTGCCGGGGTTCCGTACGGCCACGCTCGCCGACCCGCAGGGCGCGGCGTTCACCGTCACGCAGTTCACGTGGGCGTGATCCTTTGATGTCACGTCGGCCGGTGGTCATCCGTCATCCCTTTGACGGACGGCGACGAAGGGATGTGACATGGAGCGCGACGAGTACCTCGCAGGCCTCTTCGAGGAGCACCGGGACCACCTGAAGGCGGTCGCCTACCGCATGCTCGGCTCGCTGACCGAGGCCGAGGACGCCGTGCAGGAAGCGTGGCTGCGGCTGCAGCGCACCGACGACGGTGGGATCGCGAACCTGGGCGGCTGGCTCACGACCGCGGTCGCCCGCGTCTCGCTCGACATGCTGCGCGCGCGCCGCGCGAAGGCCGCCGCGCCGATCGAGGAGGAGTGGCGCATGCCGGACCCCCTGATCGAGCGCGACAGCGAGCTCGACCCCGAGCACGAGGCGCTGCTGGCCGACTCGGTCGGCCTGGCGCTGCTGGTCGTGCTGGAGACGCTGACGCCGGCCGAGCGGCTCGCCTTCGTGCTGCACGACATGTTCGCGGTGCCGTTCGGGGAGATCGCGGACATCGTCGGGCGCTCGCCCGAGGCGTCGCGGCAGCTCGCCAGCCGCGCTCGCCGGCGGGTGCGCGGCTCCGCGCCCGCTTCCGGCGGCAGCCTGCGCCGCCGGCGCGAGGTCGGCCAGGCGTTCATGGCCGCCTCGCGCGACGGGCGCTTCGAGGACCTGCTCGCGCTGCTGGACCCCGACGTCGTCCTCCGCGTGGACGACGGCGCCGCGCCGCGGATCGTCCACGGCGCCGACGCCGTGTCCCAGCAGGCGTTCGCCCACAGTCCGCTGGCCGAGTTCGCCCGGCCCGCCGTGGTCAACGGCGGCCCGGGAGGCGTGGTCGTGCAGGACGGCGTCGCGCTCTCCGTCGTGGCGCTCACCGTCGCGGACGGGAGGATCGTCGCGATGGACATCCTCGCCGACCCGCAGCGGCTCGCGCTGCTCGACCTGTCGGAGTTCGGTGTGGAGTAGCTAGGAGCGGGCGGGCTTCTCCCAGACCGAGACGTGGCTGCGGCTCTCGGCGGTCAGCGGCGCGCCGTGCCAGTCCGCCCGGCGATCGCGCAGCCGCAGGCCGGCGATCCGGGCCATCAGGTCGAGCTCCGACGGCCAGACGTAGCGGAACGGGACCCACTTGTGGCGGATGCCGTCCTCGGTGGCGTGGAAGTGGTGCGAGACCTGGCGCTGCTCGACGACGTCGAACTCGTCGAGGCCCCAGTAGCCGTCCTCGGCGGCGAAGCCGCGGACGCGCTCGCCCGGCGGCAGCTTGCGCAGCTGCGGGATGCCGACCTCGACGACGAAGCGGCCGCCCGGCTCCAGGTGTGCGGCGGCGTTCTCGAAGCAGGCCACCTGCGCATCCTGCGAGGTCAGGTTCACGATCGTGTTGAAGACGAGGTAGACGAGCCTGAAGGAGCCCTCGACGCGCGTCGTCGCCATGTCGCCGATCGCCACCGGGATCGCGTCCCCGCCGGGCTTGGCCCGCAGCTCGGCGACCATCGCCTCCGAGAGCTCGATGCCGGACACCGGGACGCCTCGCGCGGCGAGCGGGAGGCCGACGCGGCCGGTCCCGATCGCCAGCTCGAGCGCCGGGCGGCTCGCGGCGAGCTCCGCGAGCCGGTCGACGGCCGGGTCCAGCGCCTCGGGCGCGTACATCGCGGCGGAGTCCGCGTCGTAGCGGGCGGCCACGTCGGGTCCGAAGTGATCCTCGGGCATGCGGGCACGGTAGCGCCGGTCTAGGGTTCGAACCATGCTCCAGCACGTCTCGATCGAGGTGCGGCCGGACCAGGTGGAGGCGTGTGTGGCGTTCTGGGCGCTGCTCGGGTTCGAGCAGGTCGAGCCACCCGAGTCGCTGCGCCGCTTCACCTGGGTCGAGCGCGCCGGCACGCAGATCCACCTGATGCCCTTCGACGACCCCGTGACCACCGCGCGCGGCCACGCGGCGGTCGTCGTCGAGGACTACGACGCGGCCCTGGACCGCCTGCGCGAGCGCGGCTTCGAGCCGCGGCCGGGCTCGAACGCCTGGGGCGCCCCGCGCTCGTTCGTGCGCGACCCGGCCGGCAACCACGTCGAGGTGATGGCGGAGGCCCCGCCGACCCGCTGATCCCCTCTACTGGAGCGCGTGCGGGCGGGCCAGCCACCCCGGGGCGTGTGCGAACATGCCCGCCGTGGCCGACGACTGCATCTTCTGCGGCATCGTGCGGGGCGACATCCCGGCCTTCAAGGTCGACGAGGACGAGCACACGATCGCCTTCATGGACATCGCCCCGTGGCACAGCGGCCACGCGCTCGTGATCCCGCGCCGGCACGTTCGCGACGTCGGCGAGGCCTCGCCGGAGGACGTCGCCCATGTCCTGCGCGCGGCGCAGCGGCTCGCGGGCCGGATGCGGGAGCGCCTCGGCCACGGTGACGTCACGCTCGCGAACGCGATGGGCGAGGCGGCCGGGCAGACCGTCTTCCACTTCCACGTGCACGTGATCCCGGGGCTGGACGTCGACGTCCCGCGCCGCACCCCTGAGCCCGGCGAGCTCGAGGAGATCTCCGCCAAGCTCCGCTAGGGCTGTTCAGCCCTGTTTGCGCTGCGCCGCCGCGCGGTTAAAGTCGCTTCGTGAGCGTCACGCCCGCCGGTGGGTCGTTGGAGCAGCTCGTGCGCGAGCACGCGGTCTTGCGGCGTGTCGCCACGTTCGTGGCCAGCGAGCCGCCACCCGACGAGGTCTTCACCGCGGTCGCGCGCGAGGCCGGGCTGCTGCTCGGGGCGCAGCGGGGGACCCTGTTGCGCGTCGTGAACCCCCAGTGGGCCGAGGTCGTGGCGAGCTGGTCGGACGGCATGGCGCCGGCGCTGCCCGTCGGGCACTGCGCCGCCATCGAGCAAGGCCGCGGGCTGTTGGGGCAGATGCTGCAGACCGCGCGGCCGGTCAGGATCGTGGACTTCGACGAGGTCGGCGGCGTCGTGGCGGCGCTCATGCGCGACCTCGGAGTCCGTTCTGGCGTCGGCGGCCCGATCGTGATCGGCGGCCGCGTCTGGGGGGCGGTGACGGCGGCCTGGCCGGGGGAGGGCCCGCCGCCGGCCGGCGCGGAGGACCGGCCCGCGTTCGCCGAGCTGGTGGCGTACGCGGTCCAGAACGCCCAGGGCCGGAACGAGCTGGCAGCGTCGCGCGCGCGGCTCGTCGAGGCCTCGGTCGAGGCGCGACGTCAGATCGAACGCGACCTCCACGACGGCGCTCAACAGCGGCTCGTGGTCACCGCGCTCGAGCTGAGCATGCTGGAGCGAAAGCTCGACGGCGACCCCGAGGCCGCCAGGGCGATGCTGGCCCGGGCACGGGAACAGCTCGCCTGCGGCCTCAGCGAGCTGCGCGACCTGGCCCGATCCACCCGTCCGTCCTCACGGAACACGGCCTCGCAACAGCGCTCAAGGCGCTCGTTCAGCGGGCGCCGCTGCCGGTGGACCTGCACGTCGCGGTTCCGGAGCGACCCGACCCGACGATCGAGGCCGCCGCCTACTTCCTCGTCTCGGAGGCGCTGACGAACGTCGCCAAGTACGCCGGGGCGGAAAGGGTCAGCGTGGACGTCACCGCCACCGACGGCACGTTGGAGCTGACGATCGCCGACGACGGCGCCGGCGGCGCGGACGCCACCAAAGGGTCCGGCCTGCGGGGCCTGGTCGACCGCGTCACCGCCCTCGGCGGCCGGATGGACGTCAGCAGCCCGCCCGGCCGGGGCACCCGCCTCTCCGCCCGCTTGCCTGCGAGCGTCCTCGCGGCGGGCACGCCGAGCGCGACCCTCTCCTGAGCGGCTACGTGGCGCCGGCGTATGAGATCCGCTCGAACGGCCACGCTTCGGCGAGCCAGCGGGACACGAGCTCCCGGAGCGCGGCATCGCGCCCGGCGCGGGTGGCACGCACCCACGAGCTGACGACGGCGTCGTCGACCCCCTCCTTGTCGGGATAGATGTACACGCAGCCGATGACACCGCGGCCCGAGGGGTCGAGGACCGTGTAGGTGAAGCCGGAACGCGCTGCGAAGTCGCGAGCGTGGCGCTCGAGGTCCGCGCGGTTCTCCTCCAGGG
>DATFQI010000257.1:0-5109 GCA_035264365.1 Solirubrobacteraceae bacterium
CAGCAGCCAGAAGCTCGGCAGCGTCGCGCACGCGAGCAGGTCGAAGGCCATGCAGCCCAGGCCGACCTGGTAGGCGCGGCGCCACTCCCAGGCGACCTTGAAGCGCGCGGCGAGCGAGCCCGCGACGGTGCCGACGCCGCCTGCGGTCATGAGCACGGCGAGGCCGGAGCCGCCGATCTCGAGCACCTCCCGCGCGAGGATGACCTCGCCGACGTTGGTCATGCCGATGCACAGCACGGCCGCGGTCGAGGAGCCGAGCAGCGCGCGCACCTCAGGCCGCCCGGCGAGCTCGCGGATCCCGGCGCGCGCCTCGGCGAGCAGCGACGGGGCTCGCTCGACGATGGGCTCTCGAGCGGCCATCGCGGGCGTGCGGATGCCCGCGATCACAAAGCCGCTGACGGCGAACGAAACGGCGTTGAGCGCGAGCAGCCCGTCCGTCGGCATCACGAACAGCAGCGCGGCGGCGAGCGCGGGGCCCAGCGTGAGGCCGAGGTCGTCGAGCGCGCCGAAGAGGCCCATCACCGCGGGCCGCCGGTCGCCGGGGGCCAGCTGCGGCAGGCCCGCCAGCGCGGCCGGCCCGAACAGCGCGGTGCCGAGCCCGGCCAGCGCGGCGCCGCCGGTCAGCAGCGGCAGGCTCTCACCGAACAGCAGCAGCAGGAACGCCGCACAGCGGATCGCGTCGCCGAGCATCGCGCACAACCGCCAGCCCCAGCGGTCGACGAGCGCGCCGATCAGCGGACCGAGGATGACGGCCGGCAGCAGGTCCGGCAGCAGCACGGCCACGACGGCCCACGCGGAGCCGAAGCGGTCGTAGGCGAGCAGCGGCAGCGCCACGTAGGCGAGCCCGGAGCCGAGGCACGACTGGGCGTGGGCCGCGAAGAACCGCCGGCTCGGGGCGTCGCCGAGCGCCGCGCGCAACATGCGCTATGCCACCGCCGGGACCGGCTCGCGCCGGAACCGCCGCGCGACGAGCCGCGAGCCGCAGGCCACGTGCAGCAGCACGAAGGCCCCGGTGAGGATCAGCAGGTCGCCCACGGAGTAGACGTTGGCGACGGGCCAGGCGGCCGGCGTCGGGACGATGTCGCCGAGGAAGGCGAGCTTCGGGTCCGCCAGCGCGGTCGAGTTGATGAACTCGTCGGAGGTCGGCGAGCGCCCGATCGCCTCCAGCGCGTCGGGGTCGGCCGGCATCACGCCGCCGTTGACCGCGATGCAGATGAAGTTGAGCAGGCCGCCGAGCGCGACGATCGGAAGCCCGGCGATCCGCCGGTTGAACCAGGCGAACGCCCCGAGCAGCAGGTAGGAGAGCACGTGCAGCGGCTCGCCGAGCGGACCCAGGTCGCCCGGGAAGATCGACACGATGCCGACCTGGATCGCGATCGCCGTGCCGGCGAGCCACGCCTTGCGCAGCTCGACGTCTGCGAGCGCGGACAGGCGCCCGCCCGCGAGCGGCACGGACAGCAGGCAGAGCAGGTAGGCGATTCCGAGGATCATCTGCAAGACCAACATCGGCGCGTGCGCGCGAGAGCCGACTCGAACACGTGTCCAATTGCTCAACTCCGGTATTGAGCCCGCCGAAAAGCCTGTTGCCCGGCTCCTGAAGGGGGAGCCAGAGACAAGGAGGTCAGTCATGAAGCTGCGCCTTTACCGGATGGCGTTCACCGCGAGCGTCGTCGCCGTGTTCCTGCAGGGCCTCGGCGCTGGGATGAAGTGGAGCTGATCGCTTCCTAGCGATCGGTCAACCACTTCTACAGCTCGGAGGAAACGCATGAACGCAAGGAACGGCCGCAAGTGGTGAGCACGAGGGTGCCTGCGACCGCCGCATCAGTGCGGTTGTCGGGGCAGGGCACCCTCGCCTCCCACCCTCTCGACTGAACCGACTTCGTGCTCCGCCGCTACCACCCACTCGATCTCTACGTGACGCTGGTGGTCGCCACCGGCGCCGCGTGCGCGGTCCTGGTGCTCGGCACGGGGTACGAGACCCTCGACCAGCTCCTCGATCCGGAGCTGGCTCTCTTCGCCCTCTGCGCCCTCGCCGGCGAACTCGTCCCGCTGAAGGTCCACACGCGCGGGTCCGAGGGCGAGGTCACCACGTCGACGTGTTTCGCGCTGGCGCTGATGCTCGCCGGCGGCCCGGCCGTCGCCATGGCGGGCCTGCTCGCGGCCAGCATCCTGGCCGACACGCTCAACGGCAAGCCGATCAAGAAGATCGCCTTCAACGCCGCGCAATACTCGGTCTCCGTCGCGGCGGCCTCGGCGCTGCTGACGTTCACGGACGTGCCCGAGTCCGGCACACTGCCGTTCGGCCCCGAGGACCTGGTCCCGATCCTCGGCGTCGCCGGGAGCTTCTTCGTCGTCAACAGCGCGCTCGTCTCGACCGTCGTCGCGCTCGCCCAGGGCGTGATCAAGCTCGGGCGCTACCTGGCCAACGACCTGTTCTTCCAGGCCTCGACAGCGGGCCTGCTGCTCGGCCTCTCGCCCGTCGTCGTGCTGGCCGCCGAGTTCAGCCTCCCGGCGCTGCTGCTGCTCCTGCTCCCGTTCCTCGCCGTCCACCGCGGCGGGCGCGCGGCGATCGCCAAGGAGCACCAGTCGCTGCACGACGCGCTCACCGGCCTGCCGAACCGCACGCTGTTCCGCGACCGCATCGAGCAGGCGATCACCGCCGGCCGCCGGTCGGACGTCGCCTCGGCCGTGATGCTGATCGACCTCGACCACTTCAAGGAGATCAACGACACGCTCGGCCACCACGCGGGCGACCGCCTGCTGGAGGAGGTCGCGCACCGGCTCGAGGCGTCGCTCGGCGGCCGCGACACCGTCGCCCGCCTCGGCGGCGACGAGTTCGGCGTGCTGCTGCCCGCGCTGCGCCGCCCCGGCGACGCCAACGTCGTCGCCCGCCAGCTGCTGGCCGGCCTGCGCGAGCCGTTCTCGATCGAGGGCCTCACGCTCGAGGTCGACGCGAGCATCGGCATGGCCTGCCACCCGGCCCACGGCACCGGCGTCGAGACGCTGATCCAGCGCGCCGACATCGCGATGTACTCGGCCAAGGAGGGCGGCGGCGGCCACGCGATGTTCGAGCCGCGCCTCGACCGCTTCAGCCCGCGCCGCCTCTCGCTCGCCGGCGGCCTGCGCCAAGCGATCCAGAACGGCGAGATCACGCTCTTCTTCCAGCCCAAGGCCGAGCTCGCCACGGGCACCGTCGTCGGCGTCGAGGCGCTCGCGCGCTGGGAGCACCCGCGGCTCGGGCTCGTCGGCCCGACCGAGTTCGTGCCGATCGCCGAGCAGACCGGCCTGATCGCCCCGCTCACCTCCTACGTGCTCGACACGGCGCTGCGCCAGGTGCGCGAGTGGAAGGACGAGGGCCGCGAGCTCAGCGTCGCGGTCAACCTCTCCGCCCGCTCGTTCCTCGACACGCAGCTCGCGGTCGAGATCCCGCGCCTGCTCGACAAGCACGGCGTCGACGCGCGGCTGCTCGAGCTCGAGATCACCGAGAGCATGCTGATGCTCGACCCCGGCCGCGCCCAGGCGGTGCTCGAGCGCCTCAGCCGGATCGGCCTGACGCTCTCCGTCGACGACTTCGGCACGGGCTACTCGTCGCTGGCCAACCTCAAGCGCCTGCCCGTCGACGTGATCAAGATCGACAAGTCGTTCGTGATGGACATGGCGATCGACGCCTCCGACGCGGCGATCGTGCGCTCCACCATCGACCTCGCCCACAACCTCGGCCTGCGCGTCGTGGCCGAGGGCGTCGAGAGCCACCAGTCCTGGACCTACCTCACCGAGCTCGGCTGCGACCTCGCCCAGGGCTTCTACGTCTCGCGCCCGCTGCCCGCACCCGACCTCGGCCGGCTGCTGCGCGAGCGCGCCGCCGCCGAGGCCGAGCAGGCCGCCGAGGCGATGCTCGAGCGGCCCTCCCTGCGCGTCATCCGCGCGCAGGCGTCCTAGGGACCAACCCCGACTCGCGCGGGCTGGGCGCTAGGTCGCGGCGGCCCAGGCCAGCAGCTGGGGCAGCGGGTCGATCGGGTGCGAGTCGGCCGAGGCGTACCAGCCGTCGGGCCAGATCTCGAAGTGCAGGTGCGCGCCCTGCGAGTCGCCCGTGTTGCCGACGCTCGCGATCCGCTGCCCCGCGGCGACCCGCTGGCCCTTGGCCACGAGCGTCGAGCCCTCCTGGAAGTGCATGAAGGCGTAGTCGCGCCCGTCGTCGCCGCGGATCACCACGTAGTAGCCGGCCCCTCCGGCCTGGAAGGCGCGCCAGTGCACGATCCCGGCGACCGGCGTGACGACCGGCGTGCCCTCGGCGGCGATGATGTCCTGGCCCTGGTGGGTGTGGCCGGTGCGGCCGGCGCCGAAGCGCGCGCCGGCGCCGCCGAAGCTGTAGGCGCCCTGCACGGGGAAGGTCCCGCTGAGCAGCGCCGGAGCCGGAGCGGGCACCGGCGCGGGCGCCGGCGGCGGGGCCGGCGCGGTGACCGTCAGCGCCAGGCGCCCCGAGGCGCGCGCCGTGCGCCGCAGCCGCGCGCGCCGCGGACCGCTCGCCTGCAGGCGGGCGGAGTAGCGGCCGGCGGGCACGCGGCCCTCGCGCGGCGTCCACGTGCGCAGCGAGCGCGTGCCGGCGCGGCGCCTGCCGAGCGCGATCGAGATCGCCTTGCCGCCGCCGTCGGGCACCAGCGTCACGCGCGCGGTGACGGTGCGCACCGGGCCGTCGACGCGCCAGGTGAAGCGCAGCGGGTCGCCGAGCTCGACGCTCCCGGCCGACACCGTGAAGATCGTCGCCCGCAGGCGCGGCGCGGTGGTCTTCGCCGGTTGCTTCGGCGAGGGCTGCTCGAAGACGTGGCCGCCGCCCGAATCGGGCGCGGCGGCGCCTCCGCTCTGGGCGATGGCGGGCGCGGGGAAGGCGGCGAGCAGGGCACCGGCCGCCAGCGGGACGAGCCGGGAGGGCATTCAGGGTGCACTTCGACGTGCCCGCCGGCTTTCGCCACTCGTGGGCGCAATCCTTCAGGCGGCGAGCATGCGGCCCATCAGCTGGGCCGACCCGAGCTTCGACAGCGGCTCGTTGAGGTTGCCGCACTTGGGCGACTGCACGCACGACGGGCAGCCCTTCTCGCACGGGCACTCGCT
>DATFQI010000258.1:0-9029 GCA_035264365.1 Solirubrobacteraceae bacterium
CCGAGCGCCTCGATCAGCGTGTGCTCGCTCGACTGCGGGCCCGGGTCGATGATCACGCCGTCGCCGAGCTCGTAGCAGCAGATGACCCGCTCGCGCCCCATGTGCCTGACGTCGATCTCCCGCATCGGGCGGGAGCCTAGATGATTGATTCCACGACTCCGCACCGTGGATGCAGGATGAGTCCACCGTTGAGTGACGCTCACCGCTGGGGCGGCGGGCGGCCTGGAGGCCGCCCGCCGCGCTGCCTCAGCGTGGGTTCGCGAGCGCGAGCACGCGCGTGCGGCCGAGCTTCAGCGTGACGCGCTGGAGCTTGCCGGTGCCCTTGCGGACCCGCAGCACGACCTTCTGCGACGAGCGCACCTTGCGCGGCTGGTCGAGCCGCAGGCGCACGCTGCGCGCGCCCGATCGCGTGAGGGTCTTGGAGCGGCCGGAGATCCGGCCGGTCGCCCGCAGGCGGGCGTCCGAGGCGCTGCGCAGCACCTGCCGCACGACGCACTCGATCTGCTTCGCCTTGCGCTTCTCGCACTCGGCCGAGACGAGCGTCTCGCCCGGGCCGGGGACGCCCGGCGTTCCCGGCGTTCCCGGAATGCCCGGCGTGCCGGGAGCTCCGGGCGGCCCCGCCGCGGCGGCCGAGACGTAGCGGCCCTCGCTGGTGGCGTCCGCCTCGCCCGCGTCGTTGACGGCGGTGATCCGGCAGGAGACGAGGCGGCCGAGCTCGGCCGCGCCGAGCGTGTGCTGCGAGCCGGTCGCGTCCGCGATCCGGGTGCCGTCGGCGAGCCACTCGTAGCGGTAGGACGCCGGCGAGTTCAGGAACCCGCCGTTGACGCACGTCAGCGTGCTGCCGACCGTGGGGGAGCCTTCGAGCCCCGGCCGGCCCGCGGGCAGCGGCGCCTCGAGCTCCGCGGCCGCGGCGGCCACCGGGATCGCCTTCGTGGCGGTCGCGACGTTGCCGGCGGCATCCTCCGCCTCCGCCGTCAACGTGACGGTCTTGCCGGCGTCGGAGGCCTTCGGCGCCCAGCGGAACTGGAACGGGAAGGTGCCGAAGCGGCCGACCAGCTGGCCGTCGGCGAGCAGGCGGACCTCCTTCATGTCGCCCCGCTCGTCGGCGGCGGTCACGTCGACCTCCACCGGGTCGCGCGGGGTGAACGTCTGCCCGCTGTCGCTCGCCGGCGCCTTGAACGCCACCTGCGGAGCCGTCGTGTCGGCGGTCGGCGGGAGCAGGTGCGTGAGCGCCCGGTCGAGCAGCTCCTCACGCACCGTGCCGGCGACCTGCTCGAGGCCGAAGCCGAACGTGACGGTGTCGGCCGTCGAGAGCGCCGTGCCGCCCGTCTGGCTCTGCGGCGTCGTCACGTCGAGCTCGACGCGCTCCTGGCGCAGCGGCTCCTGGACCGAGATCGAGCTCCAGTTGCGCAGCCGCGTGGGCGACTTCGCGCGCGGCGCCGGGGCGCCGCCGGAGTCCTCGTTCGGATCGTCCGCGGCCGCGGTGTCGAGCGTGAACGGGGCCATCCCGTCGAAGATGCCGGCGGCCTTGGGCGCCATCGCCTCGGCGTCGAGCACCGTGTTGCCGTAGCCCGTCGAGGTGGCCGGGGTGCCGGCGGTCGCCCGGCCGACGACGCCGAGGTAGTTCTGCCAGGTGTCGTTGGAGACCCCGCGGTAGCGCTGGAACGCCGTGCCCGGCAGGTCGTCGTCGCCGCCGTTGCCGTCCGGGTAGGAGAACCCGAACACCTTGTCGGGCGCCCACTGGTAGGGCCCGGTGGCGGACAGGCTGGTGCTGCCGATCGGCCACTGGTGCGCGTTGCGCCCGCCGACGATCAGCTTGCCGCCCTCGTTGAGGTAGTCGCGCAGGCCGATCATCGCCTTGTGCGCCCACGGCGCGAGCGTGAACGAGCCCGACTGGGTCGTCGGCGTGCTCAGGTGCCGCGGGTTGGACTCGTCCGCGGCCTGCGGGATGAAGTCGTCCCCGGACTCGAAGACGACCGCGTCGAAGTGCGACAGGACGCCGAGCGCCGTCGGGTGCTTGAGGCTCGGCCCGTCGCCGGCGTTGGCCGGCGGGGCGTCGACGTCGAACGTCGAGACGTCGTAGCCGAGCGCCTGCAGCGACGACGCATAGTCGTCGAGGTAGCGCGGCGCCGAGTCGTACGGGCCTCCGCGGTTCGGCGAGCTGCCCGTGTAGTCCTCGGCCGCGACGACGAGCACCCGGGCGCTGTCGGGATCGCTGTCGCCGACGTCCTCGATCCGGTAGCTCATGCGCTGGCGCAGGCCGCCGGCCCGCACCGAGAGCGTCACCACGTCACCCGCCACCGCGGGCCGCGCCGTCTGCGTCGGCGACGCCCAGTTGTCGGGCGTCGTCACCCGCACGCGATGGAAGTACACGCCCGGCGCGTCGCCGTAGCGCTCGCCGGCGGGCGCGTCCTGGGCCCGCAGCACGACCGTGCGGCTGCTTCCGCCCGGGCCGGAGATCGTCGCGTTGACGTCCACCGGCCCGAGCGACTTGCGCACGATCGCCTCGATCGTCTGGGTCGCGCCATAGGAGACGTCGAACTCGTTGATCTGGATGTCCTGGGTCGGCTTGACCTGGTACTGGCCCGGGTCGTTCTCGAAGTTGCGCGGGCGGTCGAGCTGGTCGGCCGAGTGCACGATGTTCAGCGCCATCGGCAGGTTCTTCTCGAAGATCGCCTGCACTTTCCCCTCGTCGTCGGGGAAGTCGAACTGGTTGCAGCCGTTCGGCCCGCCGCCGGTCGAGCACGTGTCGAGCTCGGGCGTCCAGCCGATCACGCCGTAGTTGAGGTACCCGTTGTCGATCGTGTCGCCGTTGGACTCGTAGAGGTCCGACGACCGCTGCGGCGTGTAGGGCTCGACCGCGCCGTCGCCGTCGACACCCGTCATCGCGTTGAAGATCGTGGCGTCGTTGGGCGCGTAGTCGGTGATGTAGGAGACCGGCGTCAGCAGCAGCTGCCCGGCGGAGTGGTAGTTGACGTTGGCCTTGAACGGGATCTTCCGCAGCAGCCGGTCGAACGCGAGGTTCTCCGGCTCGGACAGCGCGTACGGGCCGCGGTAGGTGCCGCTGCTGAAGCTGTTGCTCGCGCCTTCCTCGTCGATGCCGCGCTTGGCCGGGTAGTTGCGGTTCGGGTCGACGCCGTCCTGCGAGTCGCCGTAGATCCCGTTGTCGTTGTTGTCGCGCAGCGTCTTGCGCCAGAAGCGGTTGGTGGGCGCCTCGTCGGACGGGCACAGGTGGTTGGCGTCGCCGGTGCCGCAGGTGAACGTGAAGTCGTAGCCGTCCGGGTTCTGGATCGGCATGAACCAGATCTCGCGCGTCTCGAGCAGGCGGCGCACGCCCGGCTCGTCCTTGTTGGCCGCGAACCAGCCCATCAGCCTGCGCTGGACCTCGGCGGCGATCCACTCGCGCGCATGGTTGTTGGAGGAGAACAGGACCGCGGGCCGCGAGCCGTCCTTCGTGTTGCGCGCGTCGGCCGTCATCTTCAGCACGGCCATCGGCTTGCCCAGCGTCGAGGTGCCGATCCGCTCGTACTTGACGACGTCGCGGTTCTCGCGGGCGATCTTCAGCATCTCGTCGTGGATGCCGCCGTCGCCCATGAACTGGCGATAGACGTTGTAGTAGGGGTTCGGGCTGTCGCCGGCCGCCGCGGACTTGACGCTCGGCTTCTGCAGCGGCAGCGGCTCGAGGTCGACGCCGCGCGCCTGGAGCTTGCGCGCCTGGAAGGCGAACAGGTCGACCGCGAGCTCCTGCTCGGCCGGCCCGCTGCCGTCCCACCCCGCGTGCTCGATGTCGACGCCGAGCTTGGCGAGCTCGCCGACGTCGCCCTGGTCGGCGATCGTCGTATAGGGGCGCAGGTAGTCCTCCGCCGCGCTGGCCGCCGGTGGTCCGAGCAGGCAGGCGAGTACGACGACGAGCAGCACGACGGGCGCGCGATGGCGCATGGCAAATCCCCTTCCGGAACGACTGGAACCCCCTCCCCAGGGGGTGGACGCGCGACTGTAGGAGAATTCCGTGAGCGGCGGCAGGCCGACGGCCGCTGCGGTCAGCACAAGGACCCAGATGCCAAGATGTCGCCATGAGCCACCGCCTGGAGCAGCCCGACCGCCCCTGGATGATGCGGACGTACGCCGGCCATTCGACCGCGCGGAAGAGCAATGAGCTGTACCGGCGGAACCTGGCGAAGGGCCAGACCGGGCTGAGCATCGCGTTCGACCTCCCGACGCAGACCGGCTACGACGCCGATCACGAGCTCGCGCGGGGCGAGGTCGGCAAGGTCGGCGTGCCGGTGGCGCACAAGGGCGACATGCACGCCCTGCTGGACGGGATCCCGCTCGACCAGATGAACACGTCGATGACGATCAACGCGACGGCGGCATGGCTGCTGGCGCTCTACATCGTCACCGCGGAGGAGAACGGGATCGCCCAGGACGTGCTCCAGGGCACGACCCAGAACGACATCATCAAGGAGTACCTGAGCCGCGGGACCTACGCGTTCCCTCCCGGCCCGAGCCTGCGGCTGATCGCGGACATGGTCGCCTACACGGTCGAGCACGTCCCGAAGTGGAACCCGATCAACATCTGCTCCTACCACCTGCAGGAGGCCGGGGCCACGCCCGTGCAGGAGATCGCGTTCTCGATGTGCAACGCGATGGCGGTGCTCGACGAGGTCCGCGCGCGCGTGCCCCAGGAGCGCCTGGGCACGGTGTTCGGGCGCGTGAGCTTCTTCGTCAACGCGGGCGTGCGCTTCGTCGAGGAGCACGCGAAGCTGCGCGCGATGACCGAGCTGTGGGACGAGCTCGGCCGCGAGCGCTACGGCGTCGAGGACCCCAAGCACCGCCGCTTCCGCTACGGCGTGCAGGTCAACAGCCTTGGGCTCACCGAGTCACAGCCCGAGAACAACGTGCAGCGGATCGTGCTCGAGGCGCTCGCGGTCACGCTCGGCCGCAACGCCCGCGCCCGGGCGATCCAGCTCCCCGCCTGGAACGAGGCGCTCGGCCTGCCGCGCCCGTGGGACCAGCAGTGGTCCCTGCGCATCCAGCAGGTGCTCGCCTACGAGACCGACCTGCTCGAGTATCCGGACCTGTTCGAGGGCTCGAAGGTGATGGAGGGGCTGGTCGCCGAGCTCAAGGAGGGTGCCCGCGAGGAGATGGCGCGCGTCGCCGAGCACGGCGGCACGGTCGAGGCCGTCCCGTACATGAAGGCCGCGCTGGTCGACTCCCACCGCGAGCGGCTCGGCCGGATCGAGTCCGGCGACCAGGTGCTGGTCGGCGTCAACCGCTTCCAGGAGACCGAGCCCTCGCCGCTGACCGCCGACGCCGAGGGCGGCATCCTCGTCGTCGACCCTGCCGTCGAGCAGGAGGCGATCGACGCGCTCGGCGAGTGGCGCGCCGGCCGCGACGAGGCCGCCGTGATCGCCGCGCTGGAGGAGCTCGCCCGGGTCGCGGCCTCCGACGAGAACGTGATGGAGGCGACGATCGCCGCCGCCCGCGCCGGCGCCACGACCGGCGAGTGGGCCCAGGCGCTGCGCGACGCGTTCGGCTCCTACCGCGCGCCGACCGGCGTCGGCGAGGCCGCCGCACCCGCCCCGACGACCGACGTCGCCGACCTGCGCGACGAGGTCGCCCGCGTGGGCGAGGGGATCGGCCGCACGCCGAAGATCCTCGTCGGCAAGCCCGGCCTCGACGGGCACTCCAACGGCGCCGAGCAGATCGCCGTCCGCGCGCGCGATATCGGCATGGACGTCGTCTACGAGGGCATCCGGCTCACGCCCGCCCAGATCGCCCGCTCGGCGGTCGACGAGGGCGTGCACGTGATCGGGCTCTCGATCCTCTCGGGCTCGCACCGCTCGCTGATCCCCGACGTGATCGAGGCGCTGCGCGAGGCCGGCGGGGAGGAGATCCCGGTCGTCGTCGGGGGAATCATCCCCGAGGCCGACGTCGAGCCGCTGAAGGCAGCGGGCGTGGCCGCGGTCTATACCCCGAAGGACTTCGAGCTGACGCGGATCATGCGCGACGTCGTCGGTTTGGTGGCCGCGCGCAACGGGATCTCCGCCGCCGCGTGAGGCGGGCGCCGCTGTGAACGGCGCAGAGCTCGGCGCCCGCCTGCGCGAGCGCGACCTCGACGCCGCGCCGGCCGCGCTGAACCTGATCGAGAACCGCACGCCGGCCGCGCGCGAGCAGGTCGCCACGCTGCTCGCCGAGGTCTCCCCCGCGCGGCTCGGCGGCGAGGCGCCCGCCCACGTGGTCGGCGTCACCGGCCCGCCCGGCGCCGGCAAGTCGACGCTGCTGAGCGCGCTCGCGCGCAGGTGGCGAGACGACGGCCGCACGGTCGCGGTACTCGCCGTCGATCCGACCTCCAAGCGCTCCGGCGGCTCGCTGCTCGGGGACCGCGCGCGGATCGAGTTCGACCCGGCCGACCGCGGGCTGTTCATCCGCTCCACGGCGGCGGGCGAGCGGCTCGGCGGTCTCGCGCCCGCCACCCGCGCCGCCGCCCAGGCGCTCGCCGCCGCTTTCGACGTGGTCGTGATCGAGACGGTCGGCGTCGGTCAGTCCGAGACCGAGGTCGCCGAGGCGGCCGACACGACGGCGGTCGTCGTGCAGCCGGGCTCCGGCGACGCACTTCAGTTCCTCAAGGCCGGGATCATGGAGGTCCCCGACGTGCTCGTCGTGACGAAGGCCGACCTCGGCCAGGTCGCGCTGCGCGCGCGGCGCGACCTCAACGCCGCGCTGCGCTCGCTCGGCGAGCGCGGCACGGAGGTCGTGGCCGTGTCCTCGCTGCCGCCGGTCAGCGGCATCGACGAGCTGGTTGCCGCGCTCGACGCGCACCGGGCCGGGCTGGACGTCGCGGCCGTTCGCACCCGCGCGCGCCGGCTCGGGGCGCTGGCCGACCTCGTCGCCGAGCGCGGCGAGCGCGGGCTGCGCGCGCTCGGCGGCCGCCGGGCCGCCGAGAAGCTGCTCGCCGAGCAGGACCCGGCGCTCGAGCAGCCCGCGCTGCTGGGGCTGCTCGAGTCGCGCGCCGGATAGCCCGCGGTGCGGTGGCGCCTACCGCTTCAGCGTCACCGCGCGGCTGATCGTCTGCGTCTTGCCGCCCTGCTTGACGGTGACCTTCACGGTCGTCTTGGCCGTCTTGAGGCGCTTGAGCTTGCGGACGAGCTTCTTGGCGACCTTGACCGCACCGTCGCGGTGCCGGCCTTGGCGAGCTTGCCCTTGCCCGAGCCGACCTTCTTGGCGCCGAGCTTGCGCGCGGTCGCCTTGGCGGCGGTCATCGTGGCGGTCGCCGAGCAGGCGGCGGAGCAGGTCAGCTTGAGCGCGAGGCCCTTGGCGGCCACCGCCGACAGCTTGCCCTTGGGGAACGTCACCTTCGCGGCGCCGTTGCCGCCGCTCGGGGCCCGTTGGACCCGGCGCCCTCGACCGTCTCGCAGTTGGCGACGACGCCGACCGCGTCGACGATCGCCTTGTCCTGGCCGATGCCGCAGTCGACGTCGTCGGCCTCGCCGTCGCGAGCGTTGATCACGTCGTTGCCGAACGGGATCTTGCACGAGTAGTAGGTGCACCGGGACGCGGTGGCGTCGCCGTAGATCGTGTCGCGGCCGGGACCGCCGGTCACGGTGTCGTTGCCCAGGCCGCCCTCGACGTGGTCGTTGCCGGCGCCGCCGTCGACGGAGTCGTCGAAGTCGTTGCCGACCAGCTCGTCGTCGCCACCGCGGCCGACCAGGGTCGACGGGCCGGAGTTGCCCGGGTTGTAGATGACGAACTTCTCGGGGCCGTCGCTGCCGGTGAGCGAGCCCACGACGTACATCTGGAAGTCCTCGACGTTGGTGACGTTGTCGTTCTCGCCCGGGCGGCCGTCGTTGGCGGCTCCGTCGAGCGTCAGCGTCACGGTCGGCTGGCGCTGGAGCTGCTCAGGCTGGCCCCAGCCCTCGAAGTAGTCGTAGCCCGCGCGCCGCGGCACACGCCGCCAGCAGGGTCGTCTTGATTCGCATTCGTGCTCCTGGGGAGGAATTGGGGAGTGGCGGCATGCTCCCCGGCCAGCCCCAGCCGCGATGGTCGGCGTGCTCCCCAACGGTGTTGCGGGCGCCTCGCCGGAATGCGGTGCGGACATCCCGTCCGCGGGTCAGCCGAGGAAGGGCGGGTCAGTCACCCAGGGAGGAGACGCGCCAGCCGTCGTCGACCGGCACGAGCTCGACCGTGTCCTGCGACGGCGACTGGCCGCTCGCGGAGGTGCGGACCTCGGCCTTGGCGCTCTTCTCGTCCTCGGCGACCGTGATCTTGCCGATCGTCAACCGCGGGTTCTGCACGTCCTCGAAGGCGCGCTGCATCGCGATCTCGCACGGGAGGCCGACCTGGGTCAGCTTCTCGACGAGCTTGGGAGCGAAGACGCGATCGCAGAGCACCTGGTAGTCCTCGGCCGACATCGCGCGCCCGAACTCGTCGAGCGTCTCGCGGACCTGCTCCTGCGCGCTCGCGCCACCGCCGCAGCCGGCCAGCACGGCCGCCGCGAGCGCCGCGGCGGCGAGCGCGCGCCTCACCGGCGCTCCTGCCCGTAGTCGCCGAACGGCGCGTCGCGCTCGGCGACGGCCGAGCGGACGTCGGCCGTCGCGGCCGCTGTGAACCGCAGGCCCTCGGGCGTGTGACGGGCGGCGCCATCGAGCAAGGTGCCGACGAGCTGCGTCGTGGACAGCCCCATCTGCTCGATGGCCTGGTTGACGAGCAGCTTCATCATCTGCAGCTGGTTCGACGGCAGCAGGGCGACCCTCTTGGCGAGGACCAGGCCCGCTTTCTCCAGCTCGACCTCAGGGTGAGACTCGGACGCGAGGCCCCATTCGACCGCGGTCTTGCCGTCGAGCGCGTCGCCGGTCAGCAGCAGCCGCTTCGCGCGCTCGAGACCGACACGGTAGAGCCACATCGCGGTCGTCGGCGAGCCCCACACGCGGGCCGGCGGGTAGCCGATCCGGCAGTTGTCGGCGCACACGATCAGGTCCGAGCAGAGCGCGAAGTCGGTGCCGCCGCCGACGCAGTGCCCGTGGACCTGC
>DATFQI010000259.1:0-16331 GCA_035264365.1 Solirubrobacteraceae bacterium
CCGCTCGCGCGAGCACGAGGGCCTCCACCTTGGAGTCCGCACGGCGAGCGACCGCCTCGGCTACGTCGACCCGGCGCCCCTGCTGCGCGACCGCCGCCCGCCGGCGCTCCCCGTCGCGCCACGGGCGATCGCCCGGCGGCCAGCACCCATACCACCCCACCCAGCGCCGTTGCCGTCCGCGCCGCGGGCCGCACCGTTGCCGCCCGCCGCGCCGTTGCCGGGCGCCGTGCCGCCGCCACGCGCCGCGCCGCCGCCGCGCGCCGCGCCGTTGCCGGGCGCCGCGCCGAGGCCACGCGCCGCGCCGCCACCGCGCGGCACCACGCCGGCGCACCACCCGGGTTCGAGTCCGCTCGCTCCCTGGCCCGCCTGGGCCGGGCTGGCGCTCCTGCTCGCCGGCGTGACCGGCGCAGGCGCCGCGAAGCGGGCCCGCAAGCGTCGCGCGGCGCTCGCGCAGCCCCGGGCGGCGCCGGTACGGTGAGCCGATGAGCGTCCTCGTCGTCGGCTTCGGCCTTGGGTTCTTCGTGGCCGCCCAGCTCGGGCCGCTGTCGCTGTTCGCGATCCGCTCGACGCTGCGCAGCGGCGTCCCGATCGGGCTGGCGATCGGCGCCGGGGTTGCGGTGATCGACACGCTGTACGCCGCCGCCGGGGCCGCGGGCGCCGCGGGCCTGCTCGAGATCGAGCCGCTGCGCGTGAGCTTCGGCCTGATCGGTGCCGCGGTGCTCATCTACCTCGGGATCCGCACGCTGGTCAGCGCGTTCCGCGTCCGGCTCGGCGGCGAGGTCGAGGAGGAGGTGAGCACGCCGCGCAAGGCGTTCGCGACGGCGCTCGGCGCGACCGCCTCGAACCCGCTGACGATCGCGTCGTGGGCGGCGATCTTCACCGCGGCGGGCGCAGCCGGCGCGGCCGAGGGCGCCGGCGTCGTCGTGCTGCTCGCCGGGGTCGGGCTCGGCAGCATGACCTGGATGGCGATCCTCGCGTCCGGCGTCAGCGTCGCCCGGCGCTGGGTCGGCGACCGCGCGCTGAAAGCGGTCGACGTGATCGCCGGCGCCGGCCTGCTCGGCTTCGGCGGGCTGCTCGCCTACCGGACCCTCGAGGACTGACGGCTAGCCTGGCGGGCAGATGTCCTTCTACATCACGACCCCGATCTACTACGTCAACGCGGCGCCGCACCTCGGCCACGCGTACTCCACGATCGGGGCGGACATCCTCGCCCGCCACCACCGCCAGCGCGGCGAGGACGTGTTCTTCCTCACGGGCACCGACGAGCACGGCGAGCCGGTCGCGCTCGCCGCCGAGCGCGAGGGCGTCACCCCGAAGGAGCTCGCCGACCGCAACGCCGCCCGCTTCGAGGCCCTGATGCCGCGCATCAACGCCTCCAACGACTTCTTCATCCGCACGAGCGACCCGCGCCACAAGGAGCGCGTCCAGGCCTTCATGCAGCGCGTGCACGACAACGGGTACGTCTACAAGGGCCTTTACGAGGGCTGGTACTGCCCCCGCTGCGCCGACTTCAAGTCCGAGAACGAGATCGCGGAGGGCAACACCTGCCCGATCCACCGCATCCCGCTCGACCGCGAGGAGGAGGAGAACTGGTTCTTCCGCCTCTCCGCCTTCCAGGAGCAGCTCGAGCAGCTCTACGCCACGACCGACTGGGTCGCGCCACCGTCGCGCTTCAACGAGGCCCGCGCGTTCATCACCGGCGGCTTGCAGGACGTGTCGCTGAGCCGCGCGAAGCTGACGTGGGGGGTCGAGGTCCCGTGGGACCCCGAGCACGTCTTCTACGTCTGGTTCGACGCGCTGCTCAACTACTACACGGCCCTGTCGTTCGGCGCCGGCGAGCGCGACCGCACGCAGGAGCTGTGGCCCGTGACACTGCAGATCCTCGCCAAGGACATCCTCAAGTTCCACGCCGTGATCTGGCCCGCGATGCTGCTGGCCGCCGGCGAGGCGCTCCCGCAGAAGCTGTTCATCCACGGCTACCTGACGATGAGGGACGCGGCGGGCGAGGACGTGAAGATGTCCAAGTCGCTCGGCAACGTGCTGGACCCGTTCGAGGTGATGGACAAGTTCGGCACGGACGCCCTCCGCTACTACTGCTTCCGCGAGGTCTCCTTCGGCCAGGACGGCGCGGTCTCGACCGCCGGCTTCGAGTCCCGTTACGAGACCGAGCTCGCGAACGACTACGGCAACCTGGCGAGCCGCACGATCGCGATGATCGCCCGCTACCGCGACGGCGCCACGCCCGACGCGGAGCCCGACGCAGCGCTCGCGGCCGACTTCGAGGCCCTCGACGAGGAGGTCGTCGACCTGCTCGACCGCGCGGAGATCACGCAGGCGCTCGAGCGCATCTGGCAGCGGGTGCGGCGGCTCAACCGCTACGTCGAGGAGCAGGCGCCCTGGAAGCTCGCGAAGGACCCCGAGCAGGCGGCGAAGCTCGACACCGTGCTGCGCTCGCTCGCCGAGGGCCTGCGAGTGGTGACCGTGCTGCTGCACGCGTACATGCCGGAGACCACCGAGCGGCTGATGGGCGCGCTCGGCCAGGACGGCGGCTTCGCGATCGGGACGGCGCGCTTCGGCGAGGGGATCAGCACCCACCCGGCCCGCGTGACCCCGCTGGACCCGCCGCTGTTCCCGAAGCAGTGATCGACTCCCACACCCACCTGGACCGCTCGCCCGGATCCGACGCGGAGCTCGTCGCCGCCGCGCGCGAGGCCGGCCTGACGCGCATCCTCACCGTGGGCACGGACACGCGCTCCTGCCACGCGGCGATCGCCGCCGCCGAGGCCCACGACGAGGTGTTCGCCGCCGTCGGGCGCCACCCCAACGACAGCACGGGCTACGAGGACGCGATCACCGAGGAGCTGCGCGACCTCGCGCGCCACCCGAAGGTGCTGGCGATCGGCGAGACCGGGCTCGACGACTACCGCGACTACGCGCCGCGTGCGGACCAGGAGCGCGCCTTCTCCGCCCACATGGCGCTCGCGCGCGAGACCGGCAAGCCGCTCGTCATCCACACGCGCGGCGCGGAGGACGACACGATCGCGATGCTCGACCGCGAGGCGCAGGGCCTCGAGGTGATCCTGCACTGCTTCTCGATGCCCGACCGGCTGGAAGAGTGCCTCGAGCGCGGCTGGTGGATCTCGTTCGCCGGCAACGTCACCTATCCCAAGGCGCAGGACCTCGCCGAGGCGGCGCAGCGCGTGCCGCTCGACCGCCTGCTGGTGGAGACCGACGCGCCGTACCTGACGCCGCAGGCGCGGCGCAAGGAGCGCAACCAGCCGGCCTTCGTCGTCCACACCGCGCGCTTCGTCGCCGAGCGGCGCGGGATCGCCTACGAGGAGCTCGAGGCGGCCGTGGAGGCCAACGCCGCCCGGCTGTTCGGGTGGTGAGCGAGCTCCCGGCGCAGCCGAGCCTGCGCCGCATGAAGGCGTTCGGGATCCGCCCCAGCCGCGAGCTGGGCCAGAACTTCCTGATCGACTCGAACCTGCTCGATGTCATCTCGCGCGCGGCCGAGGTGGGTCCCGGCGACGTCGTGCTCGAGGTCGGCGGCGGCCTCGGCGTGCTCTCCGAGCACCTCGCCGAGCGGGCGAGCCACGTCCACGTCGTCGAGCTCGACCGCCGGCTCGAGGACGCGCTGCGCGACGCCACCGACCCGCACCCGAACGTCAGCCTCCACCTCGCCGACGCCGTCAAGCTCGACCTCGGCGCGCTCGAGCCGGCGCCGACCAAGGTCGTCGCGAACCTGCCCTACGGCGTCGCGGCGACGGTGATCCTGCGCACGATCGAGGCGCTCCCCGGCGTGACGACCTGGGTGGCGATGGTGCAGAAGGAGGTCGGCGAGCGCTTCGCCGCCGCTCCCGGCTCTGCCGCCTACGGGATCCCGAGCGTGCTCGCGCAGCTCGCGTGCGACGTGAAGGTGATCCGGCCGGTCTCGCGGAACGTGTTCTTCCCCGTGCCCAACGTCGACTCCGTGCTCGTGCGGCTCCTGCGCACCGGCGACGCGCCGGAGCCCGGGCTGCGCGCGCTCGTCCAGCAGGGCTTCGCGCACCGCCGCAAGGCGCTCGCCCGCTCGCTCGCGCTCAAGGGCGGCGACCGCGACGCCGTGCGCGCCGCGCTCGGGGCGATGGGCCTGCCGGCCGACGCGCGCGCCGAGACGCTCGCGCCGGAGCAGTGGCGCGACCTGCACGCGAGGCTCGCATGAGGCTGCGCTGCCTCGCGCCCGGCAAGGTGAACCTGACGCTCTACGTCGGGGCGCCGCGCGCGGACGGGCTGCACCCGCTCGTCTCGGTCGTGCAGTCGCTGTCGCTCGCGGACGAGCTGACGCTCGAGCCGGCGCCGCGCGCCGCCGCCGCCGATGAGGTCCTCTGCCCGGACGTGGAGGGCGAGAACCTCGCCGGCGCCGCGCTCGCCGTCTTCCGCGCCGCCACCGGCTGGGACGCCCCGCCGCAGCGGCTGACGATCGCCAAGCGGGTGCCGGTCGCCGCCGGCATGGGAGGCGGTTCCGGCGACGCCGCGGCCGCCCTGCGGCTCGCCGCGCACGCCGCCGGCGTCGACGACACGGACCTCCTGCTCGCGCTCGCCGCCAAGCTGGGCGGCGACGTCCCGTCGCAGGTCGCGCCCGGTCGCACGCTGATGACCGGCGCCGGCGAGCACGTGCGCGCGCTGCCGCCCGCGGGTGGTCTCGCGCTCGTGATCCTGCCCTCCGAGCACGGCCTCTCCACCCCCGCGGTCTACCGCGAGTTCGACCGGCTCGGCGTGCGGCGCACCCCCGAGGAGCTCGCCGAGTTGAAGGCGCGCGGCGGTGACGCGCCCGTGCACAACGACCTCCAGGACGCCGCCCGCTCGCTGTGCCCGCCGATCGACGAGGCGCTCGCCGCGCTCGCGGCCACCGGAGCGGACCACGTGCTCGTGTCCGGCTCGGGCCCGACGGTGTTCGGCCTCTACGCCGATCCCGAGCGGGCGCGCGCGGCCGCCACGGCGGTCGGGGGGATCGCGGCCGCACCGGTCGAGGCGGACTTCGGGGCGGTGCGCGAGGGATGAAATGGGGCTGGCTGCTGGCCGCCGTCGCGCTGGCGGCGTTCCTGTTCGTCCGGCGCCGGCGGCTCGGCAAGGTCGAGCTGGGCGCGGGCGTCGTCGGCGTGGCGGGCGCGGTGCTCGTCGGCACCGGCGCGATCGACCTGCCGAACATCGAGAACCTGATCGAGGACGTCGGGACGAAGCTGGGCAAGTGGACGTACCTGCTCGTCGGCCTGCTCGCGTTCCTGGAGACGGGCGCGTTCGTCGGACTCGTGGCGCCGGGCGAGACCGCCGTGCTCGTCGGCGGCCTGGTCGCCGGGCAGGGCCAGATCGACCTGTTCGTGCTGATCGCGATCGTGTGGACGGCGGCCGTCGCCGGTGACGTGACCTCCTACACGCTCGGGCGCCGGCTCGGCCGCGCCTGGCTGCTGCGCCACGGCGAGCGGCTGAAGATCACCGAGGACCGCCTGCACCAGGTCGAGCGCTTCTTCGAGAAGCGCGGCGGGCTGACGATCCTGATCGGCCGCTTCATCGGGCTCGTGCGCGCGCTCGCGCCCTTCATCGCCGGCACGTCGAAGATGCCGCTGCGGCAGTTCCTGCCCTACGACGTCATCGGGGCGGGCGCGTGGGCGACGACGTTCTGCGTGCTCGGCTACGTCTTCTGGCAGTCCTTCGACCAGCTCACGCAGTACGTCTCGCGCGGGCTGTTCGCGTTCGGCACGGTCGTCGCGATCGGGCTCGCGCTGTACTTCCTCGTGCGGCTGCGCAACGACCCGGAGCTGCGGCGCAGGGTCCAGGCATGGCTGCACGAGCGCGAGGACAAGGCCTGGGTGCGGCTGGTGCTGAAGGTCGCCGGCCCGACCTGGCGGATGTTCGGCCGCCCGGCCGCGGGCGGGCTGGACGCCACGGCGCGCTTCGGCCTCGGCCGCCTCACGCCCGGCCACCTCGGCCTCGAGCTGACCACGCTGATCGCCATCCTCGGCGTCGGCGTGTTCACCGTCATGCTGCTCGGGCGGCTGATCGGCGAGCTGGTCGTGCCGCGCGTCGACCAGCTCGCCTTCGACGTGGCCGCCGAGCTGCGCTTCGAGCCGCTGACTTCGATCGTCGAGGCGTTCACCCACCTCGGCTCCTCGCTGGTGATGGGGCTGCTCGTGCTCGTCACGATGCTGTTCGCGCTGCGGCGCCGGCGCTGGATCGAGGCGGTGGCGCTCGCGGGGGGCGCCGCGCTGAGCTTCGCGTCGGTGCACATCCTCAAGGCCGCCTACGACCGGCCGCGGCCGACGGGCGCGCTCGTGGAGACCTTCGGGGCCGCCTACCCCTCCGGCCACGCCGCGTACGCCGTCGCGATGATCGCCTGCGCGACGGTCCTCGTCCGCGCGGGCGTCGGCTGGGCGGTGCGCTCGGCCGTCCTGACGATCGCGATCGTGCTCGTCGCGCTGGTCGCGCTGAGCCGCGTCTACCTGCGCGCGCACTTCCTCACGGACGTGCTCGGCGGGGTCGCGCTGGGCCTCGCCGTGTGGTCGATCGTGGGGATCCTGGCCCTGTTCGCCGGGGCCGTCCGTCACAATGACGCCCGATCGTGAGCAACGACGACCAGATCACCTACGCCGTCGCGGGCGCTGCCGTACTGATCTCGCTGTCCGCGTGGATCTTCCTGATCGTGGTGCCCGCCTGGAAGTCCTACTGGCGCACGCGCGAGCGGATCCTCGCGCTCGTGATGAGCGTCTACATCCTCGCCGCCTTCGTCGGGATGGGCGCATGCGCGAGCGCGGTCTTCCTCTACTACTACGACCGCCTCTAGGATTCACGAGGTGACCCCGCCGGCCCAGGATGCGGCTGCCGCGGCGGTCGACCTCGGCTCCCTCGCGGCCATCTCCGATGCGGTCGAGTCCGGCCTCGGGCTGCCGGAGGTCGTCCGCGCCGCGGCGCGCGCGCTCGACGCCTCGCTCGTGCTGATCGACCGCTCGAGCTCGGTGCTGGCCGTCGCCGCGCGCTCGACGGCGGACGAGCGGGCGCTGATGGCCAACGCGCACGGCGTGTCCGTGCACGAGCTGCGGGTCGGTGACGCGGTCGTCGGGCGGTTGCGGCTACGCGGTCGCACGGGCGAGCCGCCGGCCGCGTTCCTGCGCGTCGTCACGACGCTGATCGCCTCCGAGGTCGAGCGCCTGCGCGCGCCCGACCGCGCCTCGGAGGCCGCCCAGGAGGCGTTCGTGGCCGCGATCATGCGCCGCAAGGTGACCGACCGCGGCGACATCGTCGCCCGCGGCGGCGAGCTCGGGCTGGACCTCTCCAAGGGCGGCGCGGTCGTCGTCGTGCGCGCGCACCACTACGCGCCGGCCGACGAGGACTGGCGCGGACGCGTGCTGTCGGCCGCCGAGCGCGCCGCGCGCTCGAGCGCACCCGGGTCGCTCGCCGCCCTGCTCGACCCTCACGCCGGCGACAGCCCGCCGGTCGCCGTCCTGCTGCCCGCGGGCGAGGAGGCGGCCGTCGCCCGCGTCGCCGAGGCGATCTCGCGCGAGCTGTCGGCAAGCCTGCACGGGTTCACGTTCGCCGTCGGCCACTCGCGCGTCGCGGCCGATCCCGTCGACCTCTACCGCGCCGGTCACGAGGCGCTGCTGGCCGCCAACGTCGCCGAGGCGCGCCCCGCCGACGAGGGCGCCGGGCTGGTCGCGCTCGCCTTCGAGGACACCGGCGCCTACCGGCTGCTGCTGCCCGCGATGAGCGAGGACCCGGCCGAGCTGCAGCGCTTCTACGAGGAGACGGTCGCGCCGCTGGTCGCCTACGACGACCAGTACGAGACCGACCTCGTGCAGACGCTCGAGACGTTCCTCGACGCCGACGGCAACGTCGCGGGCACCGCGCAGCGGCTGTTCACCCACCGGCACACGATCCGCTACCGGCTCGAGCGCGTCCGCGACCTCACCGGCCTGGACGTCGCCTCGACCGACGGCCGCGAGCGGCTCGGCCTCGGGCTGAAGGCGATGCGCGTGCTCGGCATCGCGTCACCGCAGGGCCCGGCCACCGAGGCCGGCGCCGGCGGCGGGCGCGTGCGCCGGGAGCAGAAGGACCGCTAGCGCGCCGGGCCCGGGCGGCGGCCTAGAAGATCTCCGGACACCATGGCTCGACGGCGCTGCGGAACGCCGTCGCGGCCTCGAGCAGCGCGCCCGGGCGCAGCTCGCGCACCCGGCCCGCGGCGGCCAGCGCCGTCAGCGGTGTGCCGCCGAGGTAGATCGCCCCCAGCGCCTCGGCGCCGAGCGCGAGGTCGGCCTCGTCGTCGGTGCGCGCGCAGCGTCCGTCCCGCAGCCGGAAGCGGCCGCCGCACTCGGGGCAGAACCGGTCGTCGACCTCCAGCACGAGGTCGGCCGGCACCGCGTAGGAGCGCGCGGACAGCGCGGCCTCGACGTCGAGCAGCCGCACGAACAGCCCGTCGCCCGCGCGCCGGTCGACCGCATCGTTGCCGGTGAGGATGTGCGCGACCGGGTCGTGGTCGGGCGCCAGGCGCCACTGCAGCGTGCGCACCAGGTCCATCCCGAGCAGCAGCCGCCAGAGGCCGGCGCGCGCCTCCGGCGTCTCGGCCGCGAGCTCGCGCACGATCACGAGGCCCGCCGGGCCGTGGTCGTCCCAGCTCGTCTTGGCGGCGAACAGGGAGTAGCCCGCGGGCTCGCCGTCCGGCCCCGGCTGGACGGCGGCGCGCAGCGGACCCGCGCCGTCGCGGCGGTGCTCCGGATCGTGGATGCGGCGCTCCCACCAGGCGCCGCGGCGGTCGAGCATCCCGGGCGTGGCGGCGCGCACCCGGTCGTGGATCGGGCGCAGGGCCTCGAGCGCCGCCGCGGGCGTGCCCACGCGCGGCGGGGCGTCGGGCAGCGCGATGTCGCGGCGCAGCGCGACGCGGTCGAGCTGGAGCTCGTAGCGCACGGCGCGGGTGGCGAGGCCGAAGCCGAAGCGCCCGTAGATCGCGCCCTCCGACGCCCACAGCGCGGCGACGGGCTCGCCGGCGTCGCGAGCGTCGTCGAGCAGCCGCCGCATCATCGCCGTCAGATGGCCGCGGCGGGTGTGGCCCGCGACGACCCCGATCGCCGACACCCCGCCCATGCGCACGGTCCCGCCGGGCACGGTCAGCTCGCGGGAGAGGTTGGCGCCGGTGGCGACGATCTCGCCGCCCTCGCGGACGGCGAACGTCCGCTCGGGGTCCGTGATGCGCTGGTCCATCTCGACGTCGATCGGGTGGGCGGCCTCGTGGAACGCCAGGTGGCAGGCAGCCTCGAAGGCGGCCTGGTCGGCGAGCGTGAGGCGCTCGACCTCGCTCACGCAGCCGCCCTCCGGTGCCGCCAGACGAGGAAGCACACCAGCGCGACCACGCCGGCGACGGCGGCGGCCGGCCCGGCGGTGGAGATCACCTCTTCGGCGACGTGGCCGAGGAAGTAGACCCCGAGCCCGATGCTGGCCGCCCACGCGATTCCGCCGAGCGCGTTCCAGAACAGGAACGTCGGCCATTCCATCCTGTTCATCCCGGCCAGCCACGCCGACGCGATCCGCAGGCCCGAGACCCAGCGCCCGAGGAACACGGCCTTCGGGCCGTGGCGGGCGAAGAACGGCTCGCCGTGCTCGAGCACCTTCAGCCGGTGGTGGTGGAACGGACCCGGCCGGGCGAACAGCCGTCGTCCGCCCTTGCGGCCGATGGCGAAGCCGGCGTTGTCGCCGATGATCGCCGCCGCGGCGGCCAGCGCCACCAGCACGACGATGCTCATCTGCCCGTCGTGGGCGAGCAGCGCGGCGCCGATCAGGGCGGTCTCGCCCGGCACCGGGATGCCCATCGTCTCGACCGCGATCAGCGCGAAGACCGCCGCATAGCCGACGTTCGCGGGGAGGTCGATGATCGCGGCCAGCACGCTCGAAGCCTAATGGGCATACGCTCCCGCGCCATGGCGATCGGCATCATCACGGGATCGGGCACCTACGCGCTGCCGGGCTTCGACGGGGGCGGCCCGGAGCCCGTCGCGACTCCGTGGGGCGATGCGCTGCTCTCGCGCGGCACCTTCGCCGGCACGGACGTGCTGCACGTCTCCCGCCACGAGGCCGGCCACGCGCGGCTCTCGAGCGCCGTCGCGCACCGTGCCAACATCGCCGCGCTCACCCAGGAGGGCGCGACGGCGGTGCTCGCGGTGACCGTCTGCGGCGCCGTCGACCCGACGCTGGAGCTCGGCTCGATCGTCTGCTTCGACGACCTGCACTTCGTCGCCAACCGGCTCGGGAACGGCGAGCTGTGCACGTTCCATCCCGAGCCGGGCGACCCGCGCCGCGGCCACTGGATCTTCGACGACCCGTTCTCGGCCGAGCTGCGCACGGCCCTGCTCGAGGGCGCGGCCGAGGCGGGCGTGGAGGTCCGCGACGGCGGCTGCTACGGCCACGTCGACGGACCGCGCTTCAACACCAAGGCCGAGATCCGCGGGCTCGCCGCGTGTGGCGTGACGGCCGTCTCGCAGACGGCGGGGCCCGAGACGACGCTGTGCGGGGAGGCTGAGCTGCCGTACGCGCTGCTCGGCTACGCGACCGACTACGCCAACGGCGTGCAGGACGAGCCGACGCCGGTGCAGACGCTGCTCGACATGATGGCCGCAAGCAAGGAGACCTTCGCCGCCGTGCTGGCCGCCGCGGTGCCGCGGGCGGCCACCGGGGAGCCGAAGCCGGCCGGCTTCGTCCACCGCTTCGAGGGCTAGCGGGTCAGCGGACGACCCGCACGCGGGCGCTCGCGCGGCCCGAGATCCGCAGGTCGCGGTCGCGGAAGGCTCTGTGGCGGCCGCTACCCGCGTTCACGCGCACGCCGTCGTAGCGCTGCAGCCGCCGGATGCCCTTGGCGAGCGCGCGCAGGTTGCGCGGGCCCGGGTCGCCGGCGCCGTCGTCGATGCCGTCGATGATGATCGCGCCGAGCAGGCCGTCGTCGGCGACGTCGACGTCGGTGCCGGTGAAGCGCAGGGTGCGCTTGCCGCGGTGCAGCTCGCGCGGGATCCGCATCCGGTAGCTGCGCCGGATGACGCCGCCGCGGACGCGCCGCAGCGTCACGCGCGCCCGCACCCGCTGCCCGGCGCGCACGCGCCGCGGCAACTTCACCGACCGCAGGAACGCGCGCCGCTCGCCCCGCCGGATGTCCATCCGCACGGCGACCTCCCCGATGCGCGGCGGGGTGCCCTGGTAGTCGTCGATGCGGGCGAGCGCGTCGAAGACGTCCTGGGAAGCGCGTGCCGCGACGGTGTTGGCCGTGCCGATGAAGTCCTCGTCGGCCGGGAAGGCGGACACGTAGCGGTTGCAGAAGCGCACGGGGCCGGGGAGCCCGCCGAGCGAGACCTGCACGCAGACGTCGGCGGACAGCCGGCCGGGCGCGCTGCGCAGCAGCGAGGCCGCGGCCTCGGTCACGGCGAGCGGGCCGACGAAGGTCACCGGCGAGGCGCCCTCCGGCAACCCGATCCGGCTCTCGTCGGCCGCCCGCACGCCGGTCACGATCGAGCGGCCCGTGTCGAGGTCGCTGGCGAAGACCCGGACCGGCACGGTCGGCGGCAGCGCGCCGGTGCGGCCGGAGACGGCGTCGCGCTCGTCGTTGGAGATCGTCCCGAGCGTGTGGCCGAGCGACGCGTACTTGTAGGTCGTGGCGGCGCCGGGGATCGCGATCGGGTTGTCGATGACGCGGTACACGTAGGCGTCCTGCAGCAGCAGCCGCCGCGCGCCGGCACCCTCGAACGGGTGGCCGAACGCCCACACGCGGTCGCCGTCGACGTACGCGACGGTGCCGATCGCGCCGACCTGGATGTCGCCCATCGAGTAGGAGACGCCGACCGAGGCGCCGGGGACCATCGGCTGCGGCGGGAAGCTCCCGAGCGGCCCGGCGGGCGCGGCGATCACCTGGCGGCCCTTGCGGGCGCCGGCGCGCTCGAGCGCGCGGCCCATCGCGGTGCTCAGGCCGGAGACGGTCAGCGGCGTGGCGAGCGGCTTGGCGCGCGCGAGCAGGGCGCGGTGACGGCGCTTGCGGCCGGCCCGTGCCGGCTCGGCACGATCCGCGGGGGCGTCGGCCTCGGTGCCGAGGATCGCCTCGATCGGCGTCGCCAGCACGACCTCGCCGCCGTACTCGCCGAGCGACTCGGAGATCGCGCCGGCATTGCGCTGCGTGCCCCGGTCGTCCGGGCAGTAGATCGGCGAGCCGGAGAAGCCGGGGCCGACGCCGGTGCCGTCGACCGCGGGCCCCGAGACCCGGACCAGCAGCCGCGGGCCCTGGCCGCTCGCGTCGCCGTCGACGACGTCGAGGATCTCGACCCCGAACTCCGAGATCGTCGTCCCGCGCACGACCGAGTAGCCCGTGCACTGCATGCCGGAGCGCACCTGCGAGAGGGGCATGATCGGGTCGCCGGCCACGGCCGGGGCGGCCGGCAGCAGCAGCGCCGCGACCGTCAGGGCGATCAGGCGGGCGCGCATGAAGCGGGCAATGTAACGGCGCCCAGGGCCCTGCAAGTGGGTGTGTCGCGGCGTGCTGACCATTCAGGTAGGAAGTTCACCCGCGGCCCGATCGCTCGTCGGACCTCGCTCGCGGATGCGTCCGCCCATACGATCGGCACCGGAGCGGCGACGCGTTAAACGTGCCGACCGCGCTGCGAGCCGGTCGCGACCGCTTAGGCCTCGACCCACCGGAAGAAGCTCAGCAGGTTCCCGTCCTGGTCGAGCGTCGCGAACTCTCGCGTGCCGAAGTCGGTGTCGTCGACGCCGTCCCGCGAGACGGGGTGGAGCACCTCCGCCGCCCGCAGCTCCTCGTAGAGCCCGTCCACGTCGGCGACCTCGATCCGCGTGCTCGCGGTCCCGGCGATGAACGACTCCGCGCCCGAGCACACCGGCATCTCCGCGAAGTCGCCACGAGAGCGCCAGCCCTCGTCGCCCGACTCCCACAGGTGCAGCACGGCGTCGTCGCGCCGCAGCACGGCGAACCCGCCGTCGTGATGGAGAACCTCGAACCCGAAGCGCTCCACGTAGAACACCACCGCCGCGCCCATCTCACGCACCGGCAGCGCCGGGATCGTGCGGTGCATGCCGGCCTCGGCCATGCCAGCAGTCTCACCGCTCACGCCGCACGCGGCAACGACGCCACCCCGAGCTCGCGCTCGTGCGCCCGCAGCCACTTGCGAATCGCATTGTCCGAGACCCCGTACTTCCTCCCGACGGCCACGTAGCTCGTCTCCGCGACCTCCCGCACGAGCTGCTCGTACGGCGGCCGCTCGACCTTGCGGGCGTACGGCCGAGGACCAGGTGCCCGGGCGTAGCGGGTACCGCACTCGCGTGAGCAGTGCCTCTGCCCGGGGCGCCGGCGCACGAACGACTTTCCGCAGCGCGCGCAGTCGAGTTCGACCACCTCGCGGGGAACGTTCCGGCCGCAGTGCGTCTCCAGCGTCGCGGCACAGTTCGGGCACACGATCTGAAGGTTCCCGAGCCGGTTGTCGGTCGCGACCCCGTTGATGTGATCGAGGATCAGCGCCATGCGCCGGTCGCGCCACTCCTCGCCCTGGCCGCAGAGCTCACACCGCCGCTGTTTGATCTCCTCCGCGTACAGCCGGCGCTTGAGCGAGCCGCGGTCGTAGGTCGAGTGCTCGACGAGGATCTCGTCCAGAAGACGGGCGTAGTGACGGGTCGTCTGCCGCGGGCGGTGATCGAAATGATCCGTGGAGATCTCCCAGACCTCGCCGGCGTGGCGGCACGAACATATGTTCGCACCGAGTCAGGACGGAAGGTGAGGCTGGGGGGGAGGGACTCGAACCCCCGTTCTACGGACCAAAACCGCATGTCCTGCCAGCTGGACGACCCCCCAACGAGCCGATGGCGTCGCCGATACTACGATGCGACGGTGCCAGCTCCCACCGTTGTCATCCTCGCGGCGGGGGAGGGGACGCGTATGCGGTCCTCGCTCCCGAAGGTCCTCCATCCGCTCTGCGGCCGCCCGCTGATCGCGTGGCCGATCCAGGCCGCCCGGGAGGCCGGGGCGCGCAAGGTCGTCGTCGTCGACGGTCCCAAGCGCCGCCTCGCAGACCATCTGCCCGAGGACGTGACCGTCGCCATCCAGGAAGAGCCTCGCGGGACCGGCGACGCCGTCGCGGCCGCGACGAGCGAGATCGCCGACGGCGACACGGTCGTCGTGACGATGGGCGACGTGCCGCTCGTCGGCGCGGAGACGCTGACCGCCCTGGTCGAGGCCCATGAGGCCTCCGGCTCGGCGGCGACGATGCTGACCGCCGAGCTCGAGGACCCCACGGGCTACGGGCGGGTGGTGCGCGATGCAGAGGGCCAGGTCGAGCGCGTGGTCGAGACGAAGACCGCCGGCGACGCGACGCAGGCCGAGCTCGCGATCCGCGAGGTCAACACGGGGATCTTCGCCTTCGACGGCGCGGCGTTGAAGGTCGCGCTCGACCGGCTCGAGGCGGGCAACGCCCAGGGCGAGCTGTACCTGCCGGACGTGCTTCCGCGGATGAAGGAGGACGGCCGCGAGATCGGCGCCCACGTCGCCGCGGACGGGGCGGTCACGCTCGGGATCAACGACCGCGCGGACCTCGCCCGCGTCAAGGCGATCGCGCAGGAGCGCATCAACGTCGCCCACATGCGCGCGGGGGTGACGATCGTCGACCCGCTCAGCGCCCACATCGACGCCGGCGTGGAGATCGGCGCCGACACCGTGATCGAGCCGGGCTGCGTGATCCGCGGGGACACCACCATCGGAACGAGCGCGGTGATCGGGCCGTTCACCACCGTCATCGACTCAGAGATCGGCGATGGGGCGACCGTGCTGCGCGCCCACCTACACGGAGCGCGCCTGGACGCCGGCGCGCTCGTCGGCCCGTTCGCCTACCTCCGGCCTGGCGCCGTGCTCCACGAGGGCGCCAAGGCCGGCACGTTCGTTGAGATCAAGAACTCGAACATCGGCGCGGGGAGCAAGATCCCTCACCTCTCCTACATCGGGGACACCGACGTCGGCGAGAAGTCGAACCTCGGCGCAAGCACGGTCACCGCCAACTACGACGGCCGCAACAAGCACCGCACCACGATCGGCGACCGCGTGCGCACGAGCGTCGACACCACGCTCGTTGCCCCAGTGACGCTCGGCGACGACGCCTACACCGGCGCGGGCTCGGTGATCACCGACGACGTGCCGGCCGGGGCGCTCGGGATCGCGCGCGAGCGCCAGAGCAACATCGAGGGCTACGCCGAGCGGGTTTCCCGGAGGGAGCGGTGAGCACGCCCGCGCTGACGCCGAAGCCGTCGCCCGCGCGTCGTACACTCCGCAACAAGGTGAGCGAGCTGCATACCCGCCCCGCCCCGAGCACCTCGCTGGAGCTCGAGTACAACAAGCGGCTCATGGTCGTGTCCGGGCGGGCGAACCCGGAGCTCGCCCATCGCATCGCCTCCAAGCTGGGCGTCGAGCTCGGCGCCGTGACGCTCAAGACCTTCTCCAACGGCGAGGTCTACTGCCGCTACGACGAGTCGATGCGCGGCGGCGACGTCTTCATCGTCCAGCCGACCTGCGGCAACCCGCGCACGGGCGTCACCGCCAACGACGCGCTGATGGAGCTGCTGCTGATGATCGACGCGGCGGTCGGCGCCTCCGCCCACCGCGTGATCGCCGTCACCCCGTGGTACGGCTACTCGCGCCAGGACAAGAAGTCGATGGGTCGCGAGCCGATCTCCTCGCGTCTCGTGGCGCGCGCGCTCGAGGTCGCCGGGGCCGACCGCGTGCTGACGATGGACCTCCACGCCGGGCAGATCCAGGGCTTCTTCCAGAAGCCCGTGGACCACATGACCGCGATGTCGATGCTCACCCAGTACGTGAACGACATGCAGCTCGACGACCTCGTCGTCGTCTCGCCGGACGTCGGTCGCGTGAAGCTGGCGAAGAAGTTCGCCGAGAAGGTCGGAGCGGAGCTGGCGATCCTCAACAAGGAGCGCCCCGCCCACCAGGTCGCCGAGATCGCCTACGTGATCGGCGACGTCAAGGGCCGCAACGCCGTGATCGTCGACGACATGATCGACACGGCCGGCACCCTGCGCGCCGCGGGCGAGACGGTGATCGACGAGGGCGCCAAGCGCGTCTTCGCCGCCGCGACCCACCCCGTGCTGTCGGGCAACGCGTTCGAGAACCTGGCCGCCTCGCCGTTCGAGCAGATCGTCGTCACCGACACGATCCCGCTGCGCCCGGGCGCGCCGGACAACATCAAGGTCCTCTCCGTCGCAGATCTGCTGACGGACACGATCCGCCGGATCTTCACCGACGACTCGGTGTCCGAGGTCTTCGGCGG
>DATFQI010000260.1:0-7278 GCA_035264365.1 Solirubrobacteraceae bacterium
GCAGCGTCGCGTCGCCGTGCACGGCTGCGACGGCGTCGGCGATCTCGCGGTCGAACTCCGCGTTGATGGCGTCGGTGTCGTGGCTCGCGAGGAGCTCCTCCTCCGGGATCCAGACGCCCTGGATGAAGTACAGCGGCGTGCCCGGGTTGCGCTTATTGTGCGCGGCGAGCGCCTCGTAGAAGGCTGGGCGCAGGATCGTGTAGACGCGCACCACGCGGGCGCCGAGGTTCTGCATGCCGTCGAGCCAGCGGTCGTAGTCGCGGCGCGTCGGGCGGGCTCGCCAGGGTGGCGGCCCGGCACCGTGACGACGAGGTTGACGCCCGGCCAGAAGCGGCCGGCGAACCTGCCCTTGTAGGCGAGCGCGAGCTCCTGGTCCTGGATGCGGGCGGGGGCTCAAGGCCGCCGCGCTTCAGCGTCGTGCCGGCGTAGCGCCCCGGGTCCTTGTACGGCTTGGCCGCCGCCGTGCCGGTCTCGCCGTCGCCGCACCCGGACAGGCCGAGGGCGGCGAGCAGGCAGGCGGCGACGATCTGCAGGCGGGGACGCATGTCCCCGTACTCGGCGCGAAGCCCGCGGCTTGAAGGGCCGGTGTCAGCGTTCGACGCGCGCGACGGCGATCGCGAGCGGCTTGCCCTCGATCGTGGCGTCGCCGCCGCCGGCGCCGTCGAACGCGACGGCGACGGCCAGCGTCTCGCGCGCCAGGTAGTCCTCGAACGCGCGCGCGGCGGCGAGCAGCTCCTCGTCGCCGCCGAGCGTCAGCTCGATCCGGTCCTCGACCTGCAGGCCCGCGCCCTTGCGCGCGGCCTGGACCGCGTGCACGATCTCGCGCG
Organism: Solirubrobacteraceae bacterium; assembly: GCA_035264365.1. Classification (GTDB taxonomy): domain Bacteria; phylum Actinomycetota; class Thermoleophilia; order Solirubrobacterales; family Solirubrobacteraceae; genus DATFQI01. The sequence goes on from DATFQI010000260.1 coordinate 828, forward strand.
CGAGCCCCTCGCGGCGCAGCTCGTCGTCGAGCTCGAGCTCCAGCGCGACCGCGTGCGAGCCCTCGCGCTCGAGCTGGTAGCCGTCGAGCGGCTGCATCGCGAGCATCAGGTCGTCGGCGTCGAGCTCGTGGTCGTGGCCGTCGATGCTGATGCCGATCCGGCCGCCGTCGCGCAGGGCGGCGGCGACGTGGTCGGGATCGAGCGCCGCGACCGCCGCCGCGACCTGCGGCATCTGCTTGCCGAAGCGCGGCCCGAGCGCGCGGTAGTTCGGCTTGACCTCGTAGGACCCGAGCTCGTCGGCCTGCGAGACGTAGCGCAGCTCCTTGACGTTGAGCTCCTCGAGCGCGACGTCGGCGAGCCGCTCGATCGCCGCGCGCTCCTCGCCCGCCGCGACGACGACGGCCGCGCGCAGGGGCTGGCGGACCTTCATCTTCGACTGGCCGCGCGCGGCGAGGCCGAGCCGGACCGTCTCGCGCACGACCGCCATCGCCTGCTCCAGCGCGACGTCGCGCTCACCGGCCTCGGGCCAGTCCGTGAGGTGCACGCTCGGCTCGGCGCCGTCGAGGTTGTCGTAGATCGCGTCGGCGATGAACGGGCAGAACGGCGCGAGCAGCTGGGAGACCGTCACCAGGCAGGTGCGCAGCGTCGCGAACGCGGCCTCGTCTCCGTCCCAGAAGCGCCGGCGCGAGCGCCGCACGTACCAGTTGGAGAGGTCGTCGACGAACGCCGCGAGCGCGTGGCCGGCGCGCGTGGCGTCGTAGGCGTCGAGCCGGTCGCTGACGGTCTCCACCGTCGCGGCGAGCCGCGACAGCGCCCAGCGGTCGAGGTCGTTGGCGGGCTCGGCCGCGACGTCGCGCTCGACCCCGTTGACGTTGGCGTAGAGGACGTAGAAGCCGTAGGTGTTCCACAGCTGCAGCAGGAACTGGCGCAGCGACTCGCCGACGGCGTCGACCGAGAACAGGTAGCCGTCCCACGGCTGCTTGGAGGTCAGGAAGTACCAGCGGAACGCGTCCGCCCCGTGGCGCTCGAGCACCTCCCATGGCGGGACGATGTTGCCGAGCGACTTCGACATCTTCTTGCCCTCGTGGTCGGCGATGTGGCCGAGGACGAGGCAGGTGCGGTAGGGCGAGCGGTCGAACAGCAGCGTCGAGATCGCCAGCAGCGAGTAGAACCAGCCGCGCGTCTGGTCGATCGCCTCGCAGATGTAGTCCGCCGGGTAGCGCGCCTCGAACAGCTCCTGGTTCTCGAACGGCGCGTGGTGCTGCGCGAACGGCATGGCTCCGGAGTCGAACCAGACGTCGATCACCTCGGGCACGCGCCGCATCTCGGCGTCGCACTGCTCGCACGGGAACGTCATGTCGTCGACGTAGGGCCGGTGCGGGTCGCCGAGGGAGCGGCCGGCCTTCTGCTCGAGGTCGGCGAAGGCGCCGATTGCGGTCGCGTGGCCGTTGTCGCAGCGCCAGATCGGCAGCGGGGTGCCCCAGTAGCGCTCGCGCGAGATCGCCCAGTCGACGTTGTTCTCCAGCCACTTGCCCATGCGGCCGGTCTTGATGTGCTCCGGGTGCCAGTCGACGGTGTCGTTGGCCGCCAGCAGCCGGTCGCGCAGCTGCGAGGTGCGGATGTACCAGGACGGCTTGGCGTAGTAGAGCAGCGGCGTGCCGCAGCGCCAGCAGTGCGGATAGGCGTGCAGGTAGGCCTCGGCGCGCAGCAGCCGGCCGCGCGAGCGCAGGTCGGCGACCAGGTCCGGGTCGGCCTCCTTGACCCAGCGGCCGGCGTACGGGCCGATCCGCTCGTCGTAGGTGCCGTCCGGGCGGACCGGGTTGATCACGTTCAGGCCCTGCTCGGCGCCGAGCCGGAAGTCGTCCTCGCCGAACGCGATCGCGGTGTGCACGATGCCGGTGCCGTCCTCGGCGGTGACGAAGTCGCCGGGCAGGACCGTGTGGCCCTTCTCGCCGTAGTCGGAGCCCGGGATGAAGGGGAACGGCGGCTCGTAGCGCGCGCCGAGCATGTCGCGGCCGTGGAAGCGGTCGGCGACCCGGGTCCCCTCGCCGAGCACCCGCTCGGCCAGCGCCTCGGCCAGCACGTAGCCGTCGCTCGTGCGCACGTAGGGCAGGTCGGGGTCGACCGCGACGGCGGCGTTGGAGACCAGCGTCCAAGGGGTCGTGGTCCAGATCAGCAGCACGTCGCCCTCGCGCAGCGCGCCGGCGGGCTCGACGACCGGGAACTTCACGTAGACCGACGGGTCCTCGACGTCCTTGTAGCCCTGCGCGACCTCGTGGCTGGAGAGCGCGGTGCCGTCGCGCGGGCAGTACGGCACGACCTTGTGTCCCTCGTAGAGCAGGTCGCGCTCCCACAGCTGGGCGAGCGCCCACCAGACGGACTCGATGTAGGAGTCGTCGAGCGTGCGGTACGGATGCTCGAGGTCGACCCAGTAGGCGATCCGCTCCGTCAGCCTGGTCCAGTCGTCGAGGAACTCGAAGACCGACTCGCGGCACTTCTGGTTGAACTCCGCGATCCCGTAGCGCTCGATGTCGGCCTTCGAGGTGAAGCCGAGCTGCTGCTCGACCGCGATCTCGACCGGCAGGCCGTGGCAGTCCCAGCCGGCCTTGCGCTCGACGTAGCGGCCGCGCATCGTCTGGTAGCGCGGGAAGACGTCCTTGAAGACGCGCGCGAGCACGTGGTGGGAGCCCGGGCGCCCGTTCGCGGTCGGCGGGCCCTCGTAGAAGACGAACGGCTCGGCGCCCTCCCGGCGGCGCATCGACTCATTGAAGACGTCGCGCTCGCGCCAGCGCTCGAGGATCTCCTCCTCGAGCGAGGGGAACGAGACCTTCTCGGGCAGTGGGCGGTGCGCGGCCACGGGACGGAGGATTCTAGGTCGGGCGCGGCGCCGCCCCGGACCCGCCTACGCGGCGAGCTTGCGGCAGAGCTCGGCGAGCGTGCGCTTCTCGGCGTCGTCGAGCGGCGAGAAGGCGGCCGCGACCCGCTCGGCGTGCTCCGGGAACAGGCGCTGGACGAGCTCCTCGCCGCGCTCGGAGATCGTGACCGCGGCGGCGCGGCGGTCGTGCTCGAGCCGGTGGCGGGCGACGAGCCCGCGGCGTTCGAGCGTGTCGACGATCTCGGTCGCGTTGGCCTTGGAGGTGTGCAGGCGGCGGCGCAGGGTGCGCAGCTCGAGCTCCCCGCCGGCGGTCACGAGCACCACCAGCACCGAGAACCCGGCCGCGGACAAGCCCTCACGTTCGAGGTCGCCGCTGAGCCGGCGGCGCACGGCCGCCTCGGCGCGCAGCAGCCCGTCGAGCGCGCGGTGCGCCAACGGGTCGTCCACGACGAGCCTCATCGTGGCGCGATCGTACGGCCCGCGCCGGACATGGCACCCTGCGTCGCCATGCAGCGCGCCCTCATCGCGGTCGGAGCCGCCCTCGCCCTGCTGGTCGGCGGCCTCGCGCTGGCGGTCTTCCTGACGCGCGACGAGGACAACGTGCAGGTCGACAACCTGCTCTCGGAGCGCTTCACGCGCGAGGCGGCCTCCGCGAGCGCGAACGGCACCGACCTCGACCTGGCGCAGATCGCGCCGTTCGAGTGGGCGCGCGTGCTGGTGATCGAGCCGGGTACGAGCAACGCGGAGATCTCGCGCGCGCTCGGCTACGAGTGGACGGGCGTGCTCGGCTTCGAGACCGGCGAGAAGCTGATCCTGCTCGACGGCGACGGGAAGGTCGTGCGCTTCTTCGACTACCGCGGCGAGGGCCGCTTCAGCGGCCTGCGCACCCCGATCGCCGAGCTCGGGCGTGAAGATGCGGTCTTCGAGGTACGTCGGCTGCAGATCACCCCGAAGGAGTGAACGTGGGCCGCCTGGACGAACTGGACCTCTCCGCCGACCTCCCCAAGAAGGAGGCCAAGGCGCGCCTGACGGCCGCCCAGCAGCGCATGCAGGCGCTGCGGCTGGAGCTGGCCGGCCTCGACGGCGACCCCGAGCTCGGCCCGCCCCTGTGCGTCGTGCTCGAGGGCTGGGATGCGAGCGGCAAGGGTGGCGCGATCAAGCGGCTCGTGGCCAAGCTCGACCCGCGCCACGTGCGCGTCAAGCAGTACTCGGCGCCGACGCCGGACGAGCTGCGCCACCACTGGCTGTGGCGCTTCTGGCCCGCGCTGCCGGGCTGGGGTGGGATGGCGATCCTGGACCGCTCGTGGTACGGGCGCGTGCTCGTCGAGCGCGTGGAGGGCTACGCGGACGAGGCCGACTGGCGGCGCGCCTACGACGAGATCAACGCGTTCGAGCGCACGCTCTCCGACGAGGGCACCGTGCTCGTGAAGGTCTGGCTGCACGTCTCCGACGAGGAGCAGCTGCGGCGCTTCGAGTCGCGGCAGGAGGACCCGCTGAAGGCGTACAAGCTCACGGAGGAGGACTGGCGCAACCGGGGCAAGCGTGACGCGTACTGCGAGGCCGTCGAGGAGATGCTCGAGAAGACCTCGACCGGCTGGGCGCCGTGGCACCTCGTCGAGGGCGACTCCAAGCGCTTCGCCCGCGTGAAGGTGCTCGAGACCGTGGTCGCGGCGACCGAGGCGGGCCTCGAGCGCCACGGGCGGGTCGCGCCGCCCGGCTAGCGCTTGGCCTTCTTGCGGTGCGCCTTGCGCGCCTGGCGCTGGGCGCGGCCCTTCGCGCGCGCCTTCGCCTTGGCCTGGCGCTCGTGCTTGTGCGGGCCCTCGTCGCGCTTGTGCACGCCGCGCAGGTGGTCGCGGTCCTCCTCGCTGAGGTTCGAGCGGGCGTCGCGGGAGATCCAGAAGCCGAAGATCAGCAGCGCGATCGCCACGGCGCCGCCGATGACCCACAGCGTGTTGCGGCCGACCACGTCGTCGTTGCTGGAGTCGACGGGCTCGGGCGTGGCGGTCTGGCTCGGCTGTGGGGGCGGCAGCTGGCCGTCGAACGGGTTGCCGTCCTGGGCGAGCGCGGTGGCGGGCGCGAGCAGGACGAGGACGAGGCTGAGGATGGCGAGGCGGTGACGCATGACGGCCGCCAAGGTACTACGACGGAGCGGGTGCGCCCGTCAATGCCCAGCGACTGCCGGCGAAGCGCGCGCCGCAGGTGGCCAGCCGGACGACGATCAGGCCGGCGAGGCCGGCCCACACGCCCTTGATGCCCCAGCCCTGGTCGAGCGCGAGCAGCGCGACCGGGACGTAGACCGCGGCGGCGCTGAGCATCCCCCACATCAGGAAGCGGGTGTCGCCGGCGCCGATCAGGATGCCGTCGAGCGCGAACACCGCCCCGTTGAGCGGCATCAGCAGCGCGAAGATCCACCAGATCTCGTGGGCCTGCGCGATCACGGCCTCGTCGCCCGTGAACGCGTGCGGGATCACGTCGCCCAGCGCGAGCAGCACGAGCCCGAACAGCCCACCCGCCAGCACCGACCAGCCGATCATCCGCACCGACGCGGCGCGCGCCCCGGCGGCATCGCCGGCGCCGAGCATGCCGCCGACCATCACCTGGCCCGCGATCGCGAGCGCATCGAGCACCAGCGCGAGGAAGACGAACAGCTGGAACGCGATCTGGTGCGCGCCGAGCGCCGCCGGGCCGACGCGGGCGAGCACCGCGGAGGCCACCAGGAACGAGCCGAGCAGCGCGGTCGTGCGCACCGCGATGTGCGAGCCGATCCGCATCAACGGGCGGATCCGCGCCCACTCCGGGCGCTGCCAGCCGGCGCGCCGCTGGACGGCGACGAACGCGGCCCCCATCCCCGCCTGGGCGATCACCGTGCCCCAGGCGGAGCCGGCCAGCCCCCAGTCGAACCCGTAGACGAACAGCAGCTCCAAGACGACGTTCACCGCGTGCGCGACGACGAGGATCTTCAGCGGCGTCCTGAGGTCCTCGATCCCGCGCAGGTAGCCCTGCCCGGCCGAGGCGAGCATGAAGAACGGCGCGCCGAGCGCCGCGATGCGCAGGTAGAGCACGGCCTGGTCGGCCACCTCGTGGTCGCCGCCCATCGCGTGCACCGCGATCGGGGCGAGCGCAACCGCCAGCACGAGGATCGCGAGGCCGATGAACAGGCTCAGCCACAGCGCCTGCGAGCCGACCAGCGCGGCCTCCTGCTCGCGGCCGGCACCGTGCAGCCGCGCGACGTGCGCGGTCGTGCCGTAGGTGAGGAAGTTGAAGACCGTGAACGCGGTCGTGAGCACGGTCGCCGCGATCGCGAGCGCGGCGAGCTGGGTCGTGCCGAGGTGGCCGACGATCGCCGTGTCGACGAGCACGTACAGCGGCTCGGCGGCCAGCGCGCCGAGCGCGGGTATGGCGAGCGCGAAGATCCGGCGGTCGTGGGGGGAGCGGAGCACTCGCTCTGACGGTAGCTTCGCGGGTCCGTGAAGCTCCGCCTCTACCACCACCACGACGGCGCGCGCGTCGCCTACCGCGAGGCCGGCACCGGCCCGCCGCTGGGGCTGCTGCACTCGAAGCTGCTCTCGCACCGCG
>DATFQI010000261.1:0-24574 GCA_035264365.1 Solirubrobacteraceae bacterium
ACGGCCTAGCTCACCCTCCGCGCGAGCGGCTAGCCTCCGCCGGGTCCGTGTTCCCGCTCAAGGACAACATCCCGACCGACCGCTTCCCGGTCGTCACCGTCGTCCTGATCGCGCTCAACGTGATCGTGTACTTCCTGTTCCAGGACGGGCTGTGGAGCCTGCCGGAGGGCGGCGCGAGCGGCGACTGGCCGATCTCGACCTACGCGTACATCCCGTGCACGGTCACCGGCGACACGCCGTGCCAGACCGCGCCCGGCGGGCCGGCCAACTGGGTGACGGTGTTCACCGCGATGTTCATGCACGGCTCGCTCGTGCACCTCGGCGGCAACATGCTGTTCCTCTGGATCTTCGGCAACAACGTCGAAGACTCCATGGGCCCGGTGAAGTTCGTCGCCTTCTACCTGCTCGGCGGCATCGCGGCCACCGCGCTGCAGACGGTGGTCGACTCGGGCAGCGACGTCGCGAACCTCGGTGCCTCCGGCGCCGTCGCGGCGGTGCTCGGCGGCTACCTGCTGCTGTTCCCCCGGGCACGTGTGATCACGGTGATCTTCATCATCTTCTTCTTCACGATCGTCTAGCTGCCGGCGCTGGTGTTCCTCGTGATCTGGTTCGCTCAGCAGGCGGTGTTCGGCGCGTTGGACCTGACGGGCAGCGGGGGCGGGGTCGCGTACTTCGCCCACATCGGCGGCTTCGCGTTCGGGCTGCTGGCGATCAAGCTGTTCGCGTCCGAGAGCAGGAGACGACGGCAGATCGAACGAGTAGGAGGCCTGACGTGACGAGGACCGTGGTGACGGCGGTGGCCCTGCTGTTCATCGGCGCGATGGCGTTCGCGACCGTCTACGTGCTGATCGAGGAGGGACCCGACGTGCTCACGCTGGTAGGGCTGCTCGTCGTCGCCGTGCTGTCGCTCGGGGTCTTCGGCGCGCTCACCGAGCCCTCGCCGAAGCGCCGCCGGCGCAAGGACTGATGCCGTACACGCTCTTCCAGGGCGGTCGCAGGCGGCGCCGGCGCCGCGCGCCCGCGATCCTCGCGGTCCTGCTGCTGATTGCGGCGGCCGCGGCGGCGGTCGCGCTCGCGCTCCAGCAGCGCGGCGGCGATGACGGGGGCTCGGCGGAGAAGGCGCCCGCGAGGGAGCGCGCCGCGGGGGACGGCCGCCTCGAGCCGCTGGCCGGCGGCGGGACGGCGCCCGCGCCGCTCGCGGTGCGGCTGGAGGACGGCGGCGACCCGGTGCGGGCGCGCTTCAAGCACATGCCGGGCTCCGGGCTGCTGTTCGACGCCGACACGGGCCGCGTCCTGTGGCGCCACAAGCCGGCCCGCGTGCTGCCGATCGCGTCGCTGACCAAGATGATGACCGCGCTGCTGGTCGCCGACCGGCTCGGGCCGCGGGCGCGCGTGCCGATCACCCGCCAGGCGCTGCGCTACCGGGGCTCTGGCGTCGGCCTGCTCCCGCGCGGCAAGCGGATCCGCACCGAGACGTTGCTCTACGGCCTGATGCTGCCGTCCGGCAACGACGCGGCGATCGCGCTCGCTCAGCGCGCGGCCGGCACCGTCGACCGCTTCGTGGCGGCGATGAACGCGCGCGCGCAGCGGATGGGGCTCGTCTGCACGCGCTTCTCCACGCCGCATGGGTTCGAGGATCGCGGCAACCACTCGTGCGCCGGCGACCTCGCCGCGATCGCCCGCGCAGTGCTGCGCGTGCCGCGGCTGGCGAAGGTGGTGCGCAGCCGCGAGAAGGTGCTGCCGTTCCCGGTCAAGGGCGGCAAGCTCTACCTCTACAACAACAACCCGCTGCTGCGGATGGGCTACCGCGGCATCACGGGGATGAAGACCGGCTACACCGACGCGGCCGGCCGCTGCCTGGTGGCGACCGCCAAGCGCGGCGGGGTGCGGCTGGGCGTCGTGCTGCTGCACTCGCCTGACCCGGCCGGCCAGGCACGCAGGCTGCTCGACCGCGGCTTCGCGCTCAGCGGCCGCTAGCGGCCTCGCGCTCCGCGGGGTCGGAGACGAGCCGCAGCTCCTGGATCTGCGCGTCCGCGGCGCCGAGCACCGCGAAGCGCACGCCGCCGAGCTCGACCTCCTCGCCCTCGTCGGGTAGCCGCCCCAGGTGCTCGAGCACGACGCCGCCGATCGTCGCCTCGTGGTGATCGCGGAACTCGACGCCGAGCCGCTCCTCGACGAGCCGCACGGGCGCCCAGCCGGCGATCACCGTGTTCCCGCCCTCCTCGCGCATCGGCTCGCGCTCCTCCGGGTCGAACTCGTCCTCGATCTCGCCCACGATCTCCTCGAGGATGTCCTCGAGCGTGATCAGCCCGACGACGGTGCCGTGCTCGTCGACGACCAGCGCGAAGTGCTCGCGCAGCTTGCGCAAGCGCTCGAGCAGCTCGTCGATCAGCATCGACTCCGGCACGCGCTCGAGCGGGCGGACGATCTCCGTGAGCGGCTTGTCGGGTCCGTTGACCAGCAGGTCCTTGACGTGCAGCAGGCCCTCCGGGTGGTCGAGCCCCTTGTCGGCTTCGCACAGCGGCAGGCGCGTGAGGCCGGACTCGCGGATGACCTTCACGGCGTCGTCGTAGCTCGCGTCGGCGGTGACGAAGACCACCCGGCTGCGCGGCATCATCACCTCGCGCACGCGCCGGTCGCCGAACGTCAGCACGTTCTCGGTGAAGCGCTGCTCCTCCTCCTCGATCTCGCCGCCGGCGGCGCTCTCGCGCACGAGCGTGCGCAGCTCGTCCTCGCTCACCGGCGCGTGGCCGGCCTCACGGGCGGGCGGGACGCCGAAGGGCTTCAGCAGCAGGTTGCCCATGCCGTTGAAGAGGTCCACGACCGGGCGGGTCGCGAAGTAGAAGACCCGCATCACGGGCGCCACGAACAGCGCGATCGGCTGCGTGCGGGCGATCGCCAGGCTCTTCGGGGCCAGCTCGCCGACGACCACGTGCAGCAGCGTGATCAGGCCGAAGGACAGCGCGCTGGCGAGGCCGATGCCGAGGACCTCGGCGCCCTCGCCGAAGATCGGCTCGAGGATGTGGTGGAAGGCGGGCTCGCCGAGCGCGCCGAGCCCGAGGCTGGAGATCGTGATGCCGAGCTGGCAGGCGGCCAGGTAGGCGTCGATGTGGCCGACGGCGTGCGCGACCGACTTCGCGCCGGGGCGCCCGTCGCGCACCCACTTGTCGACCTGACCCGGGCGCAGCCGGGCGACGGCGAACTCCGTCGCCACGAAGAAGCCGTTGGCGCCGACGAGCACGAGCGCCAAGGCGATGTTGACCGCGTCCATGCACGCCCACGATAGGCGGCGGGTACGTAGGCGATGTGACGGATCCCGGAGTGCATCGCCGGCGCCGCGTCGTCGCGGGGGCCGTCGCCGCCGTGCTCGCGCTCGCCTCGGCGACCGCGGGCGCGCTGACCGGTGCGGGCGGACACGGCGCGGTGCCGACGTCCGCGGCCGAGGAGCCGCCCGCCATGCCGAAGCCGGTCGAGCTGCCGCGCGGCGGGCGCGACATCTTCCCGAAGCACCGCGTCGTCGCCTATTACGGCGCGCCCCAGAGCGAGGAGCTCGGCGCGCTCGGGATCGGCACGCCCGCGAGCGCGGCGCGCCGCCTGGAGCGCCAGGCGAAGGCGTACGTCCGGCCGGACCGCCCCGTGCTCCCTGCGCTCGAGCTGATCGCGGTGATCGCGAACGCCGACGCGGGCCAGGACGGCCTCTACCGGACGCGCCAGACCGACGCGGTGATCGGCCGCTACCTGCGCGCGGCGCGGCGCGCCAAGGCGCTGCTGCTGCTCGACATCCAGCCGGGCGCCTCGGACTTCTTCACAGAGGCGACCCGGCTGAAGCGCTGGCTGCGCGAGCCCGACGTCGGCCTGGCGCTCGATCCCGAGTGGCGCGTCGGCCCGGGCGAGGTGCCGGGCCAGGTGATCGGCCACGTCGACTCGCGCGAGGTCAACGCGGTCACGGCGTGGCTCGAGAAGCTCAGCGCGAAGAACGACCTGCCGGAGAAGCTGGTCGTCGTCCACCAGTTCACCGACGACATGGTCGACGACACGACGCTGAAGGCCCGCGACGGGCTGCAGATCGTGCTCAACGCCGACGGCTTCGGGACGGCGCCGGTCAAGAAGAGCAAGTACGACGCCTTCACGCGGCGGGCGCCGGGCTTCGAGCCGGGCTTCAAGCTCTTCTACGAGGAGGACGTGGGGCTGATGACCCCGCGTCACGTGCTGCGGCTGCGCCCGCCGCCGGACTTCGTGGTGTACGAGTAGTCCGGGCGGCGGGGCGGCCTGCTGTGACCCCTAAGCGTGGACCGGGACCGGCTTGATCGCGGGCGCGCCGGCCGGCGCGTAGCGCTCGGCGTGGCCGCGGGCGCGGCCGACGGCCGCGAGCGGCGCCATCAGGGCGCGCACGACGGCCGGGGGCGGGAACGGGGCGCGGACCTCGTTCTCGTACTCGCGCACGAACAGCGCGAGGTGGACCGGCTTCGGCATGCCCTTGCGGTTCGTCCTGCCCTCCTTGGCGAGCGCGACCGTGTTGCAGAGCAGGTCCTCCATCTTCAGCGCCGGACGGACCTCGACGCGGACATCGACGGGCTCGTCGCCGCCGTTGGCGAACTTGTGGCGGGCACCCGGCGGGACCGTGACGACGTCGCCGGGACCGGCCACGATCTTCTTGCCGTTCATCCGGAACTTCATCGTCCCGGACACGATCTCGAAGCGCTCCTCCTGGGAGGGGTGCACGTGGGCGCCCGGGACATGACCGTCGACCGACAGGGTCATGTCGAAGGCGAGCAGCTCGCCGTCGGTGTCGGCGGCGGTCCGGGTGAAGGTGATCTTCTCGCCGCTGATGGGGTTCTCGATGGTCTGTCCGGCGTAGGCCATGCTTGGCTCCTTGGGGTCGTCCTTGCGGTGAGGAGCAAGCTACGGGCGTGCCGGCCGCCGGTCGTCGGCCTGCGGGACGGTCTTCCGGGAGCCGCAGGGACGATCTTCCGTCATCCCGCAGGACGAGCCGCCGTCGGCCGCAGGACGGACCCGCGCGGGGTCAGGCGAGCTTGCGCGAGAGCAGCGCGGCGCCGATCGCGCCGCCGAGGTCGCCCAGGGCGGCGAGCCGGATCGCGGGCGGTCGTTCGGAGGCGAACAGGTGCGGCATCATGGCGACGCGCAGGCGCTCCGCGTAGGGCTCGCCGAGCTTGAGCCCGAGGCCGCCGCCGATCACGACCGCATCGACGTCGAGCACGTTGACGGCCGACGCCACCCCGGCCCCGAGCGCGCGGACGGCGCGGTCGACGAGCTCGTGCGCGAGGTCGTCGTCACGCTCGAGCGCGCGCTTCCAGATCCCGCTCGTCAGGCGCGGGCGCCCGCGCTCCTCCATGATCTCGAACAGGACGGTCTTGCGGCCCTCGTCGACGAGCTTGCGGGCGCGCGCCTCCATCGCGCCGCGGCCCGCGTAGGCCTCCATGCAGCCGCGCCGCCCGCACGGGCAGCGGGCACCGCCGATCTCCACCACGACGTGGCCGATCTCGCCCGACGCGCCGCGGCCGGACCAGGGCTTGGAGTCGAGGATGATCCCGCCGCCCACGCCCGTGCCCCAGAAGACGCCGAGCAGCGACGTGAACTCGCGCGCGGCGCCGAGCTCGAACTCGGCGTCGGTGGCGACGTTGACGTCGTTGCCGAGCGCGACCGGCGCGCCGAGCTCGTCGCGGAGCGCGCCCCCGAGCGGGAAGCCGCCCTCCCAGTCGGGCAGGTTGCGCGCGCTGGAGACGACCCCAGCGGCCTCGTCGATCACACCGGGCGAGCCGACGCCGACCGCGACCGGGTCGCCGTGGCCGTCGGCGGCCTGGCGCATCGCGCCGGCCATCGCGTCCGCGACGTCCTGCGGCCCGCCGGTGGTCGGCGTCGGGACGCGGGCGTCGCCGAGCACCTGGAAGTCCTCGTCGACCAGGACGGCCTGGATCTTGGTGCCGCCGAGGTCGATCCCGCCGCGCAGGCTCATGTGCGCACCATAACCCCGAGCCACGTGTCGCACTCGTCGGGGTCGAGCCCGCCATGGTGGCCCTTGAAGCGCTGCTCGACGCCCGCCGCCGAGCGCAGCCAGGCCATCCGGCCCGCGGCGGGGAGCACGCAGACGTCGGCGAGCCGGGCGCGCAACCGCGGGCCGACGTCGCCGAACAGACCGGCGGCCTCGAGCTCGGCGACCTGCACGACCTCCGCGCGGCCGTCGAGCCGCTCGCGCAGCTCGCCCGTCAGCTCCGCCGCGAGACCCGGCCGGGCGTGCAGGAAGACGTCGCGGGCGGAGCCGGCCGGGCCGTGCGCGAGGTAGTGCCCGACCTCCGGCAGGACGTCCTCCAGGTAGTCGACGCGGGAGGGGTCGACGGCGACCTGCCCGTGGTCGGCGGTGAGCAGCACGAGCGCCTCGGGGCCGGCCGCGGCGAGCGTGACGTCGAGCGCGTCCAGGGCGGCGAGGCAGGCGGCGTCGAACTCGGGCGAGTCCGGGCCGTGCAGGTGGCCGTTGAGGTCGATCTCGTGCCAGTAGAGGTAGGCGTAGCCGGGCTCCTGCAGCGCCTCGGCGAGCCCGGCCGCACCGGCGGCGATCGTCGGGTACGGGCGCAGCTCGGCGCCGCGCACGGCGACCGAGTCGTAGGTCGAGGGCGAGAACGCCGAGGGCTGCAGCACGACCGAGCGCACGCCCGCATCGGCGAGCCGCTCGTAGAGCGTGCCGGGAGGGACGATGTCGCCGATGCCGATCCCCGAGCCGCGCAGACCGTCCGGCGCGTACTCGCCCGCGGGGGCGAACAGGATCGGCGTGATCACGGCGTCCAGCGCCGGCTCGTACACGTTCCACTCGTAGAGCCCGTGCGTGCCGACCGGCGTGCCCGTGTGCATCGTCGTGACGTGGGCGGTCGTGGTCGACGGGAACTGCGAGGCGAGCGGCGCCACGTGCGCCCGCCGCAGCAGCGGGTGCTCCGCGTGGCGCGCGACGAAACGCATGCCAAAGGCGTCGAGCAGCACGACGGCGAGGCGGTCGGCGCGCTCGGGCGCGGCGTCGCCGAGCAGCGACTGCGGCAGCCCGCCGGGCGCGCCGGTCAGCAGGCGCTCGACGGTGGCGGGGATCGCCGCGAACGTGTCGGACACCACGAACTGGGGAGGCAATCACATGCGGCGGATCACCGTCGCGCTCGCCCAGGGTGGGTCCCCTGGCGCGGCGCTCGGATAGCGTTCGGGCATGGACCTCAACGACACGCCCGAGCTGGCGGAGTACCGGGCCAAGGTCCGCTCCTGGCTCGAAGAGAACGCGTCCGAGGCGCCCCAGCGGCGCGGGCGCGAGGACATGGAGTCGGTGGCGGCGCATCGGGAGTGGCAGGGCAGGCTCGCGGCGGCGGGCCTGGCCGCGGTGACCTGGCCGGCCGAGTACGGCGGGCAGGGCCTGGGGCCGCTGCACCAGGTCGTCGTCAACCAGGAGATCGGGCGCGCTGGCGTGCCCGGGCTGTTCGACGTGATCGGCGTCGGGATGCTCGGTCCTACGCTGATCGCGCACGGCACCGAGGACCAGAAGCACCGCCACCTCGGGCCGATGCTGGCCGGCGAGGAGGTCTGGTGCCAGCTGTTCTCCGAGCCTGCGGCGGGCTCGGACCTGGCCGGGATCCAGGCGCGCGCCAAGCGGTCGGACGACGGCTCCTGGACCGTCTCGGGCCAGAAGGTCTGGACCACCAACGCCCAGCACGCGTCGTTCGGGCTGCTGCTCGCCCGTACCGACCCGGACGTGCCCAAGCACCGCGGGCTGACGATGTTCGTGCTGCCGATGGACGCCGAGGGCGTCAGCGTGCGGCCGCTGCGCCAGATCTCCGGCGACGCGCACTTCAACGAGGTCTTCATGGACGACGTCCGGCTCGAGCCGGGCTCCGAGGTCGGCCCGGTCGACGGCGGCTGGGGCGTCGCGATGACGACGCTGATGTTCGAGCGCGTCGCGATCGGGCTCGGCGGCGAGGGCTTCGGCTGGCGGGCCGACCGGTTCGCGAAGATGCTGATCGAGGACGAGGCGGGCACGCTCGATCCCGAGGTGCGCCACCGCTTCGGGAGGATCGCGGCCGAGTTCCTCGCCCTGCGGTTCACGTCGTACCGCATGCTGACCATGGTCCAGCGCGGCACCGTGCCGGGGCCGGAGGGAGCGCTGGCGAAGGTCACGACCGTCAAGGCCGCGATCGAGGCCGGCGAGCTGATCGTCGACGTGCTCGGCCCCGGCGCGCTCGAGGACGAGCGCGCAGGCCGGCTGGTCTCCGACATGCCCGGCATCAAGTCCGCCGGCGGCACCGAGGAGATCCTGCGCTCGATGGTCGGCGAGCGCGTGCTCGGTCTGCCGCCGGAGCCGCGGCTGGACAAGGGCGTGCCGTTCGCCGAGCTGCGGGCGCGCGAGCGGGCGGCGGTGGCGTCGTGAACTTCGCGCTCTCCGACGAGCAGGAGCTGCTCACCGAGGCCGCGCGCGGGGCGCTCTCGCGCGTGAAGACGGTCGAGGCGGCGCGCGAGGCGCTCGACGGTGGCTCGCTGCCGGATCTGTGGCCGACGGCGGTCGAGGCCGGCTGGCCGGGGCTGCTGGTCTCCGAGGAGCGCGGCGGCGCCGGGCTGGGGGCGATCGACGCGATGCTCGTCTTCGCCGAGCTCGGGCGCGTGCTCGCGGGCGTGCCGCTGCTCGGGCACCTGCCGGCCTCGCTGCTGCTCGACAAGGCAGGGCACCCGGTCGCCGAGGAGCTGGCGAGCGGCTCGCAGCGGGCCGCGTTCGTGGCGGCCAAGCCGCCGTCGGCGATCGAGCCGGCGTGGACCGCGGACCCGCGCGGCGGGCTGCGGCGCGCGCCGGCGCCGTCCGTGGGTGACGACGGCACGGTGGACGGCGACGTTGGCTGGGTGCCGGACGCGCCGGGCGCCGACGTGCTCGTCGTGGCCGGCGCGGAGGGCCGCGTCGCGCTCGTCCAAGCGGCCGACGCCTCGGTGGAGCCGGTCACGGGCTACGACGCCACGCGCTCGCTCGGCCACGTGCGCTTCTCCGGCGCGTCGGGCGAGCTGCTCGACGCGACGCCCTCGGCCGCCGCGACCGCCTGGTACGTGGCGCAGGGCCTCGTCGCCGCCGAAGCCGTCGGCGCGATCGAGCGCGCGCTCGAGACGAGCGTCGACTACGCCAAGGAGCGCTTCACGTTCGGCCGCGCGATCGGCTCCTACCAGGCCGTCAAGCACGAGCTCGTGGAGATCCTGCGGCGGCTCGAGAACGCCCGCTCGCTCATGTACTACGCGGGCTGGGCGGCGGCCGACAAGCCGGAGGAGCTGCCGGTGGCGGCGTCCGCATTCCGGCTCGTGGCCGGCGAGGCCTACGACCACGCGGCGCGGGTGCAGATCTCCGTGCACGGCGGGATCGGGGCGACCTGGGAGCACGACGCGCCGCTGTTCTTCCGGCGCGCGCAGCTCGACAAGCGGCTGCTCGGCGGGACCGGCGACGCGGCCGACCGGGTCGCCGACGAGCTGTTCGCGCAGGCCAGGGAGGCGGCCGCGGCTTGAGCCCGGATTCGCCGATGACCCGTGGACGGCTCGGCGTCGTGGGCCGAGTCAGAGTCGATTGACCGCGCTTCCTCGTGGTGGGCCCACTTGGATCGCGGTCAATCGGCTCTGGCGAACGGCCACGGCGGCGAGACGCCGCGGGGATCGGTGAATCCGGGCTCTTGATCCCGAGCGCCGCGGGAGGCGTGATCCGCAACGCCGCGCCGGCCGGACACCGGCCGATGCGGCTGTGGGCCCATGACCGGTGGCGCTTCCCCTTGCCGGAGCGCCACCGGTTCCCGATCGACAAGTACGCGCTGCTGCGCGAGCGCGTGGTGGCCGACGGGATCGTCGACGCCGCGGACGTGCTCGAGCCGCCGCCGGTGCCGTGGGAGTGGGTCGAGGCCGTGCACGACAGCGCGCTGGTCGCGCGGATCCGGGACGGGTCGCTCACGCTGCGCGAGACGCGCGGGCTGGGGCTGCCGTGGTCGCCGGAGCTGGTCGAGCGCGGGCGGCGGGCGGTCGGCGGGACCGTGGCGGCGGCGCGCTTCGCGGTAGAGCACGGGCTCGGCATGAACCTGGGCGGCGGCACCCACCATGCCGGCCGCGACTTCGCGCGCGGCTACTGCCTGTTCAACGACGTCGGCCTGGCGCTGTCCGTCCTGCGCGCCGAGGGGCTCGCCTCGCGCGCGCTCGTCGTCGACTGCGACGTCCACCAGGGCGACGGGACCGCGCACCTGTTCGCGGACGACCCCGCGACCTTCACGGTCTCCCTCCACGGCGCCCGCAACTACCCGTTCCAGCGGATCCCGTCCGACCTCGACGTCGACCTCGCGAGCGGCACGGCGGACGCCGCCTACCTCGCCGCGCTCGACGAGGCGCTCGACTTCGCGCTGCCGCGCGCGCGGCCGGAGATCGCCTTCTACCTCGCCGGCGCCGACCCCTGGAAGGGCGACCGCCTCGGCCGCCTCGCGCTCACCAAGGACGGCCTGCGCGCCCGCGACGAGCTCGTCCTCGACCGCCTCCGCGCAACCGGCGCGAGCGTGTGCGTCGTGCTGGCCGGCGGCTACGCCGAAGACGTGCGCGACACGGTCGACATCAACGCCGCCACCGCGGCCGCCGTCGCGCGCCGCCTATCCTGAGTGCCAGCTCCAGGGGGCGTAGTGGTAATGGGAGCACGCAGGTTTTGCATACCTGAAGTGGGGGTTCGATTCCCCCCGCCTCCATCGCGGCCGGCCGTCGTGCGCCGAAGACCATAGGGTTGGAGCGTGGAGCCCAACCCGCGCGTCCCCGACTTCCTGCGCGCGGTCACGTGGGTCGAGTGCGCGGTCGTGGGCGGCGCCGCCGGGCTCTTGCTCGCCCTGCCGAAGTGGGGCGGCCAGGACGTGTGGGCGTGGATGACGCCTCCGTTCAACGCACGCTACGTCGGCGTGATCTACCTCGGCGCCCTCCTCCCGCTGGTCATCCTCGCGGTCACGGCCCGCTGGTCGCCGGGGCGGGTCGTGCTGTGGATGATCTTCGTCTTCACCGCGGTGATCATGGTCGTGATGCTCGCCTACGCGGACCGCTTCGAGTGGGCGCGCTTGGCCACTTGGGTGTTCTGGGCGCTCTACCTCTTCCTGCCCGTCAACTCCGCCGTGTTCCTCTGGCGGCTGCGCGACCTGCGCCCGCCGGAGCCACTCGTCCGCATGCCCGCCGCGATGACCGCGCTCGCGCTGGTGCTGGGCGGCTATGGGATCGCGCTGCTCGCGATCCCGGAGAGCGCGACGGGCTTCTGGCCGTGGCCGGTCGACGCCTTCCACGCCCGCATCTACGCCGCGACGTACCTGACCCCGGCCGTCGGCGCGCTCGTCCTCCGCGATGGCGGCACGCGCGCCGAGATCCAGACGCTGGCGGCGACGATGATCGTGTTCGGCGCCGCCGCGGTGCTTGCGCTGCTGGCCACCGATCCGATCGTGCCCCCGGCGGCGAAGGTCGACTACGACGGAGGGACCTGGGCGTTCTTCGCCATCAACGCCGCGCCCGTGCTCGCCGGCGCCGGGCTGCTCCGCGCGGTACGCGCGGGTGCTCAGGTCGCCGCGCCGGCGTGACCGTGCCGCCGGGCTCTCAGCGCGGGCGGTCGAGCGTCGTGTCCGCGAACGAGCGCGGGTCCTCGGCGGGCTCGAGGTGCGTGAAGACGCTCGCGCCGGGCAGGCGCTTGCAGAGCCGGGCCTCGACGCGCTCGACGAGGTCGTGGCCGTCCTGGACGGTCCAGGCGCCGGGGACGAGCACGTGCAGGGAGACGAAGCGCCGCGAGCCCGCCTGCCGGGTGCGGAGCGCGTGGAAGCGGACGCCGTCGCGCTCGAACTCGGCGAGCGTGTCGCGGATCGCCTCCAGGTCGGGCTCCTCGAGCGCGCGGTCCATCAGGCCGCGGGCCGAGCGGCGCAGCAACCCGCCGCCGGCGACGAGGATGTTCGCCGCGACCGCGAGGGCGACGATCGGATCCAGGCGGTCCCAGCCCGTAAGCGCGACGCCGGCCACGCCGACGATCACGCCCGCCGACGTCCAGACGTCGGTGAGCAGGTGCTTGCCGTCGGCCTCGAGGGTGATCGAGCGCGCGCGCCGGCCGGTGCGCAGGAGCGCCAACCCGACCCCGAGGTTGATGAGCGAGGCGGCCGCGGACACCGCGAGGCCGACGCCCACCGACTCGAGTGGCCGCGGGTCCAGCAGCCGGGCGACCGCGGTGACCGCGATGCCTGCGGCGGCGAGCAGGATCAGCGTCCCCTCCACCCCGGCCGAGAAGTACTCCGCCTTCGCGTGCCCGTAGGCGTGCTCCTCGTCGGCCGGCTTGACGGCCCAGCGCAGGGCAGCCATGGCGACGACCGCGGCGACGAGGTTGACGACCGACTCCGCCGCATCGGAGAGCAGGCCGACCGACCCGGTCAGCGCCCACGCCGTCAGCTTGAGCGTGATCGTGGCGACCGCGGCGGCGATCGAGAGCCACAGCAGGCGGAAGAGCCGGCGCTGATCCATCCCCCAATGGTTAGCGGCTCGGCTCACGGGCCGCGCGGCGGCAACCGCGCGACCCGCGTCGAGCGAGCCGTGCCGGAGGAATGGAGGGGTGGGTTCCGGGGCAGGAGAACCATCCCCGCCTGGTGTCCGGCAGAGCCCCGCCCGGGAGAGAACGGGGACTGGGAGCACGCATCGGCCGTCCGAGCGCGCCGCTCAAGCGCGCTGGACGAACATCAGTCAGAAGTCCAGCGCGGCTACTTGTCCCAGTCGAAGTCGCGCGGAGGCTTCTGCTCGAACCACAGGCGGTCGTGCTCCGGCGTCTCCTGGAGGAAGTCCGGCGTCTCCTCGAGCACGTCGTCGCCCTGACCCGGCTCGGCCGGCGGCGCGGCGGACTCCGGCTCCGGTTCCGGCCGAGGCTCGGGCTCCGGCTCGGGGTCCGCGAGGTCCTCGACCAGCCACGGATCCTCCTCGTCGCCGGGCCGCGGCTCGGGCTCGCGCGCGGCGGGGCGCTCGGCCGGCTCGGGCTCCGGCTCGCCCGGCATCTCGGGCGGCTCGTCGAACTCGGGGACGTCGGCGACCTCGGCCTCGGCCTCGGGCGCAAGCGCCTCCGACGCGGCGACGGCGGCGGGCTCGTCGCCCTCGTCGGGCTGCTCGCCCGCCGGCTTGGCGAACTCCCCGCGCACGGGCGCACCGAGCGCCTCGCGCTCCTGGCGCGAGACCTCGTCGGGATCGGCACCGTGGCGGCGCTTGAGCTCCAGGTGCTCGCGGATTGCGTCGTCGAGCAGTCCCATGCCTCGCCTCCAGAGGTTACTCGGCCCGGACGGTGCGGTTCTTGCCCGAGCGCTTCGCGCGGTACAGCGCGGCATCGGCGGCGGCCACCAGCGCGTCCTTGCCGTCGCCGGTGCTGGACGCCAGCGAAGCCGCCCCGAAGGAGGCGGTGACCTTCAGCGTCCCGTCGCCGTCGAGCAGGGGCAGGTCGAGCGCCTCGATCCGGCGCCGCACGCGCTCGGCGAAGCGGAAGGCGCCTTCGAGATCGGTCTGCGGCAGCGCCACGGCCATCTCCTCGCCGCCGTAGCGGGCCGGCTCGTCGATCTCGCGCGAGGACTGGCGCAGCACGCGCGCGACCTCGCGCAGGACCATGTCGCCCTGGAGGTGGCCGTAGGTGTCGTTGACGCGCTTGAAGTTGTCGATGTCCAGCATGATCAGGCCCATCTCCTGGCCGTAGCGGCGCGCGCGCTCGACCTCCTGGGTCATGACCTCCTGGAAGCGGCGGTGGTTGAACAGGCCGGTCAGCTCGTCCGTGACGGCCTGGCGCTGGACGGTCTCGTGCAGGTCGACGTTCTCGACCGACACCGACGCCTGGTTGGTCAGGTAGGAGAAGAGCTCGTGCTCGCCCGTGGTGAAGCGGCGCTCGCCGCGGGCCACGGAGACGATCCCGACGCCGCCGTCGCCGCCGAGCGGCGCCGCCAGCGCGCTCGCCCCGCCGAGCTCGATCTCCGCGATCTGGCCGGCGTCGAGCGCGGCGGCCTCGGCGGCGTGCAGGACGGTCGCGTAGGCGTCCGGGTCGCCGGTGGCGGCCACCTCGCGCAGGCGCTCCTCGCCCGTGCGCCGGATCGTCGCGCGGCCGGCGGCCGCCTCGACGCCGTCGACCGCGGTCTGGACCACGATCTCCAGCAGGCCGACGCGGTCGAGGCTCTTGGTGAACGACTCGCCCACGCGGCGGATCGCGTCGGCCAGGCGTGCACGCTCGCGCTGGAGCTCCTCGAGGCGCTCCTCGAGCTCCTCCGCCATCGAGTTGAACTCCTTGCCGAGCGCGGCGAACTCGTCGTTGCCCTCGGTCGGGACGCGCTTGGAGAAGTCGCCGCGGCCGATGGCCCGTGCGGCCACGAGCAGGCTCTGGACCTCGGCCTGCAGCGTGCGCGAGACGGTGATCGCGAACGCGAACGCGAGCAGCAGGAAGCCGGCGAGCGCGCCGATCACGATCCACTGCAGGGTCGAGTTGGCGCTCCCGGATTCCGGGAGCGTCGTGAGCACCGAGACCTCGCGGCCGTCGAAGCCGTCGACCCGCAGCGTCCTGACCCGGACGTCGGCGCCGTCCAGCTCGGCATCGCCTCTCGAGGGAAGCTCCGCGCGCGCGAGCTCGGCCCGCGAGGCGCCCAGCACCTCGTCGCCCTGCCGGATCACGACGCCGACCTCGGCCACCTCCTCGAGCTGGGCCGCGAACGACGTCGCGGTGTCGACGGAGGTCACGATCCGCCCGAGCGGCCGGCCGTCCTGGTCGACGATCGCGTTGCGCGCGGGTGCGACGCCCGGCTCGTCGCCGACCTCGAAGTCGCCCGGTCCGTCGAGCTGCAGCAGCACCCGGCGCGCCTTCGCGGCGCGCGCCGCGGCGTCCAGGCGCGACTGGATCCGCTCGGGGTTCTTGTCCGCGATCGCCTCGCGCAGCCCGTTGTCCGCCACGATCTGGCGACCGGCGGCGTTGGCCCGATCGGCGGAGTCGCGGTAGAGGTTCGTGGCGACCCGCTGCGCCTCCGACAGCTGCGCGTCGGTCTGGCTCTCCTCCGAGCGCGTGACGACCTGGAACAGCACCAGCGCCACCGCGATCATCGGGATGATGACGATGAGCAGGAAGAACAGCCGGAGCCGGTTGCGGAAGGACGGCGTGACGAGGTTGCGAAAGCGCATTGGCAGCGGCGGTGCGACTGGCAATCTAGCCGCCCGCGGGTTCGCCAGGACGTGGCTCCCCGGCTACAATCGGCCATTCACGGCGCGGGTGTGAAATCCTGCCGCCGCGCTTGCGGGGCTATAGCTCAGTTGGGAGAGCGCCTGGATCGCACCCAGGAGGTCGGGGGTTCGAGTCCCCCTAGCTCCATCGCCCGGAATTCGCGGCCTCTACGCGGGTTTCGGGCGTTCTGCTGCCCGGGCTCTGGTCGTTCTCCGGAGCCTCGGGGAACTGAGAGGGAACACGAGCCTCCTGGATCGCCGTCTCCGCGTCGATTCGCGGCTGCTCGTCGAGCTCGTCGATGACATGGCCGTAGCGAGTCAGGGTCAGGCGTGCGTCATGGCCGAGCTGGCGCGCGACGTAGATGACGCTGCGGCCCTCGTGGAGCAGGAGCGAGGCGAACGAGTGCCTGAGCGCGTACGGCGTCGTGTGCTCGATGCCGGCGGGCTGCACGGCGCGCCTGAAGGCTCGCCGTCGCCACGACTGGTACGCAGGGAGCGACCACGTCTCGCCGTCGTCCGGGGAACACGAGGGTGTTCCCCGGTGCGGATCGGCGCCAGCGCTCGAGGTCCTCGCGGAGCGGCGCGAGGAGTCGCACGGTTCGGTGCTGATGGGTCTTCGTGTCGGCGTCCTCGCCGAGCGACAGCGCTGCACGAGAATCGTCTGTGCGCGCACGTCGCTCCAGTGGAGCGCGAGCGCCTCGCTGGGCCGGAGCCCGGCGTACGCGAGAACGGACAGGAGGGTGGCGTCGCGAAGCGACGCCGCGAAGCGCATCGCCTCGATGGTGCGCGGTGCCAGCGGCCGCACCTCCTCCCGCCGCGGCCGCGGTGCGCGACGCACCAGCCGCACTGGGTTCGTCGGGATCCGCTCGCCCTCTACTGCGCGCTGCAGCAGCGTGCTCAGCAGATCGAGCGCCTGCCGGACGGCCACCCGGCCGGCGCCCGCTGCAAGCCGTTCGGCCTGCCAGCGGGCGATCCGCTCCGTCTTCAGCTCCCGCAGGCTCATGCCGCCGAGGATGGGCGAGATGTGGCAGTCGTAGAGGTTCGCGTAGCGCTGACGGGTCTTCGGGGCGAGCGTGACCACGTAGTTGGGCGCCCAGGTCTGCGTCACGAAATCATCGAGCGACTCGCGCCCGGCATCGAGCGCGGCCAGTTCACCGAGCTGGCGTCGCCGGGTCACCTCGGCGTCGAAGCGATCCGCATCCCGGCGCTTCTCGAAGATCTTCGAGCGGTTCCGGTCGCCCTCGCGGTACCGGACCGCCCACTTCGTGCCCTTGCGATGCACGCTCACAGGAGGTCATAGCCGCCGACGTCCAGAACTCGCCCCCGGCAGGAGTGCAATCGCGGAGCCGAGCGGACGGCTTGACTTGGTCCGTGACCGCCGAACCCGGGACGGCTCAGTTCGTCTTTGGGGTCGTTACGTGCCTTCGATCGAAGAAGCTGTCGGCTCCTACTGCCAAGGCGTCTTGATGAAGCACCTCGCCATCGAGAGCATCGGTTTGTTGGGGACCTAACTTGGGTTCTGGTGCTTGGGGTGCTTAGTGGTGATTGTTCGAGGGCGGGCGCCGTTCGAGCACGATTCGCGCTGCCAGCTGGCTCGCGCACTCGCGCCGACCGCGCGCACGCGTCGCGCTTTCGCTACTGCCTCATGGAGCAGCGCGGCTACTGAGGTCACATGGCGCCCCGCGTTGAAGCGCCCATGTTCGAGTCGAGGCGCGAGCCGCACCCCGAGTGGCCTAGCTAAAAAAAGTAGCGCCAGGGTTACCGACGCGCCTCTTCATCTCGTCGGCGTCGTAGTCCTCGTCCTGCTTGCGGCGCTTCTCTGCCTCCGCTTGAGGCGTGTCGCCTGTCCGCTCGCGCTTGGCCTGCTGTGTCTCGCGCCGCTTCTGGAGTCGACCAGCCTTCGCCTTCTCGCTCTCGGCCATCTCACAACCTTCCGTAGGTGTTGTCGGACCACGACCCTCAGGCGCCGGACCTCATAGCTTCCGCCGTAGCTCCGCCGGCAGCCCGAACTCGCCGAACCCGTCGATCAGCCACTCACCCGACGCGCTACGTCGCAGCTGGAGCACATTGCCGTTCGAGAGCTTGGCGGCCGCTCGGTCGCCGCTGACGGCGGTTTTCTGGACCGTCGCGGTGAGGTGCGCCTCCGCCCACTGCCACGCTTTCTTGGACGGTTCGCAGCCCCGGCACGTCACCCCCTCGCAGGCGGTCCCGCGCGTGTAGGCGTTGCAGGCCTGAGCGCTGGAGGCGAACAACCGCGCCCAGTTGTTGCCGATCTCGGCGATCGGCCCCTTCGCCCCCGGCGACGCGCCGGGGAACCTCACGAACGCGACGATGCCGACGGGCTGGCGATCGAGCCGGCACCAGCTCGAGACGTCGCGCGGGAAGTGGTAGCTCAGGGTCGTCTGGCCGGCAGGCCAGCGCCGGAAGAGCGTGGTCTCGCTGCGCGGATCACCCGGCGACGTGGTGACGTTCGTGCCGCAGGTCGCGCTGATCTCCGCGCCGCTGACCGTGCGGACGGTCCGGCCGGGGCTGTCTGGAAGCAGTTGCACCGTCAGTACCCGTCCGTCGAGGCTGAAGCGCACGCCGTGCTCGACGTCGGTAGCGGCGACCTTCTTGCCCGGCGGCGCCGCCGGCCGTTCGACGTCAGACTCCCACGGGACGGCCACGACGAGGGCGACGAGGGCGACGATGAGGGCGGCGCCCGCCGCGACACGCGCCAGGGTGGCGGGCTTCAGCAGTCGCGGGTAGCGCCCGGCCGCGAGCCGTCCACGCGGAGTGCGGCGCTCGTAGCGGTCCATCGCCTCGACGAGGTCGGCGTGCAGGCCGCTGATGAAGTCCTCGCTCATCTCGCCTTCCCGAGTCGTCCTCGCAGCGACGCCAGGCCGCGGCTGACACGCATACGCACCGCGGTCTCCGAAGTACCCAGCTCGGAAGCGATCTCCGGGTACGGGCGCTCGTCGAGCACGCGCGCCTGGATCGCAGTCCGTTGATCGGCGGGCAGCTCCTTCCAGCGGTCCAGCGTGACCTCCTCACCGAGCGCGCGGATCAGCGCGGCGTCCTCCTCAGCCAGGGGGCGGCGCTCCATCGCCAGCCGCCGACGCGCCCGCTGCTCCGCGAACCCGCGACGCTGGTAGTCGACGAGCTTGCCGTGCGCGATCGTGAGCAACCACGCGCCGGCAGGCGCCACGCCCGGCCGGAACCGTCGCCGCGCGACGATCGCCGCCGCGAACGTCTCGGCCGTCAGATCGGCCGCCGCCTCCGGATCGCCGGTCCGCCGCATCATGTACCCCACAACCTCCCGCACATGTCGCTCGTAGAAGCACCCGAAATGCTCCGGCTCACCACTCGCCAGCAGATCCTCATCGGTGAGCTCATCGCCGATCACGTTGTGCCGACCATCTCACGTCTGGACCGGGGCTCGTCTCGTTCCATCACCCCTTACTCGAAGCAGGGCGGCGACTTGTAACGACACGAAGACCGGCGGCTGCTGGGTTCGCGCCTGAACTCGATAGTCCGACCTCGCGCTGATAGCCGACTGGGGAACGGAGAGGGAACACATCGGTTCGGAGCGAGGCAGCCTCGAACAGACCGCCGGCGCAAACGACTCAGTGGCCCCTTTCACGTGCGAACGCCGGCTCTCGGCAGCCCAGCGAGACTGGATCGCACCCAGGAGGTCGCCGGTTTGAGTCCGGCTAGCTCCATCAGGGAGAGCGGAGGTCCTCGGCCAGGCCGAGGATGATGCCCTCGGGCCCGCGCAGGAAGCAGACCCGGTAGATGTCCTCGTACTGCGCGATCTCGCCGACGAGCTCGCCACCGTGCCGGCGCAGGCGGGCGACGACGTCGTCGACGTCCTCGACCGCGAACATGATGCGGCGTATGCCCAGCGCGTTCGCCGGCGCGCCTTCCGGCTCGGCTCTGACCGCAGGCGGCGTGTGGAACTTCGCCAGCTCGAGCCGGCCGTGGCCGTCGGGGGTCCGCATCGTGGCGATGTCGGAGCGAACGCCGTCGAGCCCGACGACCTGGTCGACCCACGGCCCCTCGTTCGTCGCCTCGCCTTCCAGCTCCATGCCCAGCTCGGCGAAGAATGCCTTGGCAGCCTCGAGGTCCTCGACGACGATGAGGACGTTGTCCATCCGCTGAAGCGTCATAGCTTGGTCTCCTGGTGTCGTGGGTCTTCAGGGTCGGCGTGCTGCGGCGGCCCGCATGCGGGCGGCCTGGCGGACCAGGTGGTCGCGCTCGGCGACGTTCGTCGCGAGCCGGGCGGCCTCGACGTAGGCCGTGGCGGCGGCGGGCAGGTCGCCGTCGAGCTCGTACAGGTGGCCGCGGACCGCGTGCCAGCGATGGCGGTCCCCGAGCACCTCGCGCAGCCGATCGGTCTCGAGCAACCCTGCGGCGGGACCGCGCACGTGGCCGACCGCGACCGCGCGGCCGAGCACGGCGGCGGGGTCCTGGCGAACGGGGTCGTCGGTGAGGGCGACGAGGTCGTCGTAGAAGGCGAGGATCTGCGGCCAGTCGGTCTCCTCCGCGCCGGCCGCGTCGTCGTGCAGGGCGGCGATGGCGGCCTCGATCTGGTAGCGGCCGGGGCGCTCGAGCGCCAGCGCCGACTGCAGGACGCGCACGCCCTCCGCGATCTCGCGGGTGTCCCACAGGCCGCGGTCCTGCCGGTCGAGCGTCACGATGCGACCCTCCGAGTCGAAGCGCGCCGGGAGGCGGGCGTGATTGAGGAGCATCAGCGCGAGCAGCCCGCGCGCCTCCGGCTCCTCGGTGGCGAGCGTGAGCTGGCGGGCGAGCCGGATCGCCTCGCCGGTGAGGTCCACCCGGCCGGCGTGGCCGGTCGTGTAGACGAGATAGAGCACCCGCAGCACGACGGCGAGGTCGCCGGGCTGGTCCAGCCGGCGGGCGGGCGGCCCGGCCAACGCGCGCTTGGCCCGGCTGATCCGCTGCGCCATCGTGGCCTCCGGCACGTAGAACGCGTCCGCGATCTCCCGCGTGGTGAGACCGCCGACGGCGCGCAGGGTCAGCGCCACCTGGGAGGCCGGCGGGAGCTCGGGGTGGCAGCAGCAGAACAGCAGGAAGAGGGTGTCGTCGCCCTCCTCGGCGATGACGGCCCCGCCCACCCGCGGCTCGGCCTCGACCGCCTCCTCGCGGCGCTGCCGGGCGGCCTCGCTGCGGCGGGCGTCGACGAGCCGCCGGGTCGCGACCGTCGACAGCCACGCGTGTGCGTCGCGCGGCGGATGCTCGGGCCACACCCGCAGCGCCTCCAGCAGCGCCTCCTGCAGCGCGTCCTCAGCGGCGTCGAAGTCCTCGCCACGCCGGACCAGGCCCGCGAGCACCCGAGGGACGAGGGCGCGCAGCGCGGCCTCGTCCCAGGCAAGCGGCTCGCCGATCACGCCGGGTCAGTCGTCCGAGGACGCTCCCACATGACCTCCCTGACGTCGATCCACTCGTACAGCGGCTCCCCGCCCGGGCCGGGCTCGGAGGAGACGTAGGCCGCGAGCTCGACGGCGCGCTCGTGCGAATCGACGTCGATGATCCACCAGCCGGCGATCAGGTCGCTGGTCTCGGGATGCGGGCCGTCGGTGGTGACGGGGGCGGCGTCCGGACCGCCGTAGCGCACGAAGGTGCGCGCCGGCGACAGCGCCTGCGCGTCGACGTACTCGCCGTTTGACTCGAGCAGCTCGCTGACGTGATGCTGGAAGGCCGTGTGCGCCTCCACGTCCTCGGGGGCCCACTGGTCGATCGGGGGCACGGGACGGTGGGGCTCCGGGCCGCCGCGGTAGCGCTTGAGAAGCAGGTACTTCGGCATCGTGGTGGTCTCCTGGTGTCTGGCGTGGGCCCCGCGGGTCGCGGCCCTTCAGCTGGTGAGCGGAGCGGCTCAGAGCTTCTCGACATGGAAGCACCGCGCAGACCAGGGATCAGTCACCTCCCAAGCAACAGCCATCCGCCCGTTCCGGATCGAGGTCCCGCAGGAGCAGCTCGCCGACCTGCGCCGCCGCATCGAGGCGACGCGATGGCCGTCCAAGGAGCTCGTCGCCGATCGGTCGCAGGGCGTGCAGCTGGAGACGCTGAAGGCGCTCGCCACCTACTGGGCGAGCGGCTACGACCGGCGCCGGGTCGCGGCGCGGCTGAACGAGCTGCCGCAGTTCACGACCGAGATCGACGGGGTCGAGATCCACTTCATCCACGTCAGGTCGCGGCACGAGGACGCGTTGCCGCTGATCATGACCCACGGCTGGCCGGGCTCGGTCATGGAGCTGCTGGACACCATCGGACCGCTGACCGACCCGACCGCCCACGGCGGCAGCGCCGAGGACGCGTTCCACCTGGTGCTGCCGTCCCTGCCCGGCTACGGGTTCTGGGTCGAGGCGGTCTGTCCCGGCCTCGCGTACTTCAACGTGGCCGACCGCGGCGGCCACTTCGCCGCCTGGGAGGAGCCGCAGCTCTTCTCCAGCGAGATGAGGGCGGTGTTCCGCCCGCTGCGCGCAGGCGTCGCTTCGCTCGCGGCAGCCCGGGTTCCACCCGCTCAGGGTTGACTCGGGCCGCCGCTCATGTTCTGATCCCATGAGACCGAGGAGGGGGATTCATGAGGACGGGACGGTGCTTCCGGCGCACGCTCGGCGTGGCCGCGATGACGTGCGCGCTCGTGGGGACGAGCGTGGCGAGTGCCCAGGACGAGGGTCGCGGCATCGACCCCAACCAGGGCGAGAGCCTGGTCGAGATCTCGCTGTCGAGCAAGGGCGCCGCGATGCGCCTGCAGCTCGAGGCCGATCAGTACGGCGTCGACTTCAACGACCACTACCTGCGTCGCAACGCCGACGGCACGGTGACCGTCACCGTGTTCGCGAACGAGCAGGAGCTCGACGCGCTCGCCGACGCCGGCTACGAGATCGGCGCGACGATCGAGGGTCCCGCCATCTGGCGCGAGCGGACGGCGGACCGCCAGGCGGCCGTCCGGGCCGAGAACCGCGCGGAGGCCGCCGCCGAGGGCGACGTCGGCATCCAGTCGCACTCGGAGGAGGTCGTGATCCTGCGGGCCGACTACTTCGAGAACCGCGACGGCCGCTTCCTCTCCGTCGAGGCCAAGACGCGCCAGGGCGGCGCGGCGCCGACGGGCTCGACCTACGTGGGCCCGACCCTCGCGCTGTCGTGGAACACCGGCGCGGGCACGCCGATCAGCACATCCCCGCGGATCATGTCGACGAACATCGACCCGGACACCACGCCCGACACCTACATCGAGCACCGCGAGCTCGTCCGCATCGGCGAGCCCGGCACCAGCTCGCCGCCCCGGCCCACGCGCATCCGCGTCGGCTCGAGCACCGGCAACGTCGCCGAGGGCGACGTCCAGACGTGGCTGGGCGGCGGCCTGCCGCCGATGAGCAGCACCTACCAGAAGGACTTCACCACGCGCTACCTCGACCCGACCGAGCTCTACGCCGAGTTCGACAAGCTCGCGGCCGAGTACCCGAACATCGCCGAGCTGATCACGCTGCCGAACAAGACGAACGGCTACCAGCGGCGCGCGCAGGCCACCATGTCGGGCGCCTTCGGCACCGGCACCACGCCGAACACGCGGCTGGGACAGGAGAGCGCGGTCGTGCTGACCTCGCGGGCCTGGGGCCATGAGGGCGGCAACGACATCGCGGCGGAGTTCCGCAACCCCGGCGTCCCGAACTCGCCGTTGAGCGTCAGCATGGTCGGCAACGAGCTCGTCGTGCTCCTGGCCACTAACGCGTCCGGGCAGCTCACGAGCACCGCGGCGCAGGTCGTCGACGCGATCAACGCCAACGTGCAGGCGAACGCGAAGCTGGTCGCCAGCCAGTTCACGCGCCTGAGCGCGGCGAACCCGCCGCTGGTGGCGGGCAGCGGCATCGTCCAGCCGCGCGCACGGGTCCTGCTGTCGGACTTCCTCGCCACGGCCACGAACGCGCACGTCCAGCGCGGGCCGTTCGAGTACTCCGTGATGCGGATCGGCAAGCGCAAGAACCGCGACGGCTCCAAGACGGGCGTCTTCCTGTACTGCCAGCAGCACGCCCGCGAGTGGGCGACGCCGCTGACGTGCTTCGAGACGGCCAAGCAGCTGCTCGTCAACTACGCCACCGACCCGCAGACCCAGGACCTGGTCAACAACCTGGACATCTTCATCCTGCCGTCGTCGAACCCGGACGGCGCTCACTACTCGATGCACAACTTCGCCAGCCAGCGCAAGAACATGACGAACCACTGCGTCGTGGGCGGCAAGGAGACCGACGATTCGTCCGCGGCGAACTTCTGGCAGGCCAAGGTGCCGTTCGGCGGCACCACGCCGTACACCGCGATCGACCCCGCGGCGCGCACCGCCTGGGGCACGGACCTCAACCGCAACAACACGGTGGGGACGCTGTTCGACGGCTACATCGGCGCGTCGACCTCGTGCATCAGCGAGGTCTTCGCCGGTCCGGGCGAGGCGTCCGAGCCGGAGATCCAGAACGAGCACTGGATCGCGGACACGTTCGGGAACATCAAGTTCTCCAACAACATCCACAGCTTCGGCGGCTACTTCATGTGGGCGCCGGGCGCGTACCTGCCCAACCGCGACGAGGGCGACCTCGACCACGCGAACATCGGCGTGGAGAAGTACTTCTTCGCCGCGGGAGATCAGATCCTCAACCGCATCAAGGAGCACCGCAACACGGCGATCCTGCCGGAGCGCACGGGCCCGATCGCGGACGTCCTGTACTCGGCCGCCGGCAACAGCGCCGACGAGCACTGGTACGAGCGCGACGTGATCGCCTACTCGTTCGAGACCGGCGCGGACCTGTACTTCACCACCATGACGGCGGCGGCCGCGGCCGGCGCCTCGGGCATCCGGATCAGCCCGAACTCGGGCGGCTTCGCCTACCTCAAGCCGGGTGACACGCTGCGCGTCGGCGCGGGCGGGCCGAACCCGGAGACGCGGACGGTCGCCACCGTCGTCACAAGCAACGCGATCCCGAACGTCATGTTCACCCAGCCGCTCGCGAACGCGCACCCGAACGGGTCGCGGGTCGAGGGCGCGGCGCTGCAGACCGGCGTCGGGTTCCAGCCCGACTACGCGACAGAGGGCAAGCACGAGGCGCTCGAGTTCGCGGCCGGCAACTACGGCCTGCTGGAGTCGGCGTTCGCCTACGAGAAGGACCGGCGCGCGCCGCAGGTGCGGATGACGGGCGAGCAGCGCTCGTCGCAGCCGATCGACGTCACGTTCGAGTTCGGCGAGGAGCCGGCGTTGATCAAGTACACCACCGACGGGTCGACCCCGACGGAGTCGTCCCCCGCGTGGGACTCGACCGGCCCGCGCGAGCCGGGCGAGGTGTTCCACATCACGAAGACCACCACGTTC
>DATFQI010000262.1:0-7898 GCA_035264365.1 Solirubrobacteraceae bacterium
CCAGTCGCTCGCCATCTCCGTCAACGGCCGCACGAAGGTGCGCCTGAAGGGCACCAAGGCCAAGAAGGTCAAGGCGACCGTCAACCTCAAGGGGCTGCCCGCGGGCAAGGTCACGGTGACGATCACGGCCGTGCTGAGCACCGGCCGCAAGGCGGTCTCCACGCGCACGTACACGACGTGCGCCGCGAAGAAGACGAAGAAGAAGCGGAAGCGCTAGCGGAGGCCCAGGCCGCCGCCGTCACGCTCGTAGCGGAAGCCCTCGCCGTCGTCGTCCTCGACGTAGCCGGCGTCCTCGGGCTGGTCCTCCGAGTCGCGCTGCTCGGCCAGCCAGCGCGCGCCCGCGAGGTCGGTGCGGCCCGCGGCCTCGTCGAAGATGCGCCCGGCGTCGGCGCCGAGCTTCTCGGCGCTGCGGCGGTGCAGCGGCGCGACGAGCAGCGCCTCGTGGTCGTCGTCGGCCTGCGCGAGGCTGAGCCCGACGAGTCCGATCACGAGCGGCTTGGGGCTGTCCAAGCGCACGGCGAGCGCGGCGATCCGCTCGCTCCAGACCTGCAGCAGCCCGGCGCGCGTACGGTCGATCCCGGCGCGGAAGGCGGCCTGCTCGCGCGGCGTGGACCCGCTGAACGCGTCGATCGCGCGGGCGATCTCCGAATCCTCGGCGCACGGGATGCGGCTGCGGTAGTAGCCGCCGCCTCCGGGCGCCTGCAGGCGCGAGAGCTCGGTCCGCACGTCGATCATCGCGACTCAGTCAACCACTATCCGGACGCGGCTGCACCGTCACGCGGCACCAGCGCGAGCACGCGCGCCGGGCTGCCGGTGCCGCCGACGAGCTTCAGCGGCGCCACCACGAGCACCGCGCCGGTGGGCGGCAGAAGCGCCAGGTTGGCCAGCTGGGTGATGCCGTACTTGCCCGCGCCGAGCACGAAGTTGTGCACGGGGAACGGCGGCTCGAAGGAGTGCGCCGCGCCCGCGTCCGTGCCGACCGTCTCCACGCCGACGCCGGCCAGGACGCTCCCGGCCAGCAGCTGGGCGCATTCGGCATCGAACCCCGGGGTGTGCGGGCCGGTCTCGTTCGCGTTCAGGAACGCGGCCTCGTCCTGCGCGCGGGCGTCCCAGCCGGTGCGCAGCAGCAGCCAGCCGCCCTCGGGCAGCGGCCCGTGCTCGGCCTCGAACGCGCGCAGCTCCTCGACCGTGAGCACGTAGTCGGGGTCCTCGGCCGCCTCGGCGGACTTGTCGATGACGACGGCGGGGCCGACCAGCCGCTGCGGCGGCACGGACGCCAGGTCCTCCCCGTCGCGGCCGGTGATCCAGTGGATCGGCGCGTCGAAGTGGGTGCCGACGTGCTCGCCGATCTCGAGCCAGTACCACGCCCAGGCGGGCCCGCGGTCGTCGTAGGCGCTGATCTCGTGGCGGCGCAGGCCCGGCGTGTTCGCGAACGGCTCGGGCAGCTTGAGCACCGGCGTCTGCTCGCTGAGCGGCTGGGTGAGGTCGATCACCTCGACGCCGGCGAGCACGTCGGCGAGCGACTGGGCATTGGTCACTTGAAGGCCTCCTCGAGCCATTCCGCGCAGAAGTCGGGGGTGATCTTCGCATCGACGACGAGCGGCCCGTCGCGCTGCGCCAGCCAGCCGGCGACGCCCTCGAGGTCCTCGAGCGTGCGCGCCGTGATGCCGTGCGCGCCCGCCGCGCATGCGAGCGCCGCGAAGTCGGTGTCGGGGAAGCGCACGAGCTCGAGCGGGAGCCCCTGGGGCCCGAAGTGGTGCACCTCGGCGCCATACGCCGCGTCGTTGTAGACGACGACCAGCAGCGGCAGCCGCAGGCGGGCCAGCGTCTCGAGCTCGCCCAGCGCCATCAGTGCGCCGCCGTCGCCCAGGCAGGCGACGGTCAGCCGGTCCGGCCGCGCGATCGCGGCGCCGATCCCGCTCCCGAGCCCGAGCCCGATCGACTGGAAGCCCTGCGTGAACACGAACCCGGCGGGGTCGGGCACGCGCAGGTACATCGGCGGGAAGCCCATGAAGTGCCCGGAGTCGACGGCGATCGTGCGCTCGGCGGGCAGGAGCGCGTCGAGCGCCATCGAGAGCGCGCGCGGGTCGAGGTGGGTCGCGTCGCCGGCGTCCTCGAACGGCGCGTCGCGCCAGGAGCCCTCCGCGATCTCGCGTTCGAGGCCCGCCGTGTCGCGGAAGCCGCGGTTCGCCACGCCGGCGGCGAGCAGTGCCTCCGCGGTCTTGGCAGCGTCGCCGACGACGCCGACGTGCACGGGCCGGTGCGCGCCCAGGGACTCCTCGTCGAGGTCGACCTGCACGACCTTCGCCGCGCGCGCGATCAGCGCGCCGTCGCGCGTCGTCCAGCGCGTCAGGCCGGCGCCGAACGCGAGCACGAGGTCGGCCTCGGCGATCAGCCGCGCCGCGACCGGCGAGGCGAACCCGCCCGAGATGCCGACCGCCCAGGCGGAGCCCTCGAACAGTCCGTGGCCCATCGCCGAGGTGGCCAGGACGGCGCCGATCGCGTCGCCGAGGCGCTCGAGCGGCTCGCGCGCGCCGGCCAGCACCGCGCCGCGGCCGGCCACGATCACCGGCCGGCGGGAGACGGCGATCAGGTCGGCGACCTCCGCGACGACGTCGGGCGCCGGCGCGGGCCGCTCGGGCTCGCGCAGCTGCCCCGGCGCCGCGCCGCCGGGCGCCACCTCCTGCTGCACGTCGAGCGGCAGGTTGAGCACCACGGGGCGGCGCTCCACGCGCGCGCGGCGCAGCGCCCGGGCGGTGTCGGCGGCGGCGCTGGCGCCGGAGTGGATGCGCTCGGGCACGGCGCCGAGGATGGCGGCGAGCCCGGGCTGGTCGACCGCGAAGTTGGAGCGGATCGCCGCCCGCGGCGCCTCGCCCGCGAGCACGAGCAGCGGCGTGCGGCTCTTGGCCGCCTCGGTCAGCCCGGTCAGCGCGTTCGTGAAGCCCGGCCCCTGGTGGACGCTGCACACGCCGACGCGGCCGCTCACGCGCGCGTAGCCGTCGGCCATCGCGATCGCGCCGCCCTCGTGGCGCGCGTGGTGGAAGGCGGCCCCGGCCGCATGCAGCGCCTGGGTGGCGACGAAGTTGCCGCTGCCGAGCACGCCGAACGCGTCGCGCACGCCGAGCGCGTGCAGGGTGCGCCCGACGGCTTCGGCGGCGTTCATGGGCGCACCGTACCGGCGCGCCCGCTCGGCGCGCTCGGGGCGGTGGGATACCGTGGAGGGCCATGGCCTCCTCGACCGCATCCCGACCCAAGCTGGACCCCCACGACGCGCTGGGGCTGGACCATCTGCTCGGCGACGAGGAGCGCATGCTGCGCGACTCCGTGCGCGGCTGGGTGGCCGACAAGGTGCTGCCGAACATCGAGGGCTGGTTCAACGAGGGCACGCTGCCCTCGCGCGAGCTCGCCAAGGAGCTCGGCGACCTCAACCTGCTCGGGATGCACCTCGAGGGCTACGGCTGCGCGGGCGCGTCCTCGACGGCGTACGGCGTGGCGGTCCGCGAGCTCGAGTACGGGGACTCCGGGATCCGCTCGCTGGTCTCCGTGCAGGGCTCGCTGGCGATGTTCCCGATCTGGAAGTTCGGCTCCGAGGAGCAGAAGCAGCAGTGGTTGCCGCGGATGGCGGCGGGCGACGCCATCGGCTGCTTCGGCCTGACCGAGCCCGACTTCGGCTCGGACCCGGCCAACATGCGCACGACCGCCAAGCGCGACGGCGACGACTGGATCCTCAACGGCACGAAGATGTGGATCACCAACGGCGGCATCGCCGACGTCGCCGTCGTGTGGGCCAAGACCGACGACGGCGTGCGCGGCTTCGTCGTGCCGACCGACACCAAGGGCTTCAGCGCCTCCGACATCCACCGCAAGCTCTCGCTGCGCGCGTCGATCACGTCCGAGCTCTCGCTCGAGGACGTGCGGCTGCCGGGCGACGCGGTGCTGCCGGAGGTGACGGGCATGCGCGGGCCGCTCTCGTGCCTGACCGAGGCGCGCTTCGGCATCTGCTGGGGCGCCGTCGGTGCCGGCCGCGCCTGCTACGAGTCGGCGCTGGAATACGCGAAGACGCGCGTGCAGTACGGGCGGCCGATCGCCGGCTTCCAGCTCACGCAGCGCAAGCTCGTCGACATGATGCTCGAGCTCCAGAAGGCGCAGCTCGTCGCCTGGCGGCTCGGCCGGCTCAAGGACGCGGGCGAGCTCGACCCGCGCCAGATCTCGGTCGGCAAGCTCAACAACGTGCGCGAGGCGCTCGAGGTCTGCCGCGAAGCGCGCACCATCCTGGGCGCCTCCGGGATCACGAGCGAGTATCCGGTGATGCGCCACGCCAACAACCTCGAGTCGGTCCTGACCTACGAGGGCACCAGCGAGATCCACACGCTGATCCTCGGCGAGGCCCTGACCGGCGAGCGCGCGCTGACTTAGACGGTCTGCGCGCGCCGCCGACCGAAGGCGCGGAAACGTCCGCGCACGCCGCCGTGCCTGTGGGCGAGGGCCGCTGCGCCGAACAGCAGCGGAATCGCCAGCAGCAGCGCCGTGAAGTCGCTCTGCCGCGGCGGCGCGACAGGAGCCTGGGCGGACGCGGTGCGCCCGGTGACGGGTGCGGGATCCACGCTCGCATCGTCGAACGGCGATGCGGCGGCGGCCCGCGCGACGGCCACGCCGGTGGCGTAGACCGGAACCTGAGGCGTCACTCGTCGGAGTACAGGGCCTCAGGCATGCCGCGCGCGCCGCAGCGCCCGGAAGCCGAAGGCAGCGAGCCCGGCCACGAGCAGCACGATCAGCGGGAGCGTGACGTCCGTCGCCGGCGCGCCCGGCGGCGGGCTGGTGGCACCGATGCCCTTGACCCCGCCGGAGGAGCCGCCGTCGCCTCCCGAGGACCCGTCCGCCGAGCCTCCGCCCGAGTCCCGGCCGCCGCTGCCCGCCGGATCGCCGCCGCCCGCCGGATCGCCGCTCCCGCCGTCGCCGCCCGAGCCGCTCGCCAGCACGGCCGACGCCGCCGCCGCGCCGTCGACGGCGCCGGTGAGGGCGGGGTCGGCTCCCGCGCCGTCGCTCGCCGCGCCGCAGCCCTCCCGCGCGCTGCTGCGCAGGGCCCGCAGGCCGCGCCGCTCGGCGCGCCGCACGCGCGCGACCGGCAGCTCGAGCCGCCGGGCGACGGCGGCGCGCGTGGCGGGCTCCCGCGGCCCGAGGCCGGCGCGCAGCCGCAGCACGCGGCGCTGGCGGACCGTCAGCTGCTGGAGGCACCCGCGGAAGCGGGCGACGAGCCGCCGGACCCGGCGGTCCGCGCGTCGCTCACTGCGGGCCCGCGTCGGCTCGGACCCTACGGCGCGTCCCTCCCTCGTGCTCGTCGATGGGGCCCGGGCCGTTGATCCCCTTCCCCCGGCCTGCCCCGTCCCGGTCTGCCCCGTCCCGGCCGGCTGCCGGCCGGGCGACCGCGCGGGCGCCGCGGCGGGAGCGGGCCGTGCGGCGGGCGCCGAGGGGGACGAAGGCGCCGCGGGGGCCGGCGCCGCGGGTGCGGGCGCCGGTGCCGGGGCCGGTCGCGGAGCGGACGGAAGCTGAGGGGCCGGGACCGAAGGAACCTGCGGCGCCGGCAGCGACGGCGCCGGCACCGACGGCACCTGCGGAGCCGGGACCGAAGGCAGCTGCGGAGCCGGCAGCGAGGGCGCCGGCAGCGGAGGAACGGGCGGCAGCTGGGCGTGCGCGGTCCCAGCGATCGTGATCGCGAGCACAGCGGCGATGCCGAGCCCGGGCTTTCGCATTTCTCTCCACCACAACGAGTACCACCGGCAACCCTTGCGCCAAACACTCAGAATTCCCGACCGCGTACGCTCGGTTGATGGCTGACTGGGGCGACGTCGACCGGCTGGCGCGGGCACTTCCGGGCGTCGAGGAGAGCACGAGCTACGGCAACCGGGCCTGGAAGGTCGGCGGCAAGGGATTCGTGTGGGAGCGGCCGCTGCGCAAGACCGACCTCGAGGCGCTCGGCGACACCGCGCCCGAGGGCCCGATCCTCGGGGTGCGCGTCGAGCACCTCGTGGCCAAGGAGGCGCTGCTCGCCGACGACCCCGGCGTCTACTTCACGACGCCGCACTTCGACGGCTACCCCGCGGTGCTCGTCCGCCTCGGCGAGATCGAGCCCGGCGAGCTCGAGGAGCTGGTCGCCGAGGCGTGGCTGTGCCGCGCGCCGAAGCGGCTCGCCAAGGAGTTCCTGGAGGCGCGCGGCGGCTAGCGCTTCTGGGCGGCGTCCGGGGAGGCCTCCCAGAAGTCGTCGAGCTTGTGCGCGTCGCCCATCCCGTCGCTGCGCGAGACGGCCCAGATCTCGACCGGCTCGTCGCCCTCGTTGCGATGCGACCGGCGCGTCTTCGGCGCCACCCGCACCACCGACCCCGCCTCGACCTCGCGCACCTCGTCCTCGAAGCGCATCGTCAGCGTCCCGCGCGCGACCACGTAGAGCTCCTCGGTCTGCTCGTGGTAGTGCCCGGTGCCCTGCTCGAAGTCCGAGTGCGGCGGCACGCGGATCAGCGTGATCGAGAGCTGCTCGGCCCCGAGCGCCTCGCCGAGCGAGCGGAACTCGCCCGGCACGTCGGTGCCGGCGTAGTGGTCCTCGACGTCGTCCGCGCGGACGACCGTGTAGTCAGCCATGCGCGCACGCTACCCGCGGGCGGGAGGGGCGGACGCGCCGCCCCTCCCTCCGGTCGCTAGCGGTCGAGCTGCGGCTCGAGCACGAAGATGCCGCGGTCGATGCTCGAGACGGCGATCTTGCCGTCGCGGAAGTGGCCGTAGTTGCTCCAGGTGCCGCCCTCGAACCCGGGGTCGTCGTTCTCCGGGTAGAGGTCGAAGTACGCGACCTCCTCGAGGTCGCCGCTCGGGACCGAGCCCTCGTCGAAGATCCGCAGGCCCGACGTGTAGTTGGACTCGAACACGTGGCCGTCGTGGATGTAGAGGTTGTGGTCCGTCGAGGTCGTGTTGTTCGGGCTCGCCCGGACCGCGCCCGGGTTGGTGAGGCTCTCGACGTTCATCGTGTACGTCGTCTGCTTGGCCTCGGGCGCCGAGCCGCCGAGCTCGTCGAGCTCGTCGTTGAACACGAACCACTTGCCGTCCGCGGTCAGCCAGCCCTGGTGGGTGTAGGCCGCGGTCGGGTAGCCCGTGCGCGACAGCATCCGCGGCGCTTCCTTGTCCGTCACGTCGACGATCGTGACCGTGTCCTCGTTGGACGCGAAGCAGATCTCGCGGTTGCGGAAGCGCTTGTCCGGCCCGGCGTACTTCTCGCACTGGGTGTCGTGCGTGTAGCCGTCGGCCGAGAAGCAGCCCGCGAACTTCGGGTTCGTCGGGTTCTTGATGTGGACCATGTGCAGGCCGCCGTTGCAGGTGCTCGTGCCGACCAGGTAGGCATAGCCCGTACGGGTCCGAAGATGACCGCCTCCCGAGCGGTCGATGAGGGGAGCATGACAGACCGGTCGGAGGATCAGCGGTGGCCGGGCCTCACCAGTCCGGATTCATACGCCACCACCACGAGCTGCGCGCGATCGCGCGCGCCGAGCTTGGTGAACAGCCGCGCGACGTGGGTCTTGGCGGTCAGCGGCGACAGCACGAGCCGCTCGGCGATCTCCGCGTTGGACAGCCCCTGACCGACCAGCGCGAGCACCTCGCGCTCGCGCGCGGTCAGCTCGGCGAGCTCGCCGTCGTCGGCCGCGGGCGCGGCCCCCTGCGCGACGAACGCCTCGATCAGCCGGCGCGTGTGACGGGGCGCGAGCAGCGCGTCCCCGGCGGCGACGATGCGGACGGCGTCGAGCAGCTCGGCCGGCTCCATGTCCTTGAGCAGGAACCCCGACGCGCCGGCGCGCAGGGCGCCGAAGACGTACTCGTCGAGCTCGAACGTGGTGAGCACGATCACGCGCGTGCCCGAG
>DATFQI010000263.1:0-25063 GCA_035264365.1 Solirubrobacteraceae bacterium
GCGTCGATCAGCGCGTCGGCGTCGAGCTTGCCGGGGGAGGTGACGAGGCGGACCTGGAACTCGCCCGTGCGCCGGCCCTCGCGGACGACGAGGTTGCGCAGGAAGCCCCGCTGCTCGCGCCGGTCCCAGGCGCCGAGGCCCTGCCGGCGGCACTCCGCGAGCACCGCCTCGCGCAGGGCGTTGCCGCGCTCGGACGCGAGCTTGCAGTCGTCCATCGGCAGGATCTCGTCGAAGCGGCCGGGAGCGTGGAAGCCGCACACGAGTTCGCCGCCGTCGCCCGTCCCGAACGAGTACTCGAGCTTGTTGCGGTAGCGCCACTGCTGCTCGGCCGGCACGATCGGCTCGAGCTCGTAGCCCTCGAGCTTGCCGATCCTCCTCAGCGCCTCCTCGACCTGCTCGGCCTTGACCTCGAGCTGGCGCTCGTAGGGCAGCACCTGCCACGGCGCGCCCGGGTGGTGGGCCACCTCCGGCAGCCGGTCGGGCGCGGGCTCGAGGATCTCGACGGCCCGCGCCTCGGCGTAGGCGCGCTTGGCCTTTCCGACGACGGCGCGCACCCGGTCGCCGGGCAGCCCGCCCGCCACGAAGACGACATAGCCGTCGCGGCGCGCAACGCCGTTGCCGCCGTAGGCGAGCGAGTCGATGGTCAGCTCGAGCTCGTCGCCGCGGCGCGGCGGGGAGGAGGATGGGGCGGCGGAGGACACACCTCCGAGGATGACAGGGGTGGGTGGGGGCGGATTCGCTACTTGAGCTTCTGCTCGACCGCCGCCAGCACCGACTTGCGATTGGCGTTGCGCTTCTCGTAGTCGCGCACCTTGCGCAGCTGCGCGGAGTCGAGGTCGCCGAGGCGCTCGTTGACCTGGGCGGCGGTCAGGTCGTCGTAGCCGAGGATCGGGAACGACGGGCCCACGCCGGCGACGCGGCGGGCGCGGTCGACCTCGCGCAGCACGCGGTCGGCGGAGCCGGCGACGCCCTTGCGGGTGCTGGTGCGGGCACCGCCGAGCAGCGCCTCGATGTCCTCGCGCAGGTCGTCGGTCTGCTTGCGGCCGAAGGCCAGCAGGTCGGTCAGCAGTGCCGCCGCGTCGTCGCGGGTCATGCGCCCGCGCGCGACCGCCTCGTCGAGTGCCTCCTGCAGCCGCTCGCGGGTGACGACGACCACCTCGCGCGGATCGAGGAAGCGCTGGAGCTGCTCGCGCGTGGCCTCGGAGGAGCCGCGGCGCGTCGACGTCGCCTTGCGCGCGGTTGACGCCTTGGACCGCGAGGTCCGGGCGGACGACTTGCTGGTGGGCATGACCCGCAGCCTACCCCTCGACGAGCAGTTCGAGCAGCGCCTTGAACACGTGCCGGCGGTTCTCCGCCTGGTCCCAGACCCGCTGCCGGTCGCCGTAGAGAACGCCCTCCGTGATCTCCTCGCCGGGGTGCGCCGGCAGGCAGTGCAGCGCGA
The DNA here is from genome assembly GCA_035264365.1 of Solirubrobacteraceae bacterium. Classification (GTDB taxonomy): domain Bacteria; phylum Actinomycetota; class Thermoleophilia; order Solirubrobacterales; family Solirubrobacteraceae; genus DATFQI01. The sequence continues at coordinate 1,442 of DATFQI010000263.1, forward strand.
ACGCGTGCGGGGCCGCGCGGTCCACCAGGGCCTCGTCGAGCCGGTAGGGGCCGAGCGCCTCGCGGCGCGCCGCGGCCTCGTCGCCGGAGTCGCTCATCGAGACCCAGACGTCGGTGTAGACGGCGTCGGCGCCGGCGACCGCCTCGGCCGGGTCGGCGGTGAGCCGCGCGCCGAGCCCGTCCTCGAGCTGGAAGCCCTCGGGCGCCGCGACCGCGACCTCGACGCCGGCCAGCGCGCCGAGGATCGCGAGCGAGCGCGCGACGTTGTTGCCGTCGCCGACGTAGGCGAGCCGGCGGCCCTCGATCGAGCCGTACGCCTCGCGCATCGTCATCAGGTCCGCGAGCGCCTGGCACGGGTGGTGCAGCGGCGAGAGCAGGTTCACGACCGGGACGGTGGCGTGCTCGGCGAGCTCCTGCAGGCGCTCGTCGGAGGCCGTGCGCATGCCGATCGCGGCCACGTGGCGGGAGAACACCAGGGCCGTGTCGCGCAGCGACTCGCCGCGCGTGAGCTGCAGCTCGCTCGCACGCAGGATCATCGGGTGGCCGCCGAGCTCGAACACGCCGCTCTCGCTCGACGTGCGCGTGCGCGTGCTCGGCTGCTCGAACAGCAGCGCCACCGTGCGCCCGGCGAGCGCCTGCGAGCCGGCCGGCGCCTGCTTGAGCGCGAGCGCCCGGTCGAGCAGCGACGTCAGCCGTCCGGAGTCGAACTCGCCGCCGGTGATGAAGTGCGTCGTCAAGAGCGTGAGTGTACGGTCGTCGCTCGCATGCGGGTCCTCACCTGGAACCTCTTCCACGGCCGCTCGAAGCCCGGTTCGAACCACGGTCTGCTCAACGAGTTCGCGGTCCGGATCGACGGCTGGGCGTGGGACGTCGCGCTGCTGCAGGAGGTGCCGCCGTGGTGGCCGCCACTGCTGGCGCGCGCCTGCAGCGCCGACCAGCGGATGGTGCTGACCTCGCGCAACTGGGGGCTGTGGGTGCGGCGAGAGATCTCGGTGCGCAACCCGGAGCTGCTGAAGGCCAACGGCGGCGGCTGCAACGCGATCCTCGTGCGCGGCGCCGCGATCCTCGAGCACCGGACGGAGCGCCTGGCGTGGCTGCCCGAGCGGCGGATGATGCACGGCGTGCGGCTGGCGAGCGGCCTGTGGGTCGTGAACCTGCACGCCAGCACGCGCAAGGGCTCGAAGACCGCGCCGCGGACGCGCGCCGAGCTGCGCCGCGCCGCCGGCACCGGGCTCGCCTGGGCGGGCGGCGGCCCGCTCGTGCTCGGCGGCGATCTCAACCTCCCCGACCCGGGCGAGCAGACCGGCCTGCGCCACATGGCGGGCCACTGGGTCGACCACGTCTACGTGAATGGCCTGCAGGCCACCGGCGAGCCTGAGGTGCTCGAGCGTGGCACGCTCTCCGACCACAAGCCGGTGGCGATCGACCTAGCCGTTGCGTAGGCCGAAGCCGCGCAGCATCAGCAGCGCGCGCTGGCCGGCGGTGCCCGGCTTCGGGAAGACGCCGAGCTGCATGCCCGCGTCGTGGACGTCGAAGAACGCCCGCGCGCGCAGCAGCCGGCCGTCGCGCAGCTCGGCGTAGACGACGGCGTGCAGCGTCAGGAAGCGGCCGGTGGGGCCGATCGAGCCGAGCGGCTCGCGGTGGGTGCCGAGCAGCTTGCACGGCGCGCAGGCGAACTCGCCGTCGCCCAGGCGCCGACCGGTCGAGTTCACGCGCGCGTCCGGGAACGCCTCCCAGAGCCGCTGCGCGTGGGCCGCGAGCTCGCCGTGGCCGTGCAGCGGCTCGGGCGTCAGCGGGTCCTCGTACTGGAAGTCGTCCACGCACAGGGGCTCGAACCGCGCCGGATCGCGCCCGGACCACGCGCGCTCCCACTCGTCGAACAGCTCGTCCACCTGCATCCTGGGAAGGATGACGGTGCCGCGCCACGGACCTGCGGGCGGGGGAGAAGGGGAAGACCGGCGCGGACCGCGCGAGCGGCCCGCGCCCGGCCGCGGGGGTCAGCTGCCGGTCGCCTTGAAGAAGACGTAGTCGGCGCTGTAGGGGATCTCGCGCTGCTCGGCGACGCTGTCGGCGTCGCAGCCGGCGGCGGCCGGAGCGACGCCGCCCACGGTGTGGATCCGCTGGATGTACGTCGTCGCGGTGAGGCGGTCCCCGTCGGGGCCCGCCGTCGCCGAGGTGGCCTTGAGCCGCAGCCAGTCGACCGCGGTCGCGTCCACCGACGCGCCGGCGTCACGGGCGGCGGCCGCGATGCTGCCGTCGCGGGCCTCCCACTTCGGGCCGCCGTAGTGGCTGCCGATGACCTTGCCGTTGTCGCCGGTCAGCGTCGCCCGCGGTGCGAGCAGCCGCCAGGCGTGGCCGCCGGCGACGGCGGTGCACGCGTAGATCTGCACGCCCTCGGCGTGGGCGACCAGATACGGCTTGTGGGGCCCGGTGACCGCGATCGCCTCCGGGACCTCGGGCGCGGCGGGGCCGGCCAGGGCGGCGGCCGGGACGAGCGCGGCGGCCGCGGCGAGCGCGGCGACGATCAGGCGGCGCACGTCAGCCGACCTTGTGGCCGATGGTGATCAGGTACTCGGCCTCCATGTGCAGGCTGCCGTCGGTCGCCTCGTTGCGGCGCTCGGCGAGCGCGACCATCTCGGCGCGGCAGTCCGCCCAGCGACCCTCGCCGCCGAGGCGATGGCGTGCCTTGACGGTCGGGCCGTACGCGGTCTCCATGAAGGCGACCCAGGCCTCCGGCGACTCGAAGCGCCACGGGTTCGTGCCGCGGTCGAAGTCGAGCACGACGCGAGTGCCCTCGAACAGGCGGCGCACGTGGCTCGGGCTGCCCCACAGCGGCGGCGGCGAGGCGAACGCCGGCGGCGCCGGCAGGTAGCTGCCCATGATCTTGAACAGCTCGCCGATGACGCCCTCGGGCGTCCAGTTGACGAGGCCGATGCGCCCGCCGGGACGGCACACGCCGGCCAGCTCGTGGGCGACGATCTCGTGGCGCGGGGCGAACTGCACGCCGAAGGCGGAGACCACGCGGTCGAAGACGTCGTCCTCGTACGGGAGCTCCTCGGCGTCGCCCTCCACCCAGTCGACGACGACGTCGTGGGCGGCGGCGCGGGCGCGCGCCGTCTCGAACAGCTCGGGGGTCAGGTCGAGGCCGACGACGTGGGCGCCGCCGGCGGCGGCGCGGATGGCGAGATTGCCGGTGCCGGTGGCGACGTCGAGCACCTCGTGGCCGGGCTGGATGTCCATCCGCGAGAGCAGGTCGCGGGGCGGGACCTCGTCGATGTGGCGCGCGACGGCGGCGTAGTCTCCGGCGGCCCAGGTGGCGCGGTGCGCGAGCTTGAGCTCGGCGACGGGGGTCATTGGGAAGCGGTCCTTTCGAAGCGGTGGGGTGTGGACCCGGCGAGTGTCCGCGACCGCCGTTGCGAGAACCCTGCGAAAACCCTGTCGGCCGCGCTGCCGGCCGGACCGGTGGCCGTCAGGCGACCGGCACGGCGACCGCGAGCTCGCGCTGCAGCCGCGTCATCCCGAGGTCGGCCGCCGTCGCGGCGGCCCGCGCCGACAGCTTCGCGGCGCGCTCCTCGTCGCCGCCGAGGCGGCGCAGCGCGGCGGCCAGGCCGGCCTGCGAGCGCGCCTCGTACGGCCGCGCGCGCATCGCGGGCGTGCGCTCGAGCGCGAGCTCGAACGAGGCCGCGGCCTCGGCCGGCCGGTCCTGCAGCAGCTGCAGCGCCCCGACGCTGTAAGCGATCGGCCCGAGCGTGGTGGCGGCCGGGCCGAGCACGACCCAGAACCCGGCGTACGGAGCCAGCAGCGGCTCGACGCGGGCGGCGAGCTCCGCGTCGCCGAGCTCGGCGACCGCGTGCGCGACCTGGGCGAGCCGCGCGATGAAGTTGCTGTCGCGCGGCGTCGAGGCGAAGCCGCCGGCGCTCATCTCCTCGATCAGCTCGCGGGCGCGCTCGGGGCGGCCGTCCTGGACGTGCGCCCAGGCGAGCGCCGGCTGCCAGCCGGGCGGCGCGATCTGCCCGGCGAGGCGCTCGAAGAACGACGCGTGCGGGCCAAGCTCCCCGCGCTCGCTGAGCAGTGCGAGCAGGTTCGTGCCGTGGAACTGGGCGTGGATCGGCGTGAGCAGCCGGCCCGCCGCCTGCTCGAGCTCCCCGCGCTCGAACATCTCGCGCGCGATCCGCCCGCCGGCCTCGTAGTCGCCCGTGAGCGCGGCGCGCATCACGCGCACGCCGTCGCGGTGGATCAGCATCGCCGGCTGCTGGCAGACCTCGGCGAGCTCCGCCTGGCGCGCGAGGTGCGCGTCGGCCTCGTCGAGGCGGCCCAGCTCGAGCAACGCGCCGCCGCGCCAGACGTGGGCGTCGGCGGCGCAGGCCTGCGCTCCGTGCAGCTCGGTCAGCTCGATCAGCTCGGCCGCCAGCTCCAGCCGCTCGGCCGCGCGGCCGGGCCGCCAGCGTGCGTGCAGGGCGCCTGTCAGCGCCGCCGCCAGCGTCTGGTCGTGGGGCCAGCCGCGCCCGAGCCGGCGCGCCATCGCGAGCGCTTCGTCGGCGGTCGTGCGAACCTCCTCCTCCGGGACCGTCGTGAGGAAGGACCGGTGGATCGCGATCCGGGCGAGGACCCGCGCGCGCATCTGCGTGTCGTGCGCGGGCAGCCGCCGCAGCGCCTCCTCGAGCAGCGCGACGTTCTCGGCGTCGTCGACCCCGTACTGCTCCCAGGTGCCGCCGGCGTGCCCGAGCGCGGCGAGCGCGAACGCGTCGGCGTCGCGGGCCGCGCGGGCGGCGGCCGCGGCGCGCTGGAAGCTCGCCCGCGCGGCCTCCCACTCGCCCGCGTCCGCGTGGGCGGTGGCCAGCGCGTTCTCGAGCCGGGCCAGCGCGGCGGGGTCCGCGTGCTCGTCGCGGCGCCGCAGCGCGACCGCGTCGTCGAGCAGCCGAACGGCCTCGTCGTAGGCGAGCCGCTCGGTGGCCTGCGCGGCGGCGCGCTCCGCGTAGGCGACGGCGCGGTCGGCGCCCGCCGCGCCGGCGGCCGCGAAGTGCCGCGCGAGCTCGGCCAGCCATGGGTCCAGTCGCGGGTGGAGCTGCTCGATCGCCTCGCCGATGCGCAGGTGCAGGCGCGCCCGCCTGGTCGCCGACAGCTCGACCTCGAGCGTCGTGCGCAGCAGGGCGTGGGCGAACGAGTAGCGCCCGGGCGTGCTCGGCACCTCGGTGAGCAGCGCGCCGCGCACGGCTGCGTCGAGCACGTCCAGCAGCTCGTCCTCGGTGAGGCCGGCGACCGGCTCGAGCACGTCGAGGTCGAAGTCGCGGCCGATCAGGGCGGCGATGCCGAGCACGCGGACGGCGTGCTCGGACAGGCGCGCGACGCGGGCCGTGATGACGTCGCGCACGCCCTCCGGCACGCCCGCGTCGGCGAGCCGGACGCCGCCGTCGCGATCGAGCTCCTCGAGGTGGCGCGCGAGCTGCTTGACGAAGAAGGGGTTGCCGCAGGTCTCCGCGTGGATCGCGGAGACCGTGCCAGGCGACGCGTCACCGCCGATCAGCTGTGCGACCTCGCGCTCGTCCATGCCGTCGAGGCGCACGCGCGGCAGCTCGCCCCCGCGCTCGAGCTCGGCCAGCAGCTCCGGCAGGGGGTGCCCGGGATGCAGCTCGGAGTCGCGGAACGTGCCGACGATCAGGACCGCGCCGAGCTGCGTCTCGCGCGCGAGGTGCCGGGCCAGCAGCAGCGAGGAGCGATCGGCCCAGTGCAGGTCGTCGACGATCAGCAGGACGGGGCCCTGGGCGGCGAGGCGCCGCACGAGCGCCACGACGGCGCCGAACAGCTGGCGGCGCTGCGTCTGCGGGTCGCCGGCGGCCGGCAGGGCGGCCAGGCGGGGCAGGCGCTCGGTGAGCTCGGGCAGCAGCCGTGCCAGCTCGGGAGCGACGGAGACGAGCTGCTCCAGCTCCGCCTCGGACAGGCGCGCGAGCCGCGGCCGCAGCATGTCGACCCAGGGGCCGAACGGGTACAGCTCCTCCTCGTCGCAACGGCCGTAGAGCACCTCGAAGCCCGGCATCCGCTGCGCGAGCTCCGCGACGGTGCGCGTCTTGCCGATGCCGCCCTCGCCGCTGATCAGCACGAGCCCGGCCTCGCCCGCTTGCGCCCGCTCGGCGCGCTCGCGCAGCCGGCGCAGGGTGGCGTGGCGGCCGACCCAGGGCGAGGCGAGCGACTGCGCGAGGCGGTCGGGGAGACGGCCGCTCGGCGTGGCGCCCGTGGCCGTGGGCGGGTCGCCGGTCAGCAGCCGCTCGTGGAGGGCGCGCGCCGCCTGGCCGGGCGCCATGCCGAGCTCGTCGCGCAGCAGCACCCGCAGGCGCTCGTAGGCGGCCAGCGCCTCGGCGACCTCGCCGCGGGCGGCCAGCGCCTCCATCAGCAGCCGGTGGCCGGCCTCGCGCAGCGGCGCCTCGCGCACGAGCTCCGCCGCGGCGGGCTCCGCCGTGTCGGCGCGCGCGCCGCCGAGCGCGAGCCCTGCATGTGCCTGGATCTCGAGCGCGCGCAGGCGCGCCTCGGCGAGCTCGGCTCGGCGCTCCTGCACCCACGGGGCGTCGTGCCCGGGCAGGAACCCGCGCCCCGCGATGGCGGCCGCGGCCGAGGCCGCCTCCCACGCCGCGGCGTGATCGCGCTCGTCGAGCGCCGCGCGCGCCCGCGTGTGGGCATCGTGTAGCTGCTCGACGTCGATCTGCGCGCCATCGGGCAGCGCCAGCGTGAGGTCGCGGCGGCCCTTGATCACGTCGCGCCCGACGGCTTGGCGCACCTTGGAGAGCAGCGCGCTCAGCGCCTCGTCGGGATCCGCCGGCGGGCGCCCGGGCCAGAGCGCGCCGATCAGCTCGTCGCGCGTGACGGGGCGGTCGCGGTTGACGGCCAGCAGCGCCAGCACGAGCGGGCCTTGCCGGCCGGGCAGGCGGTGCTCGATCCGCTCCCCTGCGAGCTCGACCTCCAATGTTCCGCAGAGCTGGATCCGAGCCACGTGACCACGCTACGCGGCGGCCGGGCCGCCGCGCAGTCGTGGCAGCCCTACTGGAAGGTGGGGATTCCCTCCTCCGGCGTGCTCGCCTGGGCGTAGAGGCGGCGCGGGATCCGGCCGGCGCGGTGGGCGAGCCGGCCGGCCTCGGTGGCGAGGCGGATCGCCCGCGCCATCGCCACCGGGTCCTCGGCGCGCGAGATCGCGGTAGCGCACAGCACGGCGTCGCAGCCGAGCTCCATCGCCAGCGCGGCGTCGGAGGCGGTGCCGACGCCGGCGTCGAGGATCACCGGCACGTTCGCGCGCTCGCGGATCAGGCGCAGGTTGTAGGGGTTCAGCAGGCCCTGCCCGGAGCCGATCGGCGAGCCCGCGGGCATCACCGCGGCGCAGCCGACGTCCTCCAGCCGGCGGGCGAGGATCGGATCATCGTTCGTGTACGGGAGCACCGTGAAGCCGTCGTCGACGAGCTCCTCGGCGGCCTCCAGCAGCGCGGGCGCATCGGGAAGCAGCGTGCGCTCGTCGCCGATCACCTCGAGCTTGACCCAGGTCGTCTCGAACGCCTCGCGGGCGAGCTTGGCGGTCAGGACCGCGTCGCGGGCGGTGAAGCAGCCCGCGGTGTTGGGCAGCAGCTGCACACCGGCACGGTCGAGCACGTCGACGATGGAGCCGCGCTGATCCGGGTCGACGCGCCGCAACGCGACCGTGACGAGCTCGGTGGCGCTCGCCTCGATCCCGGCCGCCAGCACGTCAAGCGAGCGGAAGCCGCCCGTGCCGAGCAGCAACCGCGAGCCAAGCTCACGGCCGCCGATGGTGAGTGGATCGGTCGTGGCGCCGGTGGCGGTCACGGTTCAGCCTCCCTGGATCGCGCGCAGGATCTCGACCCGCGCCCCTTCTTGCAGCTCGTGCGCGCCCCACTGCGTGCGGGGCACGACCTGGGCGTCGACGGCGACCGCGACGCCGCGGCCGGCGGCGGGCAGCTCGAGCGCCTCGACCGCGGCCTGCACCGTCGCGCCGTCGGCCAGCTCGGTGGCCTCGCCGTTGACGAGGATCCTCATGCCGGCACCCCCGCGAAGCGCGCCGGGTCGGCCGGCCGGGCCCACTCCGGCGACTCGTCGCCGGCGAGCGCGTCGGCGACCAACTCCGCCGTCACGGGCGTGAGCAGGATCCCGTTGCGGTGGTGCCCGACCGCCCACACCAGGCCCTCGAGCGCGCCGCGGCCGATCGCCGGCAGGTTGTCGGGCGTGGCCGGGCGCAGGCCCGCCTCGAGCTCCTCGATCTCCAGCTCGAGCACGCCCGGGACGACCTCGCTCATGTCGCGGATCAGCTCGTAGACGCCGCCGGCCGTCGCGGCGGTGTCCCAGCCGCGCTCCTCCATCGTCGCGCCGAGCACGTAGCGGCCGTCGCCGCGCGGCACGAGGTAGGCCTGCTCGCCGCGGATCACGCGCGTGACGAGGCCGGGACCCCTCGGGTCGCGCAGCCGCAGGACCTGGCCCTTGACCGGGCGCACGGGCACGCGCGCGCGCTCGGGCATCCCGAGCCGGGCGGCGTGCACGCCTGCGGCGACGACGACGGCCCCCGCCGCGACGGTGGAGCCGTCCTCGAGCTCGACCCCCGTCACGCGGTCGTCCTCGACGCGCAGCCGCGCGGCACGGCCGCGACGCAGCTCGACGGCTCCTCGCAACGCCGCGACGAGCCGGCGCGGGTCGATCGAGTGGTCGCCGGCGACGTCGAGCGCGAGCCGGACGGTCGGCGCGAGCGCCGGCTCGGCGCGGCGCGCCTGGCTCGGGCGCAGCCGCTCGACCCGCAGCCCGAGCGTCTCGCGGAAGGCGATCAGGCGGTCGAGCGCCTCCGCCTCGTCGGCGTCGCGCGCGACGACGAGCGTGCCGCTGGCGCGCAGGCCCGGGTCGCTGCCGGTCGCCTCGGCGAGCTCGGCGCAGAAGTCCTCGAACAGGCGGGCGCTGCGCAGGCCGAGCTCGAGCAGCTCGCGCTCGCCGAACTCCGCCTCCGCGACGGGCGCGAGCATGCCCGCGGCGACGTGCCAGGCGCCGGGCTCGCCGTCGTCGATCACCGCGCTGCGCAGGCCGCGCCGGGCGGCGCGCCAGGCGCAGGCGAGGCCGATCGGGCCGCCGCCGACGACGACGACGTCCAGCCTGTGCCCGCCGACGAAGCCGGCTGGGTGTTCCTGCGCTGATGCCACTGGTGGCGAGTCCCTCCCTACGCCGGCACTACCCGGATCAGGTTCGACGGTCGGCGGCCCGGTGCCGCCCTCTCAGCCCGGTCGCGGGCTCCCGTTAATGGACTTGCCATTGTAGGAGCGGATGTCGCCACGTGACCGGATCGCCGGCTCTCGCCTGTACCTCGTCTGCGACGCCCGCCCGCGGGAGTTCCTGGCGGCGGCGATCCGCGGCGGCGTCGACGTGATCCAGCTGCGCGACAAGGCGCTCGACGACGACGGGCTCGTGACGGCCGCGCGCGAGTTCCGCGCGGCGGCCGACGCCGGCGGCGCGCTGTTCGTGCTCAACGACCGGCCCGACCTGGTCAAGGCGTGCGGCGCCGACGGGGTCCACGTCGGCCAGGAGGACGGGTCGCCCGCGGACGCGCGCGCCGCCGCCGGGCCGGACGCGATCGTCGGCTGCTCGACGCACGCGCCGGACCAGTGCGACGCCGCCGAGGCCGACCCCGACGTCGACTACCTCGCCGCGGGCCCCGTGCACGCGACCCCGACCAAGCCGGGACGCCCTGCTGCCGGGCTCGACTACATCTCCTACGCGGCCGCGCACGCGGACAAGCCGTGGTTCGCGATCGGCGGCCTCGACGCCGGCAACGTGCACGAGGTCCTGGCGCGCGGCGCGAGGCGGATCGTCGTCGTGCGCGCGATCACGGCGGCGCCCGAGCCGGAGGCCGCCGCGCGCGGGCTGCGCGCGGCGCTGGACGGCGGCCGTGGGTAAGCGCAGCCGCAAGGCCCGGACCGGTACGGAACACCCGGCCGGCGGCCGCATGGCACGCGGGTACGCCCGTGGCCGCGCGCGCGACGAGGCGGCGCGCGCGGAGCTGAAGCCGCTCGCGCCGGGCGAGCGGCCGCTCGCGGTCACGATCGCCGCGCTGCTCGCGTTCGCAATCGCGATCGCCAACCTCGTGCTCTACCTCGCGGGCTGGGAGGTCCGCGGGCGGGACCCCGAGCTCGGCGGCGCGCTCGTCGTATGCGCCGTGTTCGTACTCGCGGGCGCGGGCATGTGGCGCACGCGCTACTGGGCCGTGATCGGCTTCGAGGTGCTGCTCGGCGTGCTGATCGTGTCCGCCGCGCTGTCGCTGATGCTCGCCTCCAACGTCAGCGGGGCGCTGCTGTCGGTCGCGGTGATCGCCGGAGCCGGCCCGCTGTTCTGGTTCCTGATCCGCGCGATGGCGCGGATCCAGATGCCGGAGCGTCCGGGCGCGCCCAGCCGCCATTAGCGCGACGGGCCGTCGGGTAGGCCCCGCCCGTGTCGACGAATACGCGCTTCATGCCCGTCCCGCCCGCCGCGGTCTGGGACGCCCTCGCCGACGCCGGCGGCTACGGCTACTGGGTCGTCGGGTCCAAGATCATCCGCGACGCCGACGCGACGTGGCCCGAGCCCGGCTCGAAGATCCACCACACCGTCGGGCTCGGCCCGTTCGAGATCGCCGACGAGACCGAGAGCCTGGAGGCCGACGAGCCGCGCCGCCTGCAGCTGCGGGCCAAGGGGCGACCGCTCGGCACCGCGAAGGTGACGCTGGAGATGACGCCCAAGGACGGCGGGACGGTCGTCTCGATCACCGAGAACCCCGACGGCCCGTTCCGGCCGCTCGCCCTCGTGCCGCCGCTGCAGCTCTTCTCCGCGCTGCGCAACGCGGAGTCGCTGATGCGCCTGGAGGAGCTCGCGATGCGATCGGCGAGGGCCTGATGCTGCGCGCCACCGGCACCGCGTCGCTGTGGATCGAGACGGGCCCGGCGCAGCCCGAGCTGCCCGAGCTCGACCACGACGTCGAGACCGACGTCGTCGTGATCGGCGGCGGCATCGTCGGCATCACGACGGCGCTGTTGCTCAAGGAGGCGGGCGCGCGGGTCGTCCTGCTCGAGGCCGGCCGCCTCGGCCACGGGGTCAGCGGCCACACGACGGCGAAGGTCTCCTCCCAGCACGGCTTCGTCTACGACCGGCTGGCGTCGCGCTTCGGCGCCGACGGCGCGGCGATCTACGGCGCCGCCAACGAGGCCGCGCTGCGCTGGATCGCCGACCGCGTGCAGTCGGACGGCATCGACTGCGACTTCCGCCGCCGGCCCTCGTTCGCCTACGTGACCGACGACCGCTCGACGGCCGAGCGCGAGGCGCAGGCGGCGAGCGACGCCGGCCTGCCCGCCTCGCTCGTCGACGAGACGCCGCTGCCCTACCCCGTCGCGGCCGCCGTGCGCTTCGAGGACCAGGCCGAGTTCCACGTCAGCCGCTACCTGGCCGCGCTCGCCGGACAGCTCGAGGGCGACGGCTGCCACGTGTTCGAGGGCTCGCGCGCCGTCGAGGTCGGCACCTACGAGGGCCTGCGGGTCAAGACGCCGGCCGGTCACGTGCGGGCCGGCGACATCGTGATCGCCACCCATTATCCGTTCCTCGACCGCACCCTCGCCTTCGCGCGCGTCCATCCCCAGCGCTCCTACGCGCTCGCCTGCCGGATCGCGGGCGAGCCGCCCGAGGGCATGTTCATCAGCGGCGACGGCCCGACCCGCTCCGTGCGCGCGGCGCCGATCGCCGGCGAGGAGCTGCTGCTCGTCGGTGGCGAGGGGCACCGGCCCGGCACGGGCGGCGACACCGAGCAGCGCTACGAGGCGCTGGAGCGCTTCGCCCGCGAGCACTGGGACGTGCGCTCGGTCGAGTACCGCTGGTCCTCGCAGGACAACACGACGATCGACACGGTCCCCTACGTCGGCCAGGCCCGGCCGGGCGCGAAGCACGTGTGGATGGCGACCGGCTTCGCCAAGTGGGGTATGACGGGCGGCACGGCGGCGGCGCTGCTGCTCGCCGACCGCATCCAGGAGCGCCCCAACCCCTCGGCCGAGCTGTTCGATCCCAACCGCTTCAAGGCGCGCGCCAGCGCCGCCCGCCTCGTCGAGGAGAACGCCGTCGCCGGCGCGCGCTTCGTGCGCGACCGGCTGGCGAACCGGCCGTCGAGGAGCATCGGCGAGCTGGAGCCGGGCGAGGGCGACATCGTCGAGCTCGACGGCGAGAAGGTCGCCGGCTACCGGGACGACGAAGGCACGCTCGTGGCGGTCTCGCCGACCTGCACCCATCTCGGCTGCCAGGTCAACTGGAACCGCGCAGAGCGCAGCTGGGACTGCCCGTGCCACGGCTCGCGCTTCGCGCCCGACGGCAGCGTGCTGCACGGGCCCGCGGTGCACCGGCTGGAGCGCAAGCCGCTGGAGGACTGATGGGCTCCTACGGAGACTGCCGCACGATCGAGGTCGACGCGCCGCCCGAGCGCTGCTACGCGCTGATGACCGACTACGAGCGGATCCCGTCGTGGCAGGGCGCGGTGAAGTCGATCGACGTGCTCGAGCGCGACGAGCAGGGCCGGGGCTCCGTCCTGGAGTACGAGGTCGACGCGAAGGTCAAGGTCGTCCGCTACCGGCTGCGCCAGGTCTACGACGAGCCGCGGCGGCTGGCGAGCGAGTACCTCGGCGGCGACTTCCGCGACTTCTCCGGCGAATGGCGGTTCCGGCCCGCCGGCGAGGGCCGCACCCACGTCGAGCTCGACCTGGCGATCGATCCTGGGCGCTTCGTGCCCGGCCCCGTCCGCGGCGCGATCTCCGACGCGGTGATGAAGCGCGCGCTGCGCGACCTCAAGCGAGAGGCGGAGAAACATGGCGTTCCCGCAGCCTGACCCCGCGGCCACCGCGGTCGTGACCGGCGCGTCGTCGGGCATCGGCAGCGAGTTCGCGCGCCTGCTGGCCGGCGAGGGCTACAACGTCACGCTCGTCGCCCGGCGCGAGGAGCGCCTGCGCGAGCTGGCCGGCGAGCTGGAGCAGCAGCACGGCGTGCGCGCCGAGGTCGCGCAGCACGACCTCACCGACCCCGAACAGCGCGCCGCGCTCGCGGGCGGCCTGGCGCTGCGCGTCGACGTGCTCGTCAACAACGCGGGCTTCGCGACCGGCGGGCCGTTCCAGGAGTCGCCACTGCAGGACGAGCTCGACCAGGTCCGGCTGCTGTGCGAGACGCCGGTGGACCTGCTGCGCCGCTTTCTGCCCGGGATGGTCGAGCGCCGCTCGGGCGCCGTGATCAACGTGACGTCGACCGCGGGCATGCAGCCGCTCCCGAACTCGGCCGGCTACGCGGCCGCCAAGGCGCACCTGCTGTCGCTCTCGGAGGCCGTGCACGCCGAGGTCCGCCGCCATCACGTGCACGTGACCGCGCTGTGCCCGCCGCCCGTGCGGACGGAGCTGTTCGAGAAGGAGGAGCATCCCGTCGAGCGCGTGCCGCGGATCGCCTGGCTGGATCCCGACGAGGTGGCGCGCGCGGGCTGGGAGGGCGCGAAGGCCAACAAGCGCGTCGTCGTGCCGGGCGCGGTGGCGCGCGTGACCTCGCCGATCGCGCGGCTGGCGCCGCGCGCGATCCAGCTGCGCCTGATCGAGCGGGCGTTCCGCTCGTGAGCCCGCCGGCCCTCGTCGTCGGCGCCGGGCCCAACGGCCTCGCCGCGGCGATCGCCCTCGCCGAGGCCGGGCGGGACGTGACCGTGCTCGAGGCGGCGGAGCGCGCCGGCGGCGCGGTCGCCACCGAGGAGCTCACGCTCCCCGGCTTCCTCCACGACCGCTTCTCGGCCGTCTACCCAGCCACCGTGGCGTCGCCGGTGTTCGCGCGCATGCCGCTCGAGCGCCACGGCCTGCGCTGGATCCACCCGCGGCGCTGCTACGCGCACCCTCTTCCCGACGGGCGCGCCGCTGCGCTCTCGGCTGACATCGACGAGACTGCCGCCACGCTCGACGCCCTGCACCCCGGCGACGGCGAGGCGTGGCGGGCGTTCGCGACGCCATACGTGAAGCACTTCGCGGCCTGGCGGGACACGATGCTGCGTGGCTTCCCACCCGTCCGCGGGCCCGCCCGGCTGCTCGCCGCGCAGGGGCTCGGCGGCCTGCTGGACTTCGCCAAGCTGCTGCTGATGCCGGCGCACGCGCTCGCCGCCCGGCTGTTCGCCGACGGCGGCGCGCGCGCGTGGCTCTACGGCTCGGCGATGCACGGCGACGCGCCGCCCCTGAGCGCGGGCAGCGGGATCGCCGCCGCGCACCTGAACGTGATGGGCCACGCGGTGGGCTGGCCGAGCCCCGAGGGCGGGGCGGGACGGATCGCGGACGCGCTCGTCGGCTACCTGGAGTCGCTCGGCGGCCGCGTGCGGACCGGCGCCCGCGTGGGGCGGATCGCCGTCGAGCGCGGCCGCGCCGTCGGCGTCGAGCTGACCGGCGGCGAGCGCGTGGGCGGCTCGCTGATCGTCGCCGACGTGACGCCCGGCGCGCTGCTGCGGCTCACGGGCGACGCGCTCGACGGCCGCTACGGATCGGCGCTGCGCGCGTGGCGCCTCGGGCCGGCGACGCTGAAGGTCGACTGGGCGCTCGACGGCCCGATCCCCTGGACCGCGCCCGAGGCGCGCGAGGCCGGCACGGTGCACGTCGGCGGCAGCGAGCCGGAGGTGCTCGAGGCGCTCCAGCCGGTCGGGGCGCGCCTGCACGAGCGGCCGTTCATGCTGCTCGGCCAGCAGTCGCTCGCCGACCCCACGCGCGCGCCGGCGGGCAAGCACACGGCCTGGGCGTACACGCACGGCCCGCAGGAGGCCGACTGGGCAGGTGAGACGGACCGCCAGGTCGAGCGCATGGAGGTGCAGGTCGAGCGCTTCGCGCCCGGCTTCCGCGACCGGATCCTCGCCCGCCACGTCCAGGGCCCGGCCGACCTCGAGCGTGGCGACCCGAACCTCGAGGGCGGCGACGTCGGCGCCGGCTCCTACGCGCTCGACCAGGTCGTCTTCCGGCCCGTCGCGAGCCTGGATCCCTACCGGACGCCGGTGCGCGGGCTGTTCCTCGGCAGCGCCTCGACGTTCCCCGGGGGTGCGGTGCACGGCGTCTGCGGCGACGCCGCCGCGCGGCACGCGCTGGCCGAGGCGCGCGTACGGCGCTTCTGAGTGCGTGTACTAGGCTCGACGGCCAAATGCCTGAAAGCGCCTACGACTGCATCGTCATCGGCTCGGGTCCGGGCGGCTACGTCGCCGCCATCCGCGCCGCCCAGCTCGGAATGAGCACCGCCGTGATCGAGAAGGACACCGTCGGCGGCCGCTGCCTCAACTACGCCTGCATCCCCGCCAAGGCCTTCCTGCGCGTCGCCGACGTGCTGTCGGAGATCGACGAGGCCGACGACTACGGGATCGAGGTCCCGGACCGCACCGTCGACTTCGGCAAGGTCTTCGAGCGCCGGCAGAAGGTCGTCAAGACGCTCACGGGCGGCGTCGCGGGCCTGTTCAAGAAGAACAAGATCGAGTACATCGAGGGGATCGCCTCGCTCGCGGGGGAGGGCAGGGTGTCCGTCGACGGCACGGAGATCGAGGCGCGCAAGGCGATCGTGCTCGCGACCGGCTCGGTGCCCAAGCCGATCCCCGGCACGGAGTTCGGCGGCCGCGTGATCGGCACCGAGGAGGCGTGGGCGCTGGAGGAGCTGCCGAAGACGCTCGCCGTCGTCGGGGCCGGCGCGTCGGGCGCGGAGATCGCGTCCGCGTTCGGCCGGCTCGGCACCGACGTGCTGCTCTTCGAGGCGCTCGACCGCGTGCTCCCGACCGAGGACGCCGACATCTCCAAGGCCGCCGGCCGCCAGCTCGCCAAGCAGAACATGACGATCCACACGGGGACACTGATCGACAACGTGCAATCGCACGACGACAAGGTCACGTTCTCCTACGGCGACCAGCAGGGCGAGGCGGACTACCTCGTCATCGCCGCCGGGCGAGGGCCCGACGTCGAGGCGCTCGGGCTCGACAAGGCCGGCGTCGAGCTCGACGACCGCGGCCTGATCGCGGTCGACGGCGCGCTGCGCACCTCCGCGAAGGGCATCTACGCGATCGGCGACCTGGTCCTGGGCCCGGCGCTCGCGCACAAGGCCTCCGACGAGGGCGTGATCGCCGTCGAGGACGCCGCCGGGCTGGAGACCCACCCGATCGAGTACATCGACATCCCGCGCGCGACGTTCTGCACCCCGGCCGTCGGCTCGTTCGGGCTGACCGAGGAGCAGGCGCGCGAGCAGGGCATCGACGTCGTGGTCGGCAAGGTCCAGTACGGCGCGGTCGGCGCCGGCACGGTCTACGGCGACCGCACCGGCGTGATCAAGATCATCGGCGACAAGAGGTACGGCGAGCTGGTCGGCGGCCACATCGTCGGCTCGAAGGCGACCGAGCTGATCCAGGAGCTCGTCAACGCCAAGGCGCTCGAGGGCGGCTATCCCGAGGTCGCGCGCATCATCCACGGCCATCCGACGCTCGCCGAGGGCGTGATGGAGGCCGCGCGCGCCGCGGACGGCTGGCTCATCCACGGCTAGCGCCGTGCCCCAGTCTCGCTTCTACTACGACCTCGCCTCGCCCGACGCGTACCTCGCCGCCGAGCGTGTGATGCAGGTGCTGCCGGAGGTACCGGAGTGGATCCCGGTGCGGCTGGGCGGGCTCGCGGCGGGCGGGGTCGGGACGTTCCGCTGCGCCGAGGAGGAGCTGATCTACCGCGAGGACGTCGAGGCCCGCGCGCGCCGCTACGAGCTGCAGGCGATCCGCTGGCCGGATCCCTTCCCGGCCGACACGGAGTGGGCGCTGCTGGCCGCGACCTACGCCAAGCAGATCGGCCGCGGCGTGGCGTTCTCGCTCGCGGCCTTCCGGCAGGCGTTCGCCGGCGGGCGCGACCTCTCCGAGCGCGACAGCGTGCTGATCGCTGCCGCGGCGTGCGAGATGCACCCGGCCGCGCTGATCAAGGGCGCCGAGCTGGGCTCGATCGCCAACCGTCTCTCGGCCGCCACCGCGGAGGCCGCCGCGGCCGGGGTGCTCGACGTCCCGGCGATCGTCATCGACGGCCGCGTCTTCCACGGCGACCGCGAGCTCGAGAAGGCCGCGGCGGTCCGCGCGTGAAGGCCAACCGCGAGTACGAGCTGAGCGTCCACAAGGCCGGCCGCGGCCCGGCGCTGCTGCGGGGCCCCGGGCAGACCGACCACGTCGAGGTGATCGAGATCGCCACGGGCGAGATCGCGCTGTTCTGGGACACCGAGCCCTCGACGACCGGGCGGCTGGCGCGGGCGCTGCGGGCGGACCTGGCGTCGCTGGAGTCGGCGGCGTTTCTGGCCAAGTGGCGGCGGTGGCAGACGTTCTCGTAGGGCCTCTGCCTGGCGCCGTGCGCGTCTGCGGTGGCTCGCGGCGTTTGAACGGCGGGCACTGAGGGAGGGGGAGTGGCCGGTCCGGCGCTCGAACCGGGAGTTGTTCGGCCTGAGGCCGATTAACTGCGGACTCGACGCCGCGGGCCGCACCCTCGCTCCCCTACCGCAGCCGCAGTTGACTTTCGCCTGAGCGGCGGCATTGGACCAAAGAACGGCGCGCGCCCGCCGATTACGTGGGCGTGGACCTGTTCCAAGCCTTTGCCCTGCTCTTCGCGGGCTCCGTCGCGCTGCTGGCGGGGCTCGCGCTGCTCGTGGTCAGCCGCAAGGCGCTCCGCGACCGGCGCGAGTCCAAGTCGGCGCGCCGGCGGCGCCATTACCGCAGGGCGCTCGCGACCGGGGACCCGCTGCGCCTGCGGCGCGTGCTCGGCACCGTTCGCGACCGGGAGCAGCAGGTCGACCTGGCCTTCGTCCTGCAGGACGACTCGGCCCCTCGGCCGCCCGTCGAGGTGCTCGACCGCGAGGGCCGCCGCTCGGGGCTCACGGTCCGCCTCCAGGAGCAGCTGCGCGCCCGCAACGGGCCGGCGCGCGGCCGCGCCGTGCTGATCCTCGCCCACCTGCGACTGCCGGAGGGCGTGACCCGGCTCGAGCCGATGCTCGACGACGAGGACCCCGACGTGCGGCTGGTGGCCGTCGCCGGGCTGCCGCTGGCGGAGGATCCCGACGCGGTCCCCGCGCTCGTGCGCGCGCTCGGACACGCCGGCGACCCGCGCGCGGAGCCGGCGATGATCGACCTGCTGCAGCGCGGCAGCCTCGAGGAGCGGATCTCGGCGGCGCGCGCCCTCGGCGCCGTCGGCGGCCGCCGCGCACGGCCGGAGCTCGAGCGCGCGCTCGCCGACGAGGCCTGGCCGCTGCGCGCCCAGGCCGCCAAGGCGCTCGGCTCGATCGGCATCAAGAAGGCCGTGCCGGCGCTCGAGGCCGTCCTCGACGACCCGGCCTGGTGGGTCCGGGCCAACGCCGCGGCCGGGCTGCGCGCGCTCGGCGCGCCTGGCCACAAGGCGCTCGAGCGGGCGCTGGACCACCCCGACCGCTATGCCCGCGACCGGGCGCGCGAGGCACTCGCGATGGACCGCGTGGGGGTCGGCGCCTGATGGACGTGCTGCAGACGGCCTTCGACACGACGTTCGTCGGCTACTTCATGGCGCTCAACCTCGCCTACACGGCGCTGCTGCTGCTCGGCTCGCGGCAGGTCTCCGAGTGGGTGCGACGGCGGCCGCTGCGCGACTTCCGCGGCGTGAGCGACTCGCCGCTCTCGCTGCCCGTGACGATCCTCGCGCCTGCCTTCAACGAGGAGCCGGTGATCGTGCCCTCGATCCGCTCGCTGTTGGCGTCGCACTACCGAGAGCTGCAGGTGATGGTCATCAACGACGGCTCCACCGACGGCACGCTCGCGGCGCTCAAGGAGGCCTTCGAGCTCGTCGAGGTCGAGCGTGTCCCGCGCGCGAACCTGCCCTCGGCTCCGGTGCGCGCGGTCTACGCGAGCCCGCTCGACGACCGCCTGCTCGTGATCGACAAGGACAACGGCGGCAAGGCCGACTCGCTCAACTGCGGCATCCGCTACGCGGCCTACCCGCTGTTCTGCGCGATCGACTCCGACACGATGCTCGACGCCGCCGCGCTGGCGCGGCTCGTGTGGTCCTTCCAGGCCGAGCCGGAGACCGTCGCCACCGGCGGGATCGTGCGGATCATCAACGGCTCGCTGCTCGAGGACGGCAAGATCCGCTCGGTCCGGACGCCGGAGAAGACCCTCGTCAACGTCCAGATCGTCGAGTACCTGCGCGCGTTCCTGGCCGGCCGCGCGGGCTGGTCGCGGGTCAACATGCTGCTGATCATCTCCGGCGCGTTCGGGCTCTTCCGGCGCGAGACGGTCGTCGAGGCCGGCGGCTACGACACGACGACGGTCGGCGAGGACGCCGAGCTCGTCGTGCGGCTGCACCGCCACTGCCGCGACCAGAAGCGCCGCTACAAGATCACCTTCGTCGCCGACCCGATCTGCTGGACGGAGGCGCCGGCCGAGCGCGGGGCGCTCAGGCGCCAGCGCGATCGCTGGCAGCGCGGCCTGCTCGAGACGCTCTGGCGCCACCGGAAGATGTTCGCCAACCCGCGCTACGGCGGGATCGGGCTGATCGCGATGCCGTTCTTCCTGTTCTTCGAGGCGCTCGGCCCCGTCGTCGAGATCTCCGGGCTCGCCTACTGCGTGATCGGGCTGCTGCTCGGCTGGGTCAACCCACCGTTCGCCGCGGTGCTGTTCGGGCTCGCGTTCACGTACGGGCTCGTGCTGTCCTTCGGCGCGCTGCTGATCGAGGGCCGCGCGTTCGCGCGCTACCCGGGCTGGCGGGACCTCCGGCGGCTGATGGTCGCGGCCGTGGTGGAGAACTTCGGCTACCGCCAGTGGCTGGCGATCGTGCGCACGAAGGCGCTGTGGACCGTGCTGCGCCCGGACACCGGCTGGGGCGAGATGACGCGCGTGGGCTTCAGCGAGCCCGTCCCGGCGGTTGCGCCGGGAATCAGTTCCGCGACCGACGGGTAGGACCCCTCCCGCCACGACCTAAAGCGGGGGTAAGCATGGGCATCAAGACGCCGCAGGAGACGACTGCGGCAGCCGTCGAGGCCGGTACCACCAAGGCCAATCTCAGCTGGGACAAGGCGCTCGTCGGAGGCTTCCTGGCCGGCGCCTACATCGCGTTCGGCGGCCTCGTCGCGATCGCGGTCAGCTCGGGGCTGAAGCCCGAGATCTGGGGCACCTTGCCCACGCTCTTCGCCGGAGCCGTGTTCGCCCTCGGCCTGGTGCTCGTCGTGCTGGCGGGCTCCGAGCTGCTGACGGGCAACATGGCGCTCGTCCCGGTGGCGATGCTGCGCGGCCGCGTCGGCTTCAAGGCGCTCGGCATGAACTTCACGATCGTGACGATCGGCAACCTGATCGGCTCGCTGTTCGTGGCCTACTTCCTCGCGGTCAAGACCGGCGTGATCGGCATGAACGGTGCCGACCCGGCGACGCCCGGCGGCATGACGTTCGAGCGGCTGAAGGCGATCGCGGTGCTCAAGGGCGACACCGAGGGCGCGGACCAGATCTTCCTGCGCGCGCTCGGCTGCAACTGGCTCGTCTGCCTCGCGGTCTGGGTCGCCATGACCGCCGAGGACACCGGCGGCAAGATCCTCGGGATCTTCTTCCCGATCATGGCGTTCGTCGCGATCGGCTTCGACCACGTCGTGGCGAACATGTTCTTCCTGCCCGCGGCGATCTTCGCCGAGGTCCCGGGAATCACGTGGGGCGACGCGCTCAACAACTGGATCTGGGCCTTCCTCGGCAACTTCGCCGGAGCGGCGATCTTCGTCTCGACGGCCTACTGGTACCTGTACCTGCGAGGGACGCCGGACGAAGTCGGCCCGACCGGCGCGGAGCCTGAGACCGCGCAGGCCGGCAACGGGCGCACCACGACGGGCCGCGAGCCCGTCAGCACGAGCTAGCCAACGTCCCGCGCGGCGCCGGCCCCCGCCGTCCGGGGGGCCGACGCCGACGGAACTGCTCAGAACCTCGTACCGTTCCCCGCTCCGATGGGTCGCCCGAGGTACCAGCAGACGCCCGCGAGCGCCGGCCGGCTATTCGCGCTCTCCCACGACCTGATGGGCGCGCTCGACCTGGAGGGGCGGCTCGTGTGGGCCAACCCGGCGTGGGAGGTCGTGCTGGGCCGCGACCCGGCGTCGCTCGCGGGCAGGCCGTACCTCGAGCTGCTGCACCCCGACGACCGCGAGCGCGCGCTCGCCGTGCAGGCCGAGCTCGGGGCGGGGCAGACCGTGCGACCGGAGCTCGAGGTGCGTCTGGAGACCAGCTCCGGCGAGCACCGCCACATCCTCTTCAACGCCGTCTACTCGCCCGACGAGCGGCTGCTCTACATCTCCGGCAAGGACGTCACGGCGATGGCGGAGCGCACGATGCTGCACATGCGCTACCGCGCGCTGGTCGCCAACCTGCCGGACACGGTCGTGACGCTGTTCGACCCCGACCTGCGGATCGTCGTCGCCGAGGGCGCCCAGCTCGCGCGCCGCGGGTTCGACGCCGACGCGTTCGCGGGCGTCGCGCTCGCGGAGACGCTGCCCGCGGAGCAGTACGCGAGGATCGCGCCGCGCTACAGGGCCGCGCTCGCGGGCGAGCCGCAGTCCTTCGACGTCGACACGCCCGACGGCCAGGTCACCTACCGCGTGCAGGTGGTGCCGCTGCACGACGAGCAGGGGCGGCTGATCGGCGGCCTGTCGGTGAGCCGCGACGTCACCGAGCTGCGCGACCAGGAGCGCGACATGGCGGCTCGCGCGGCCGAGCTCGAGCGCTCCAACGCGGAGCTCGCGCAGTTCGCCTACGTCGCCTCGCACGACCTCTCCGAGCCGCTGCGGATGGTCTCCAGCTACCTGCAGCTGTTGCGCCGCCGCTACCACGGCCGGCTCGACGCGGACGCCGACGCGTTCATCGATTACGCGGTCGAGGGCGCGAACCGGATGCGCGCGCTGATCGAGGACCTGCTCGCGTACTCGCGCGCGGGGCGTTCCGAGCGCCCGACGGAGACGGTCAACACCGCGCGCGTGGTCGGCGAGGTCGCGGCGACGCTGCGCGCGCTCGCCGGCGACGACCCGCCCGAGATCGAGTGGGACGCGCTGCCGAACGTGGAAGGCGACCCCCAGCAGCTCGTGCAGCTGTTCCAGAACCTGATCGGCAACGCAGTCAAGTTCGTCGCGCCCGGCGTGCGCCCGCACGTGGTCGTGAGCGCTAAGCGCGCGGGCGCTGCCTGGCGCTTCTCGATCGAGGACAACGGCATCGGCATCGAGCCGCGCCATCTGGAGCGCGTGTTCGGCATGTTCCAGCGCTTGCACACGCGCGACGAGTTCGAGGGCACGGGCATCGGGCTCGCGATCGCGCGCAAGGTGGTCGAGCGCCACGACGGGTGGATCTCCGCGGCGCCGCGCGAGGCGGGCGGCACCTGCTTCGAGTTCACGCTGCCGGCGGCGGGCGGCGCTTGAGCCCGCTCGCCTCCCACCGGCCGGCGCGCGTGCTGCTCGTCGAGGACAACGAGGCCGACGTCCGGCTCACGCGCGAGGCGCTGCGCGAGGCGGGAGACGACGTGCGGCTGTCGGCGGTCGGCGACGGGGACAGGGCGATCGCGTTCCTGCGCCGCGAGGACGGCTTCACCGACGCGCCGCGGCCGGACCTCGTGCTGCTCGACCTCAACCTGCCGCGCAAGAGCGGGCTCGAGGTGCTCGACGAGATGCGCTCCGACGAGTCGCTGGCGCACATCCCCGTGATCATGCTCACGTCCTCGGCCGCGCAGTCGGACGTCGAGGCCGCCTACGCCCGCGGGGCGAACGCGTTCGTGGTCAAGCCGCTGGAGCTGGACGCCTTCATGGACCTGATCGGGGCGATCCGCGGCTTCTGGCTGGAGGTGGCCCGGTTACCATCCGCCTGAGCGATGGTCGAGATCCTGATCGCGGCCGTCATCGGCGGGCTGGTTGGCGCGTTCGGGACGGGCGCATGGCAGAGACGGAAGGGGCCGCGGAACCGAGCGCGTGAGCGCCGGTCCGGCGGTGCCGCGGCAGCACTGCAGCGCTCGATCCTCGACTCGCTCCAGGACGGCGTCGTCGTCTACGACGAGGACGACCGGATCGTCTTCTTCAACCCCGCGGCGTCGGAGATCCTCGGCGTCTCGGAGGACTCGCTCTCGACCGGCGTGCGCACGTGGGAGCCGCTCGACGCGGAGGGGCGGCCGCTCGACGACAAGGAGCGCCCGGTGGCGAGAACGGCGCGCACGGGCGAGCCGTGCGTCGGCGTCGACATCGGGCTGCGCACCGCGAGCGGCGACCTGCGCTGGACGACCGTGTCCACGCGCGCGCTGCACGGGCAGCCGGCGGAGAACGGGTGCTACGCGGTCGTCGCGGCGTTCACCGACATCACCGAGCGGCGCGAGGCGCAGCGGGCGCTCGAGCGCTCCAACGCGGAGCTCGCGCAGTTCGCCTACGTCGCCTCGCACGACCTCTCCGAGCCGCTGCGGATGGTCTCCAGCTACCTGCAGCTGTTGCGCCGCCGCTACCACGGCCAGCTCGACGAGGACGCGGACGAGTTCATCGAGTTCGCCGTCGAGGGCGCGAACCGGATGCGCGCGCTGATCGAGGACCTGCTCGCCTACTCGCGCGCCGGCCGCGGCGCCGAGCCGCGCCCGAT
>DATFQI010000264.1:0-9646 GCA_035264365.1 Solirubrobacteraceae bacterium
ACGACGCAGCCGATCGTGAACGCCCGCTTGCGACCGAGGATCTCGCCGACCTTGCCGCCGGTGATCATCAGCGACGCCATCACGAGCGTGTACAGCGTGATCGCCGTCTGGATCCCGGTCACCGTCGTGTCGAGATCCCGCGCGACCGTGGCGATCGCCGTGTTCATCACGGTCGTGTCCAGGGCCATCACGAACTGGCCCGCCGCCAACGTCAGCAGGATCACGCCGGTGCCCACCTTCATCTGGAAGAGCTCAACCGGCTGGCCTCAGGCGAGCGGCGGCTCACCCGCGCAGACCTCGCCTCCACCTGGGCAGGTCCGAGGCTGGAGGGCTGCCCGCGGTGTCCGTGGGATCGTCGAGCCACAGCACGTGGTCGGGATCGACGGGGACCGGCGTCTCGCCTGCCGCGGGAGGCGCCGCGTGCGGCGGTGCTTCCAGAGGTTCGACAGGTGCGTCGAGCGCCGGCTTCGCACGTTTGGCGGCAGGGCGCTTCGCGGGCCGCGCGGTTGCCGCCGCCGGCTCGGACTCACGGGGCCGTCGCAGCGGCTGGGGCGGGAACCCGGTGTCGATGTCGACCATCCGCGCCCGCACCTCACCGAGCATCCACTCCCGTTGTGCGGACTCCGGAAGGCGCTCGAGGCGGATCACGAGGCCGCGCAGGCGTGCGAGCCGCCGCTCATCGTCGTTCATCGTCCACCCCCGCCGGAATCGTTGGCCGCAGCGCCGGCCTCGAGCTTCACCAAGCGACGATCAGGCGGGCCACGGCGCCGACTCCGTCGTACTGCGGATGAGGTCAGAGCCCGAGCGCATGGTGCCCAGCATGACAGGAGCCGGCGCCCCGGGAGCGTCCGTCGCGTGCCCGGGTCAGTCGCGCTTGCGCCCGAGGCCGAGCTCTTCCTTGAAGCCCTCGATCGCGCCCTTCGTGACGGCCTTGGCGGCGCCCTGCTGCAGGCCCCCTCCCAGCGCGTCGGGGACGCCCTTCGAGTCGTCGGCCTCGATCAGGTCGAGCCGGTTCACGGCCTCGGCGAACCGCAGGTAGGTGTCGACGCTCGCGACCACGATCCGTGCGTCGATCGTGATCAGCTCGATCCCGACGAGCGACACGCGCACGTACGCGTCGATGACCAGCCCCTTGTCGAGGATGACCTCGATGACGTCCGCGAGGCCGCTCGGCCGCGGTCGTTCCAGATAGCCGCCCTGGCTCGCCATGAGCGTGCCGTACCCAACTCGGCGGCTTCAGAGACGGGCAACGGGCGAAGCCGGGGCTACCCGCTGCGCACCACGTTCCGGACCGTCAGGGCGACCGTGCCGACGATGAGCAGGAGACCGAAGAGCACGAGGCCCGGCGCGTCGTCCGCCTCGCCGAGCGCGAGCGCGGCGATGCCGATCGCGGCCGCCGCGGCGCGGTAGACGAGGCGCGCGGCTTCCTCGCCGCGAGTTCGAGCAGGAGCCCGGTCCCCGCGACGAGGACTCCGGCGAAGACGAAGTCGAACACGCCCCAGTCCGCCCCGTCGGAGACGAGCATCCCGATTGCGGGGACGAGCAGGACGAGCGCGGTCACGAGCGCGACCCGGAGTACGGATCGGCGTGCAGGCGTGCTGGGCTTCATCGCTTCCTTCTGGGTCGGGTGACGGGCGATCATCTGCCTGCGCCAGGAGGCGTCCGCGGGCAGGCCCCGGAGCATCCGGCCGGCGATGCCGAGGCCGATGCGCCAGTCCGCCCGACCGTCGGCGCGTTCGTGGGCGAGGTGGTCGTGGAGGTCGGCGCGTCCGCCCGTGCTTGCTCGGCCACGCGCACGCCCTGGCCCGTGAGCTCGTAGAGCCTCCGGCGCGGGCGCCCCTCCGCCGCCTCGGCAGCCTCCCAGTCGGAGGTCAGCAGCCCGAACTCCTCGAGCCGGCCGAGCGCCTTGTACAGCGTTCCGTGGCCCGTCAGCGCCCGCGAGCCTCCCTGCTCCCGCATCGCCTGGGCGAGCCCGAAGCCGTGGAAGGCGCCGTCACCCGAGCGGCGCATGGCGAGCGCCGCGCCGAGGATCTCGGTCTCGAGTGGGAGCAGGGTTCCAGGCTTGCGCCGCGGCATCGCCGACAAGAATAGGAAGATATCTTCCCATTGTCAATCCCGGCTCACCAGATCTCGATCCGCTGGTCGGGCGGGCGCATGATCGGCGCCTCGTCCGGGAGCCCGAACGCGACCCGGAACGCCTCCAGGTTCGAGACCGGCCCGAGCACCCGCAACCGGCGCGGGCTGTGGGGGTCGATCCCGGCCAGCGTCCGCTGCAGGGCCGGGTTCATGTTGACCCGCCAAAGCGTCGCGTTGGCCAGGAAGAAGCGTTGCGAGGGCGTAAGGCCGTCCGCCATCGGCGCGCCGTCGACGACCCGCGCGAGGGCGCGGTGCGCCAGCGTCATGCCACCGAGGTCGGCGATGTTCTCGCCCAGCGTGAGGCGGCCGTTGACGTGCACGTCGTCGAGCACGACGTAGGCCTCGAACTGCTCGACGAGCCGGTCGGCGAGCTCCGTGAAGCGGGTTGCGTCCTCGTGCGTCCACCAGTCGCGAAGGTGCCCGTGGGCGTCGAAGCGGCGGCCGTGGTCGTCGAAGCCGTGCGTGATCTCGTGGGCGATCACGGTGCCGATGCCGCCGAAGTTGACGGCGTCGTCGGCGCCGGCGTCGAACATCGGCGGCTGCAGGATCCCCGCCGGGACCACGATCTCGTTGAGCGTCGGGTGGTAGTAGGCGTTGACGATGTGGGCCGGCATCTCCCACTCGCCGCGGTCGACGGGTTGCGGGAGCTTCGCGAGCCGGCGGTCGAGCTCGAAGCGGGTGGCGTTGAGCCGGTTCGCGGCGTAGGAGGCGCGCCCGATCTCGAGGCCCGACCAGTCGCGCCAGCGCTCGGGATGGCCGATCTTGACGCGCATCGCGTCGAGCTTGGCCTCCGCGCGCGCCCGCGTCTCCTCGCCCATCCACGGTCGCGTGCGGATCGACGCGCGCATCTCCTCGACGATCGCCTCGACCATCCGCGCCGCCCGCTCCTTGGCCTCCGGCGGGAAGGTGTGGGCGACGTAGCGCTGCGCGAGCGCCTCGCCGAGGTCGGCGCCGATCGCGTCGATGACGCGCTTGACGCGCTCGTGCGGCTCCCGTTGCCCGCGGATCCGCCGGCCGTAGAAGTCGAAGTCCTCGGCGTCGATATGCGCGGGCAGCGCGTCGGCGACGGCGCGCACGACCGTGAACGTCAGGTAGGCGCGCAGGACGGAGGGCTCGGTGCCGGCGACGATCTCGTACAGGCCCGCGAGCAGCGCGGGGTTCTCGACGTTGACGGTCTCGGCCGCACCGGCGCCGAGCGCGTCCAGGTAGCCCGGCAGCTCGAGCTCCGGCGCGAGCGCCGCGAGCGCCGCGCGGTCGTGGCGGTTGTGCGTACGGTCCGGGTCGCGCCGCTCCTCGGCGCGCAGGTGCAGGGCCGCGAGGCGCGTCTCGAGCGCCAGCACCGCCGCGGCCTCGTCAGCGGGGGCCCCGACGTGCCGGAG
This sequence comes from Solirubrobacteraceae bacterium, assembly GCA_035264365.1. Classification (GTDB taxonomy): domain Bacteria; phylum Actinomycetota; class Thermoleophilia; order Solirubrobacterales; family Solirubrobacteraceae; genus DATFQI01. Next base: position 3,516 of record DATFQI010000264.1, read on the forward strand.
CTGCGCTGCGACGTGCTCCACGTAGGCGGCGCGCAGCTCGGCGGCGGCCGGCCCCTCGTCGAAGTAGGTTTCGCGATCGGGCAGCCCGAGCGGCGGCTGGGCGAGCCAGAGCAGGTTGCGATCCGAGTCGTCGTGGTCGGCGGTCACGTCCCAGCCGAACAGCGCGAACAGCCCGCTCCGGTGCAGCTCCGACAGCAGCGCCAGCAGCGCGTCGTGCGAGGCGGCGCCTTCGATCGCGCCCAGCAGCGCCGCGATCGGCTCGGTCCCGGCCGCCTCGATCGCGTCCCGGTCGAGGCCGGCGGCGAACGCGTCGCCGAGCAGCCGGTCGAGATCGTCCTCGGGCTCCGCCTCGGCGCGCTCGAGCAGCTCGCGCAGCACGACCTCGTTGCGCCGGCTCAGCTCCTCGAACGAGCCCCAGGAGCCGTACCCGGCCGGGATCGGGTTCGCATCGAGCCAGCCGCCGTTGGCGAAGCGGTAGAAGTCGACGCCGGGGTCGGCGCTCGGATCGCGATCGGTGGCGGGCAGCGTCATCGGAGCAGCATGCCAGCCCGGCCGTTCGTCCTCCTCCAGCTCCAACTTATACCGGATCGAAGGCCCTCATGAGGGCTTGACTTCTCCCGCATAATCGCCCGCCGCAAGCCAGAAGCGACGGACTGGAGGCACGATGGAAGAGCATGCTGTGGTGATCGTCGGCGGCGGGCCGGCCGGGATGATGCTCGCGGCCGAGCTGGCGCTGGCGAAGGTGGACGTGGCGATCGTGGAACGGCGCCCCGATCACGAGCTCGGCGACTCGCGGGCCGGCGGGATCCACTCGCGCACGATCGAGCTGCTGGACCAGCGCGGGGTCGCCGAGCGGTTCCTCGAGGCGGGCCAGACCGTCCAGGTCGGGACGTTCGGCACGACGGTGATGGACATGAGCGACTTCCCGTCGCGGCATCCGTACACGCTCGCGCTGTTCCAGGACAAGATCGAGCGGATCATGGGCGAGTGGATCGCCGAGCTTCCCGTGCGCGTCCACCACGGTCGCGAGGTGACCGGCTTCGCCCAGGACGACGACGGCGTCGACGTGCACACCTCCGACGGCGAGCCGCTGCGCGCGCGGTACCTGGTCGGCTGCGACGGCGGCCGCAGCCTGATCCGCAAGGCCGCCGGGATCGGCTTCCCGGGGCTGGAGCCGACGAGGAGCAACCTGATCGCCGAGGTCGAGATGACCGAGGAGCCCGCCAAGGGCATCCGCCACGACGCCGTCGGCGTCCACGGCATGCACACGCTGGAGGACGGCAAGACGGTCCGGGTCGTCACCACGGAGCAGCAGATCGGATCGGGCGACGAGCCCACGCTGCGCGACCTGAGCGAGTCGCTGATCGCCGTGTTCGGCACGGACTTCGGGGTCCGTAGCCCGACCTGGATCTCGCGCTTCACCGACTCGACCCGGCACGCCGCGGCCTACCGCGCCGGGCGGGTCCTGCTGGCGGGCGACGCCGCGCACATCCACGCCCCGACCGGCGGGCAGGGCATCGGACTCGGGTTCAACGACGCGGTGAACCTGGGCTTCAAGCTCGCGCAGGTGGTCCGCGGAAGCTCCCCTGAAAGCCTGCTCGACACCTACTTCGACGAGCGCCACCCGGCCACGGCCCGCGCGCTGCGCTACACGGTCGCCCAGACCATGCTGCAGCGCCATGACGAGCGCACGCAGGCGCTGATCGGGATCGTGACCGAGCTGACGGCCGTCGACGCGGCGCGCCGGCAGCTCGCCGGGCTCATCTCCGGGCTCGACATCCGCTACGACCTCGGCGAAGGCCACGCGCTGCTCGGGCGCCGGATGCCCGACCTGGACCTCACGACTGCGGAGGGTCCGCGCCGCGCCTTCGAGCTGCTGCACGACGCCGAGCCGTTCCTGCTCGACCTCGGCGAGCCCGGCGGGCTCGACATCACGCCATGGGCCGACCGGGTCCGGCGGGTCGACGCCGGCTACGACGGCGAGTGGGAGCTCCCCGTGATCGGCGCGGTCGACGCCCCCGCCGCGGTGCTCGTCCGCCCGGACGGCCACGTCGCCTGGGTCGGGGACGGCACCGACGCGGAGCTCGCGGACGCCCTGACCAGCTGGTTCGGGCCGCGGTCCTCAGGCGGCTGAGGCCCGGACGGCCGTGGCCATGACGGCGACCGCGTCCGCGCGCTCGAGCCCTCGCTCGTGCAGCCCGCGCCAGGCGAAGAAGTCGAGCGCCAGCCCGATCGTCGCGCGCAGGCGCCGCGCGGCCTTCCCTCGTACGCCCCAGCCGGCCGCGAGCATGTCCTCGACCGCGCCCAGGTACGCGAGCCGGCCCTTGCGCTGGATCTCGTCGATGATCGGCATCGTCTCGGCGTCTCTCAGCACCGAGGTGAGCATCGGCTCGACCTGCTCGTACCAGCCGTAGATCGCGTCGAGCGCCGTCCGGAGCCGGACCTCCGGGTCGGTCTCCGCCGCCCAGGCGCCGGGGTCCGGCGGCCGGTTGCGCTCGGCCCACGTGCCCGAGCAGCCCAGCAGGAGCGCGCGCTCGTCCGGGAAGTGGCGGTACACCGTGGCCCGCCGCACGTCGGCGCGCTCGGCGATCGCGGAGACCGTCGTGCGCGCCGGCCCGACGCTGCCGTGAAGGTCGATCGCCGCCTCGATGATCCGCATCCGCGTCGCCTGCTCCTGCGCGGCGCGGGCGCGCTTCTCGTAGCCCACCTCCACCGCCCCGACGATCATCGGCCCGGCCGACGGCGAGTCCGTCACGCTGCAGACGATCGGCGTCCGCTTCATGATCCCCGGCGCCGACACCGGCGAGCGCCTGAGCCTCGTCGAGCACCCGATGCCGCCGCGCGGCCTCGCGGCGCCGCTGCACCGCCACAACCGCGAGGACGAGTACAGCTTCGTGCTCGAGGGCCGGATGGGCGCGCTGCTCGGGGACGACGTCGTCGAGGCGGGCCCGGGCGACCTCGTCTACAAGCCGCGCGGGCAGTGGCACACGTTCTGGAACGCCGGCGACGAGCCCGCGCGCATCCTGGAGATCATCTCCCCCGCCGGCTTCGAGCAGTTCTTCGCCGAGCTTGGCCCGCTCGCCGCCGGCGGCGCGCCCGACCCCGAGGCGATGGGCGAGCTGTGCGCCCGCTACGCGCTCGACATGCAGCCCGAGACCGTCCCCGAGCTGTGCAGCCGCTTCGGGCTCTGGTTCCCGGGCGTCGAGTAACCGGGCTCCGCCAGGACGGCGACGTCAGTCGTAGAAGCGGCGCACGCTCGAGCCGGTGCGCGTCACGTCGGTGCCGTAGATGTGGATCGAGATCGCCGTCTCGTCCGACGTGTTGTGCACCCGGTGGATGTCGCCGGGCGGCGCGAAGCCGCTGACGTCGCCGGTCTGGTTGTCGCTCTCGCCGAGCAGGGTGAGACCGGCGTCGAACAGCTCCTCGTGCTCGATCCCCTGGATGACGCCGAACACGCACCACGTCAGGTGATCGTGGATCCGCGTGATCTGCCCGGGCAGCCAGACCAGGCCGATGATCGAGAACGAGCCGTCGGGCTCGACGTGCAGCGTGTGGCTGCGGTAGCCGTCGGGCGAGCCGGCGCGCTGCTCGGGCGTGAGCACCTCGGGCGTCGGAAGGTTGCGGCGGAGCTGCGCGGCGACGAGCTGCGCAGTCTCCGCCCGGCTCGCCTGCCTGGAGATCTCCCTGCGGACGCCGGCGGCGAGCTTGTCGATCTGGCTCACTTCATATGTCTGCGTGGCGATCATGCGGTCAAGCATGCGGGTTGGCGACTGATACGTCCAATGCCAACTTTCGTGGTGATCGATAGATAGAGTTGATGGATGCTCGATGTCACCCGCCTGCGCGTGATCGACGCCGTCGCGCGCCACGGCTCCGTCACCGCGGCGGCCAAGGAGCTGCACTACTCCCAGCCGTCCGTGACCCACCACCTCGGCCGGCTCGAGGCCGAGACCGGCGCGCAGCTGCTGCAGCGCGTCGGGCGCGGGATCCGGCTCACGCCGGCCGGACGGCTGCTCGCCGCCCGCGCCGCCGAGATCCTGGGGCGCATCGAGGCCGCCGACGCGGAGCTCTCCGCCCACGTCGGGCTGAGCGCCGGGCGGGTGCGCGTGGCCGGCTTCTCCTCCGCCATCGCTGCGCTCGTCCCGCGGGCCGTCGCCGCCTTGGCCGAGCGGCATCCCGGCCTGGAGGTCAGCCTCGGCGACGCGCACCCCCCGGAGGCGCTCGAGCAGCTGCGGACCGGCCAGATCGAGGTGGCGATCGTCTTCCGCTACGACGAGACCGAGCCCGAGCCGGCCGGCGTGCGCCTGCACCACCTGCTCGACGACCCGGTCTTCCTGCTCTCCAGGCAGCGCCGGCGCACGCTGTCCGCGCTGCGCGACGAGACCTGGATCGCCGGCTGCCCGCGCTGTCGCAGTCACCTGCTCGCCCTGTGTGCCGACGAGGGGTTCGAGCCACGGATCGGCTACGTCTCCGACGACATGGTCGTGATGCAGGAGCTCGTCGCGGCGGGCCTCGGCGTGACGACGATCCCGGGCCTCGCGCTGCGCGCGCACCGGGCGGAGGGGCTCGTCGCGAGCAAGCTGCCGGGCCCGCAGCGCCACGTCTACGCCGCGACCTACGGCGAGCCGCCCGACCCGCCGGCCGTCGTCGCGCTGCTCGCGGCACTCGGCGAGGCCGCCGCGGCAGCGTGACGGGCGTGGTGTTAGATGCACCCATCACCGTCAAGCCAGAGCCCACACCCGCGGAGCCGGCGCCGGTCTCGACCGAGCTCCAGCAGATCCGCCGGACCTCGATGGCCGCCGAGCGGACATGGCTGGCTTGGTGGCGCACGGCCTTGGCGGCCACCGCGGGCGCGCTCGCGGTCGGGCGGTTCGCCCCGGAGCTGCTCGACGTCGCCAGCTGGCCCTACGTCGTGCTCGGCTGCGGCTACGCCGGGCTGGCCATCGGGCTCCTCGTCGCCGGCGCCGTGCGACAGCGCGAGCTGGAGCGCGCGTTCCTCACGGGCGGCCACGTGCCGCTGCGGTTCCGCACCGTCGCGGTGTTCACCGGCGGTGCCATCGCGCTCGCGGTGATGACCGTCGTGCTGGTGATCGCGCAGACCTGACGCGCGCCGCGGCAAGCTCAGGAGCCCCGCCGCGCGGCGGGGCTCTTCGATGCGGCCTGGCGCCCGCTTACGGGCGGGCGGGGTGCTCGCGGGCGTCGACGACCTCGAAGTCCTTGCTCACGAGGACCTCGAGCTCCTTGCCGGCGCTCGTGGTGATGTGCGACTCGTAGGGAGCGGCGGAGTCGCCGTTGGTCTCCGTGCGCACGATGGTCGCGCCGGAGTACTCGGCCAGCACGGCCGCCTCGACCTTCTCCTTGGTGTCGCCGGTCAGCGCGGTCTCGCCCGCGCCGGGCCCGCCGCCGCGCGGGCCGTGCCCGTCGCGGTCGCCACGGCCGCGGCGACCGTTGTCGGCCTGCACCGCGGTGGCCTCGAAGGCCTTGTCGACGAGTACGACCTTCAGCGTGCCGTCGGAGGTCTTCACGTGCGCGTGGTACGGCGTGCTGTACGGGCCGCCGGCCTCGGTCCGCAGGACCGTCGCGCCGGGCACCTTCTGGAGCGCGGCGGCCTTGACCTTCGCGGCGGTGGTGCCGGAGAGCGCGTCGCGCTGCGGCTTCGTCGACGACGCGGACCTGCTGTCGGCGGCGCCTGCGATCGCGGCGCCACCGAGGGCGAGCGCGCCGAGCATGGCGACGGCCGCGGTGGCCCTGCGGATGGTGGGGAGCATGGTGCGGGTTCCTCCTGTGGTGGGTGTGCTCCCCATGCTCGGCCCGCCGCTCGCGAATCCGCCGAGAGCGGGCTCAGAGTTCCCTGAGAGTCAGGCGGGTCGTGCGCGCAAGATGAGAGCTGGGCTGCGTTAGGCGCAAGCTCATGCGGGTGTGTGCGTTGACGCTCTCATGAGGATCCTCCGCGCTGCCCTGCTCACGCTCCTGCTGGCCTTCGCCGCCGCCTCGCCGGCCGCGGCCCAGGAGCTCCCGGTGCCCCAGCTGCCCGATGCCACCGGCGTGGTGCCGCCCGGGCCCGACGCCGTCATGTCCGACAACGTCGAGTACCTGGGCTCGCTCAAGCAGGACGTCGGCCTGACGACGGG
>DATFQI010000265.1:0-5640 GCA_035264365.1 Solirubrobacteraceae bacterium
TCGTAGGTGTTGGCGATCCCGCCGTAGATCTCCGAGGCGGGGAAGATCAGCCCCCGCCGCTTGCACAGGGAGACGATCTTGTCCATGGTCGCGACGTCGGTCATTGCGGGCGGAGGTTAGTGGGGCGCACCAAGGTCGACCTATACTCAGCCGCCGCCATGCCGATCTACGAGTACCGCTGCGAGAACGGGCACCTCTTCGAGGTCATGCAGAAGATGTCGGACCCGCCCGTGACCTCCTGCGAGGAGTGCGGCTCGCCGGTCTCGCGCGTGTTCCACCCGGTCGCGGTGCACTTCAAGGGATCCGGCTTCTACAACACGGACTACGGCACGGCCAAGCGCAAGCGGGAGTCGGACAAGTCCGCGAGCGACGGCGCCGACAAGCACGACGCCAAGCAGAAGGACAAGCAGGACTCGAAGCCGTCGGAGTCCGCGTCCTCCTCCTCCTCGTCGTCCTCCTCGTCCGCGAAGTCGGATTAGGTCATCAGCCGGGCTTATGCCCGGCACATGAAACCGTCATTGGTGCTTGGGGCCCGGCGCTGGCACACTGGCCCGTATGTCGCCACGCCAGATCGGGCTCCTCGCCGCGCTTTCCGCGATCTGGGGCGGCTCCTACCTGCTGATCAAGTACGCGCTCGAGGACCTCTCGGCGCCGATGGTGGTCTGGAGCCGGGTGGCGGTCGCGGCCGTCGTGCTGCTCGTGCTGATCCGGTCCACGATGGGCTCCGGTGCGGTGCGCCAGGTCGGCAACGAGCTGCGCGACCGACCGCGCTCGGGGCTGCTGCTCGGCACGCTCGCCGTCGCCCTGCCGTTCACGCTGATCACCCTCGGCGAGCTCGAGGTGCCCTCCGGCCTGACCGCGGTGCTGATCTCGCCCGCCTCGCTGTTCGTCGCGCTGTTCGCGCCGTGGATCGACCCGTCGGAGCGGGTCGACCGCCGGCAGGGCGTCGGCATCGTGCTCGGCCTTGCCGGCGTGGCGCTGGTCGTCGGCGTCGAGTCGGTGCACTCGCTCGGCGAGCTGCTCGGCGCGCTCGCGATGATCGGCGCGGCCGCCTCCTACGGCCTCTCGTCGTTCGTCGTCAAGCGCCGCTACGGCCACCTCGCGGCGATGCAGACGTCGCTCGTCTCGATCTTCGTCACGACCGTGCTGACCGCGCCGCTGGCGCTGGCCACGCTGCCGTCCGCGCTCCCGGGCGCGCGCGCCCTGCTCTCGGTCCTCGTGCTCGGCGCCGTCGGGACGGCGCTGGCGTTCGTGATCTTCTACAAGCTGATCAACGAGGTCGGCGCGGGCCGCGCCTCGCTCGTCTCCTACCTCGCCCCGGGCGTGGCGCTGTTCTACGGCGCGCTGCTGCTCGACGAGGCGATCACGGCGGCGGCGATCGCCGGTCTCGCGCTGATCCTCGGCGGCGTCGCGCTCGCCGGACGCAAGCGGGTCACCCCTTCAGGAAGCGCTGGACGGCGGAGCGCTTCTCCGCGTCGTCCACCTCGAGACCGGCCCCTCCGTCGGGCAGCGTGACGTTGCCCGAGGGCTTGAGCACCCGGGGCTGAGCCTTCCCGCCGATCACCTCGCCACCGACGAGGCCCAGCAGTGACGGGCCGGCCATGTCGGACTGCACGGCCTGCGGGGCGGCCCAGCTGACCCACGGCAGGCGGACGAAGGTCTCGAACGAGATGACCTTGTCGCGCAGGGCGCTCAGGACCTCCTGCTGGCGGCGCGCGCGCGTGAGGTCGTCCTCGTTGGGCGCGCACTCGTTCTTGCGCGTGCGCGCGAGCGCCAGCGCCTGCTTGCCGTTGATCTCGTGCTCACCCTTCTTCAGCCGCAACGTATAGCCGCCGTTGCGCGTGCCGCCGTTGATCCTGGAGACGACGCAGCCGCCCTTGTAGGTCACGCCGCCGAGCGCGTCGATCAGCTGCGGGAAGTTCTCGAAGTTGACCTCGACGAGGTGGTTGACGTCGATCCCGAGGTACTGCTCGACTGTCTTGATCGCCAGCGACGGGCCGCCGAGCGCATAGGCGGCGTTGATCTTGTTGCGCCCGTGGCCCGGGATGTCCACGACGGTGTCGCGCGGGATCGACAGCGTGGCGTTGGCCCCGCCGCCGACGCGCATCAGCAGGATCGAGTCCGAGCGCGAAGGGGAGCCGATGAAGTTCGCCCCCGCCTCCTTGCTGCCCTTCGGGCGCGCGTCGGAGCCGAGCATCAGCACGGTGTTGGGGCTCGTGAGCGTGAAGCCGGCGCCCGACAGCTGGCGCTCGGCGGCGTCGGAGATCTTCGACTCCTGGATCTGGGCGGAGACGAGGAACAGGATCGCGCTGACGAGCACCCAGGCGACGGCGGCCAGGGCGAGGTACTTGACGATCCGCCCGACCGTGATACGCCGGCGCGTGCCGGCCCCGCGACGGGGGCGCTTGAACCAGTCGCGCGGGTCCAAGCGCCGGCGGCGGCCGTGGACCTCGTACTCCGGGCGGTCGCCCGCGCGCGGGTCCAGGCCGTCGTCGTCACGCCCCTGCAGGAAGCGGGGGCGCGCCTTGTAAGTGGTGTAGGGGCGGTCGTCGTTCTCGTCGGCCATGGGCGGGTGCGGACGGTAATGTGGCCGGCGTGGCCGAGGGATGCGTCATCGGCGTCGATCTCGGCGGCACCAAGCTGCTGGCCGGCGCCGTGGACCCCGATGGGACGGTCCATCACCGTACCAACCGCCCTGCGCTGGGCCACGACCAGGTCGAGCTGATCGAGCTGATCGCCCACGCCGTCGAGGGCGTGCGGCGGGCGGTGGGCGGCCACGTCGAGGCGGTCGGCTTCGGGATTCCCTGCACGTTCGACGCGCGCACCGGGCTGGCCGTCCAGGCCGTCAACCTCCCACTGCACGACATCCGCTTCGCGGACATCATGGCCGAGCGCCTCGAGCTCCCGGTCGTCGTCGACAACGACGCCAACTGCGCGGTGCTCGCCGAGGCGCGCGCCGGCGCCGGCGCCGGCTGCAGCGAGGTCGTGATGCTCACGCTCGGCACGGGGATCGGCAGCGGGCTGTTCCTGCGCGGGGAGGTCTACCGCGGCTTCGTCGGCGGCGGTGCGGAGATCGGCCACATGGTCGTCGACATGGACGGCCGGCCGTGCCAGGGCAACTGCCCCAACCGGGGCTGTCTGGAGTCCGTCGCCTCCGGCACCGCGCTGGTGCGCGAGGTGTCGCTCGCCGTCGCCCGCCGACCGGACACCGACATCGGGCGGGCGATGGAGGGCGGGCGCGAGCTGACCGGGCCGATGGTGACTGAGATGGCGCAGGCCGGCGATCCGGTGGCCCGGGCGGCGATCGAGACCATCGGCCGCGCGCTCGGCGTCGGGCTCGCCAACATCGCCAACATCTTCTGCCCGCAGGTGATCGTCATCGGCGGCGGGGTCAGCGCCGCGGGCGAGCTGCTGCTCGAGCCCGCGCGCGAGGTAATGGGCCGCCGTGCGTTGGCCCCGGGGCGCGACGAGGCGCGCGTGAAGGCGGCGGCATTCGGCGCCGAGGCGGGGCTGGTGGGTGCGGCGATGCTGGCCCGCGAGCGGCCCTCCGACGTGCCCTCGGCGGCGGGCCCGACCGCGGCGGGTGCGGCGTGAGCGGCCGGCTCGTCGTGTGCCCGACGCCGATCGGGAACCTCGAGGACGTGACGCTGCGTGTGCTCGCGGCGCTGCGCGAGGCGGACGTGGTGGCCTGCGAGGACACGCGCCGCACGCGCGTGCTGCTCGAGCGCTACGGCGTCCAGGCGACGCTCGTCTCCTACCACGAGCACAACGAGCGCGAGCGGGCGGCGGAGCTGGTCGAGCGGATGGCGGGCGGCGAGGTCGTCGCGCTCGTCTCCGACGCGGGGATGCCGCTCGTGAGTGACCCCGGCTACGTGCTCGTGCAGGGCTGCGTGGCGGCGGGGCTGTCGGTCGAGGTGCTGCCCGGGCCGAGCGCCGCGCTGGCCGCGCTGGTGGCGAGCGCGCTGCCGTCGGACGCCTGGCGCTTCGCGGGCTTCCTGCCGCGCAAGCGGGCCGCGCTGTTGGAGGTGCTCGCGTCGCCCGAGACGGTCGTGGCGTTCGAGTCGCCGCGGCGCGTGGGGGCGACGCTGGCCGCGCTCGCCGAGGTCGATGGGTCGCGGCCCGTCGCGGTCTGCCGCGAGCTCACGAAGCTCCACGAGGAGGTCGTCCGCGGGACGGCGGCCGAGCTCGCGAAGCGCTACGCGGACGAGGGCCCGCGGGGCGAGGTCGTGCTGGTGTTCGGCGGCGCGCCGCCGCGGACCGGCGCCGACCCCGCGGCCATCGACGCCGTGCGGCGGCTGATCGAGGCGGGCGCCCGCGCAAGGGTCGCCGCGAGCGTCGTCGCCGAGCTCACCGGCGCGGGCGCCAACGAGCTCTACCGCGCGGTCGCCGAGCGCTGACCGCCGGGTGGCTCCCGCCTCGGCGGCGGCTCGACGACGTACTCCATCAGCAGCTCGTCGTGCCAGGTCCCGTCGTCGCCGCGCTCGCTGGCGCGCGTGATCCCCACCTGCCGGAAGCCGAGCTTCTCGTAGAGGTGGATCGCCCGCTCGTTGTGCGGCCAGGTCGTCAGCGTGATCCGATGGTGGCCGCGCTGCTCCACGAGGAACGCCATCACCGCCCGCATCGCGTCCGTCCCGAGGCCCTGCCCGTGATGGGCCGTCGCGAGCAGGATGTCGACGTCGGCGTGCCGGTAGTCGTCGTCGGGCTCCTCGTAGAACTGCACGAACCCGATCAGCTCGCCGCCGAGCTCGACGACCCACTCCTCCACGGAGTCGTCGTCGCCCGGCCACTCCTCGGTCTGCCGGCCCCAGAACCGGATCACCTCGGGCTCGTCCCGGATCGCCTTCAGCGGCTCCCGGTCCCGGGGCTCGATCGGGCGGAGTGTCACCTTGGCGCCGCGGATCATCGTCGTGGATGGTTGCGCAGGCCGGTCCAACGGCGCACGTGGGGGAAGCTGGCCGGTGGCGCCGCCGGGGTTGGCTCCGTCTCGCGTGCCAGGGGAGCACGCGATCTGGCATCGAATCCCGCCGGCGCGATCGGTGCCAGCTGGCGTGCTCGTGAAGCACGGGATCTGGAGCTCCTCGACGCACCGGCGGAACTCGCCTCCCTCACCTGCGCAGTTGCGTCCCTGCACCAACTTTGCGACGAAACACGCGCGCCGCCCGGCAACCGGCCTCGGCGGGCGTACCGTCGGCGAGCCATGCTCGCGCTCGCGCTCGCCGCCCTCACGCTCGCCCCGCCCGTGTCCGGGGTGATCGAGCGGCCGTTCGCGTACGAGGGCGACCCGTTCGCGCGCGGCCATCACCGCGGAGTCGATCTCGCGGCCGCGCCGGGCACGCCGGTACGCGCCGCGTGCTCGGGGCGCGTGACCTTCGCGGGCCGCGCGGGGGTCGGCGCGGTCGCGATGCGCTGCGGGCGCTTCAGCGTCACGCACCTGCCGCTGCACCCGGCCGTCCGCGCGGGCGACCGGGTATCGGCGGGCGCGCCTCTCGGCACCGTGGCCCGCTCGCGCGAGCACGAGGGCCTCCACCTTGGAGTCCGCACGGCGAGCGACCGCCTCGGCTACGTCGACCCGGCGCCCCTGCTGCGCGACCGCCGCCCGCCGGCGCTCCCCGTCGCGCCACGGGCGATCGCCCGGCGGCC
>DATFQI010000266.1:0-11664 GCA_035264365.1 Solirubrobacteraceae bacterium
CCACGATCACGCCGTCGGGCAGCTCGCCGAGCGCGGCCGCGTACGTGCGCTTGACCTTGCCGCCGAGCCGCGAGGCATGCAGGACGAGGTCGATCGCGTCGGCGCCGGACGCGCCGTGCGGCCAGGCGGCCTGCCAGCGGCAGTAGTCCTCGCGCCGGCACTCCGCGCACGGGCGGTGGCCGGCGGCGAGCGCCGTCGCCTCGTCGAGGAAGAACAGCTCGGTCCAGCGCCGCGGCTGCCGGACAGGCCGGCGGCGGCCCTTGAACTCGAGCCGGCAGGCGATCCAGCGGCGCACCTGCCACTCGCGCTTGTGCGACCCGTCGTCGGCGTGGATGACGCCGCGATTGCCCATCAGCGTGCCCCGCTCCGGGATCGCGACGATCTCGCCATAGGGGGTCACGCGGTTGCGATGCGGCATCGTCCGCGAGGATGTCAGCCCCGATGCGCCTGCGCGAGCTCACCGACGTCTCCGCCGCGGTCGCCGCGACCCGCTCGCGCAAGGCCAAGACCGAGGCGATCGGCGCGCTGCTGGCGGGCGCCGCGCCCGACGAGGTCGCGGCCGCGGTCGCGTTCCTCTCCGGGCGCCTGACGCAGCGCCAGATCGGGGTCGGCTGGGCGCAGCTGCGGGAGCCGCCGCCGCCCGCGGACGAGCCGTCTCTCACCGTCGGGGAGGTCGACGCCGCGTTCGAGGCGATCGGCGCGATCAGCGGGCCGGGGTCCCAGGCGACCCGCCGCGACGCCCTGCAGGCGCTGCTCGGAAGGGCGGACGAGGACGAGCAGCAGTTCCTCACGCGGCTGCTGATCGGCGACCTCGGCCAGGGCGCGCTCGCCGGCGTGATGACGGCCGCCGTCGCCCACGCCGCGGAGGTGCCGGAGGCCGACGTGCGGCGCGCGCTGACACTCCACGGCGACCTGCCGGAGATCGCCAGGATCGCGCTGCGCGAGGGCCGCGACGGTCTGGCCGCGGTGCACCTGAAGGTCGGCCGCCCGCTCTCCCCCATGCTCGCCGCCACCGCGCCCGACGTCGCCGCCGCGCTCGAGAAGACCGGCCGCGCCGCGGTCGAGCACAAGCTCGACGGCGCGCGCGTGCAGATCCACCGCGACGGCGACACCGTGGCCGTCTTCACACGCTCGCTCGACGACGTCACCGCCCACGTGCCGGAGGCGGTCGAGGCGGTGCTCGCCCTTCCGGCCACGAGCGTCGTGCTCGACGGCGAGGTGATCGCGCTGCGCGAGGACGGCCGCCCGCACCCGTTCCAGGTCACGGGCTCGCGCTTCGGCTCGCGCCGCGACCTGGAGAAGCTGCGCCGGGAGATCCCGCTGAGCGTGTTCTTCTTCGACCTGCTGCACCTCGACGGCCGCGACCTGCTCGACGCGCCGCTGGCCGAGCGCGCGGCGGCGCTCGACCGGCTCGCGCCCCAGCTGCGCATCCCGCACGCCGTCGCCGAGGACGTTCAGGCCGCACAGGCGGTCTTCGACGACGCGCTCGCACGCGGCCACGAGGGCGTGATGGTCAAGGACCTCGAAGCGCCCTACGCCGCCGGGCGCCGCGGCGCGGCGTGGCTGAAGGTCAAGCCGGTGCACACGCTCGACCTCGTCGTGCTCGCCGCGGAGTGGGGCCACGGCCGCCGCCGCGGCTTCCTCTCCAACCTGCACCTCGGCGCGCGCGACGGCGACGGCTTCGCGATGCTCGGCAAGACCTTCAAGGGGCTCACCGACGAGCTGCTGGCCTGGCAGACGAAGCGCTTCCAGGAGCTCGAGACCCACCGCGACGGCCACACCGTCTACGTCCGGCCCGAGCAGGTCGTCGAGATCGCCTTCGACGGCATCCAGACCTCCCGCCGCTACCCGGCCGGGATGGCGCTGCGCTTCGCGCGCGTGAAGCGCTACCGCGACGACAAGACCGCGGCCGAGGCGGACACGGTGGAGACGGTGCGGGCGATAGCGGGCTGACCCGGCCGCGACAGCAAGGCGCGCGATTCGGGTAAGGCCCGGGGAGGCCCCCGCGCGGACAGGGGCGCGGGGCACGGTCAAGGGGTACGACCACATGAGCACGTCCGGCACCGCAGAGCGGACGACGGCACCCGTTCGTACGCGCCGTCCCGCCACACCGCCCACCCAGCCGACACCCTCGGGAGGCTGGTTCGCCGCGCTCGGCGAGAAGGGCCGCCGCGGCTTCCGCGCCGCCTTCGCGGGCTACATGCTCGACGCGTTCGACCTGATCGTGCTCACGCTCAGCCTCGCGGCGATCGGGACGACGTTCGGCGTCGGCACCGGCGCCACCGGCGCGCTCTCGACCGTGACGTTGTCGGCCTCGGCGGTCGGCGGCATCCTCGGCGGCGTGCTCGCCGACAAGATCGGCCGCGCGCGCACGCTCATCTACTCCGTCGCCGTCTACTCCGTCTTCACCTTCCTCTCGGGCATCGCGTCGAGCTACGAGATGCTGATGGCCTTCCGCATCTTCCAGGGCATCGGCTTCGGTGCGGAGTGGGGCGTCGGCGCGGTGCTGGTGGCCGAGCTGGTGCGGCCGGAGGCGCGCGGCAAGGCGCTCGGCGTCATCCAGAGCGCGTGGGCCGTCGGCTGGGCGCTCGCCGTCGTTGCCTACCTGATCACGTTCGAGCTGTTCGCCGAGACGAGCGCCTGGCGCGTGCTGATGTGCCTGGGCATCCTGCCGGCGTTCCTGATCCTCTACATCCGCCGCCGCGTCGAGGACCCCGAGGTCTTCCAGGAGGCGCACACGGAGAAGGACGAGCTGCCGCTCAAGCAGATCCTGCGCGGGAAGCTGCTCAAGACCACCGTCGCGGCGTCGCTGCTGGCGACCGGCATCCAGGGCGGCTACTACGCGATGTTCACCTGGATCCCGACCTACCTGAAGACCGAGCGCGACCTGACCGTGGTCGGCACGAGCGGCTACCTGTTCGTGGTCATCGCGGGCTCGTTCCTCGGCTACCTGACCGCGGGCCTGGTGCACGACCGGATCGGGCGCAAGCGCACGTTCACGCTGTTCGCCACGCTGGCGGGCGCCGCGCTCGTCCTCTACTTCCTCGTGCCGGAGGGCTCCAACATGACGCTGCTGATCGTCGGCTTCCCGCTCGGCTTCTTCGCCTCGGGCTGCTTCTCGGGCTTCGGCTCCTACCTCTCGGAGCTGTTCCCGACGCGGGCGCGCGGCACGGGCGGCGGCTTCTGTTACAACGTCGGCCGCGGCCTCGGCGCGCTGTTCCCGGGCATCATCGGCTTCCTCGCGGCGGCCATCGGGCTCGGCGGCGCGGTCGCGTTCGGCGTGTTCGGCTACGTGCTCGCGATCTGCGCGCTGGTGGCGCTGCCGGAGACCCACGGGCGGCAGTTCGCCCCGGGCGAGTGACCGAGCTCGCGGACGCGCTGCTCGGGGCGCGCGCCTACGACCTCGAGCAGCCGCGCTATCAGGGCGCGCCGACGTTCCCGGCCCACGAGCCAGGACTCCTGCTCTCGCTGCACCGGCGCCACGAGGCGGGGCTCGGCGAGTCGCGGACCAGCGCCTCGGCGCTGCTGGTGATGACCGAGCACTCGGGCACGCACATCGACGCGCTCTGCCACCAGGCGGAGGAGATGCGCCTGCACGGCGGCGTGGCGATCGACGCCGAGGTGCAGACCTCGAAGGGGTTCACCGCGCTCGGCGCCGACACGATCCCGCCGCTGGTGGCGCGCGGGGTGCTGCTCGACGTGGCCGGCGCGCTCGGGGTCGAGCGGCTGCCCGACGGCCACGCGATCACGCTCGCGGAGCTGCAGCGGGCGGCCGAGGGAGTCGAGCTGCGGGAGGGCGACGCGGTGCTCGTGCGGCTCGGCTCGGGTGCCCTGTGGGACGACCGGCCCACCTACGAGGCCGCCGGCGGGGTCAGCGGTGAGGCGTCGGAGTGGGTCGCCGCCCAGCGCCCGCTGCTGGTCGGCGCGGACAACCTCGCGTGGGACGTGCCCGGCGTCGTCGACGACACGACCGGCACGACGCTCCCGGGACACGTGCACCTGCTCGTGCGCGCCGGGATCTACATCGTCGAGTCGCTCAACCTGGAGGCCCTCGCCGCCGACGGCGTGCGCGAGTTCGCGTTCGTGTGCCTGCCGCTGAAGCTGCGCGGTGGCACGGGATCACCGGTCCGCCCGCTCGCGCTGGTCTGAGCGCAAGAAAGGGGTCTGGCCGCCGTGATCTCCGCGGCCAGCAGCGCCTGCGGCGGCGTCATCGGCCGCATCGAGACGACGAGCGGGCCGGAGAACCGCCCCGCGGGCGCGCACGCGCGCGAGGTGCGGTACATCGGCACGTTGACGCCCTGCTCGACGTGGCGGACCGGCAGCCCGGCGGCCAGCAGCGCCCGCTCGAACGTGAACGAGCAGCCGATCAGGAACGCGACGAGGTCCTCGCGCCACAGCTCGCGCACGTCGGGGCGCTCCTCGGCCAGCTCGCCGTGGCGCCACACGCGGTAGGCGGGCAGGTCGGTGCGCAGGTCGGCACCCGGCGCGTACTCGACCGGCTCGGGCGAGCCCGGCTCGCAGACCTCCAGCAGCGGGCACGGCTTCGGGTTGCGCAGGCAGAAGCGCAGGAAGTCGAACGCGTCGGCCTCCGGCAGCACGACGAGGTTGGCCTGTACGTGGGCGGGCGCGAGGCCGGCCGTCGGGCCGGTCCACCCGCCGCTCCGGATCGCCGCCCGGACGTCTCCCGGCGCCTCCATCGCCGGGATCATCTCACGGTCAGCGTGCCCTCCATCCCGGCCGCACGGTGGCCGTCGACCGTGCAGTAGAACGCGTACTTCCCCGGCTTCAGGTCCAGCTTCAGCTCGGTCTCGGAGCCCTTGATCGTGTCCGATCTGCCGAGCTCGCGCGCGCCCTGGGCGACCGCGACGTTGTGCTCGAGCGGCGACTCGTTGGTCAGCTTGACCGTGACCGTGCCCGCCGTGACCGTGCCGGCCTTCTTGTCATAGGCGGCGACGCCGCCGGCGTCGGCGGTCAGATCGAGCTCCGCCGAGGTGGCGGCGGCCGCCTCGCCCTCGGGCTCCTCCCCCGCCGTGAGGATCGCGGTCGACATCGCGCCGATCACCAACAGCAGGCTCGCGAGGATCACGCCGCGGCGCCCGCCCTTCGAGCTGGGCGAGCCGGGGTGCGTGATCCCGTAGATGCCGAGGACGACCGCCCAGGCGGCCAGGAGACTGCCGGCGATGTAGAACGGGACCTTGCTCGGGGCTGCCGCGAGCATGGGATGATCGAGGCTACTCCTCGGCCGCTAGGCTCGCCAGATGCAGGATGAGAGGCTCGTGGGCGAGTTCACCCACCAGGCGGAGAGCTTCAACCGCAGCCAGGCGGCCAACGCGCGGGAGACGCTCGAGGCGCTTGTGGAGCTGGCCGGCCCCCGCCCGGGCGAGCGCTGGCTCGAGGCGGCGTGCGGACCCGGCGTGGTGGCGCGCGCGCTGGCGCCGCGGGCGGGCGCCGTGCACGGCGTCGACCTCACGCCCGCGATGGTCGAGCTGGCGCGCCGCGAGGCCGCGGGGCTGGGGAACGCGACGTTCTCGGTCGGCGACGCGACCGCGCTCGACGAGCCCGACGGCGCCTTCGACGGTGGGCTGACCCGCTTCACGGTGCACCACGTGCCGGTGCCGGCGCGGCTGGTCGAGGAGCTGGTGCGGGTGGTCCGCCCTGGCGGCGCGGTCGTGCTGGCCGACCACCTACTCGACGAGGACCCCGCCGCGGCCGCCTGGTCGCAGGAGCTCGAGCGCCTGCGCGATCCGTCGCACTGGGCGTCGCTGCCGCTCGAGCGCCTGCGCGCGCTCGGCGCGGACGCCGGGCTGCGGCTGGAGACCGAGGCGATCGTGCCGCTCGCGCTCGACCTCGGCGAGTGGCTCGAGCGCGGCAGCGGCACCGCCGTCGCCCGCCCGCTGCTGGAGCGGCTGCTCGCCGCCCCGCCCGCCTCGGCGCGGCGGTTCGTCGTGCAGGGCGGGACGCTCACGATGACGTGGTGGGCGGCCCGCTTCAGGCGTCCGGAAGGACCTTCCCCGGGTTGAGGATCCCGCGCGGGTCGAGCGCCTGCTTGAGCGCGCGCATCGTCGCCACCGCCTCCGGCCCCGCCTGCGCCAGCAGCGCCTCCCGCTTGCCGATCCCGACGCCGTGCTCGCCAGTGCAGGTGCCGCCGGCCTCCTGCGCGCGCGTGACCATCCGCTCGACGAAGCCGGCGAGCGCCGCCTGCTCGGCCTCGGAGTCCGTGTCCACCGGGCAGATCCAGTGGTAGTTGCCGTCGGCGACGTGCCCGACCAGTGCCGCTGGGAACGGGAGGGTCGCCGCGTCCTCCGCGCTGGCCGTGATGCTCTCGGCCAGGCGTGACACCGGCACGCAGACGTCGGTGGTCTGGGCCCGCGTTCCCGGCCGCGTCGCCACGACCGCGAAGTACGCGTTGTGGCGGGCGCGCCAGAGCTGGTTGCGCTCGTCGGTCGTCTTGGTCCAGCCGAAGTCGCCGCCGCCGTGGCCGGCCGCGATCTCGCGCACCGACTCGACCTGCTCGGCGACCGAGGCCGGCCCGCCGTGGAACTCGAGGAACAGCGTGTAGGCCTCGGGCTCGCTCAGGTCGTCGTGCGCGTTGACGGCGCGGATCGCGGCCGGGTCGAGCAGCTCGCAGCGCGCCACCGGGATGCCGAGCTGGACCGCCTCCGTCACCGTCGCGACGGCGCCGGCGAGGTCGTCGAAGACGCAGCGGGCGGCGGCGATCTCCTCCGGGATCCCGTGGATCCGCAGGGTCAGCTCGGTGATCACCGCGAGCGTGCCCTCCGAGCCGAGCAGCAGCCGCGTGAGGTCGTAGCCGGCCGAGGACTTGCGGGCGCGCGTGCCCGTGTCGATGACGGTCCCGTCGGCGAGCACGGCGCGCAGGCCGAGCACGTTCTCGCGCATCGTGCCGTAGCGGGTCGTCCGCGTGCCGGACGCGGCGGTGGCGGCCATGCCGCCGAGCGTGGCGTCGGCGCCGGGGTCGACGGCGAAGAAGAGCCCGTCCTGGCCGAGCCGCTTCTCGAGCGCCAGCCGAGGCACCCCCGCCTGGACGCGGCAGTCGAGGTCCTCGGCGTTGACCTCGATCACCTGGTCCATGCCGGTCAGGTCGAGCGCGAGCCCGCCGTGGACGGGCAGCACGTGGCCCTCGAGCGAGCTGCCGGCGCCCCAGGGAATCACCGGTATGCCGTGCTCGGAGCAGGTCCGCAGGATCGCGGAGACCTCCTCGGTGGTGTGCGCGAAGGCGACGGCGTCGGGCTCGCGCGGGGCGAAGCGGGACTCGTCGCGCGCGTGCAGGCCGAGGATCGAGCTCGAGGTGGCGTAGCGATCGCCGAGCAGGTCGCCCAGCGCGCGTGCCGCCTCCGGTGCGAGCCCGGCGGCGGTGGTCACCGGGCGGCCGCCTCGAGCTCGGCGACGACGTCCGGGCCGGTGATCGGGCCGAGGTGTCCGACGCCGACGATCCGCGGGCGCAGCGCGGCCAGCCGGCGGATGCTCTCGCGCGCCTTCGCGGTGTCCAGGTTGTAGGCGTCCTCGGGGACCTGCGCGGCGGCCGGCCGGCCGAGCATCGTGATCAGGTAGACCGTGTCGCTGACCAGCGCCACGCCGTCCTCGGCGCGCCAGAGGCCGATCTGGCCCGGCGCGTGGTCGGCCAGCTCGATCACCTCGAAGCCGGCGATCCGCTCCCCCGCCGCGACGGTGCCGGAGATCGTCACCGGCCCGCCGTCCCACACGAAGCGATGCTGGAAGCGGTGCACGAGGCGGATGAACCGCGGCAGCTCGTCCATCTGCCAGTAGTCGCGCCCGCCCGAGCCCTGCGCCTGCTCGACGGCGTCGGCGTGGCACAGCACGGGCGCGATCTTCGACAGCGCGGGCGCGGCGCCGCGGTGGTCGGTGTCGCCGTGGCCGAGCACGACCTTGCTGATGCCGCCGAGCCGCGCGCCGGCGGCGGCGATCGCCTTCGCCATGCCCTTCTCGCCCGCGTCGAAGACGACGACCTGGCCCTCGTCCTCGATCAGGTAGACGTTCATCAGCCCCGTCAGGCCGCCGCGCAGCAGCCACACGCGCGACGCGATCGGCTCCAGCCGCGGGACCTTCAAAGCGCCCCGGCCCCGGTCAGGATCAGCTCCGCCGTGCGCTCCGGCGCCTCCCACACGGGTGTGTGTCCGGCCTCGGGGATCGCCGCGACGGTGGCGTTGGCGACCGGGCCGTAGCCGTCCAGCGAGGCGGGGGCGACGCGGCCATCGCGCTCGCCGAAGATCACGAACGCCTGCTGGGTGAGCGCGGCCACGCGCTGCGGGAGCGGCCGCCGGCGCAGGTAGTCGTCGATCGCGGAGCTCGAGCCGGTGAAGGCCGCGCGGGTCGTGCGCTTGAGGTCCTCGACGAACACGTCGTCGACATCATGCCCGGGCGCGAACGCCGAGCGCATCGTGGCCCTGATCTGGTCGTCGGACATCCGGTTCCAGACCAGGTCGCCGATCACCGGCAGCTTCAGGATCCGCTCGCCGCGCCCGCGCGCGGCCATCCGGCTCTCGTAGGTCGGCGGCGCGTTGACGAGCACCAGCCGCGTCACCCGGTCCGGCGCCAGCTCGGCCAGCGCGGTCGCCACGAGGCCGCCCATCGAGTGGCCGGCGGCCACGAACTCCTCCGCGTCGACGACCTCCAGGACCGCCCGCGCCATCCCCTCGATCGTCGTCGGCTCGCCGCCGGTCTCGCCGAAGCCGGGGAGGTCGGGCACGATCACCCGGAACCGCGCCGCCAGCAGCGGCGCCACGCGCTCCAGCACGCGGCCGGAGGCCCCGAGACCGTGGATGAGGACGAGAACGGGAGCATCGGGCGAGCCGAGCTCCTGGTGGGCGATCGGCATGCCTCGGCCCTACCCGACGCGCTGCCGGGCACACCTCGGCCGCGAACCCGGAGGCCCTGCCGCGCGTAGGGCCTGCCGAGAGCGTGTCTCCTATGAGGAGGAGGTTGCGGATGGGACGAACGATCCTGGCGGTCGCGGCGACCGCGGTGGCTTGCGGGTGCGTGCTCGGGAGCGGTGCCGCGAGCGGTGACGGCGCTCGCTCGGCCAAGCTGAGCGACCGGGCGTTCTTCGCGGTGCTGAAGGGCTCCAACGAGACCTCGGGCGGGGACCGCAATGGCAAGGGCTCGGCGAGCGTGACGTTCGACGGGACCCGGCTGTGCTGGGGGATCACGGTGGCGAACCTGAGCACGCCGGTCGGCGCGCACATCCACAAGGCGCGGCGCGGCAAGGACGGGTCGATCGTGGTGCCGCTGGAGCAGCCGGCGGACGGCGACCCCGGTGCGTCGAGCGGCTGCACGACGGTCAGCGCGGCGCTCGCGCGGGCGATCCGGCGCAGCCCGGGCGGCTACTACGTCAATGTCCACTCCGACGAGTTCGGGGCGGGCGCGATCCGCGGGCAGCTGTTCGGCGAGGACTGAGGAGCGGCGACATGGCGCCGGCGCGCTAGCGTCGGCGCCATGGAGGCGATCGTCCTCTGCGGGCTCCAGGGCGCGGGCAAGACCACGCTGTACCGCGAGCGCTGGCAGGCCGGCCACGTCAGGATCTCGATGGACGAGCTGGGCTCGCGGGCGCGCGAGGCGGCGCTGCTCGACGCGTGCCTCGCCGAGGGCCGGCCGTTCGTCGTCGACAACACCAATCCCACGCCCGCCCACCGGCGCCGCTACGTGGAGCCCGCGCGCGAAGCGGGCTTCCGCGTCGTCGGCTACCTCGTCGACGCCGGCGCCTCCGAGGCGCTCGGCCGCAACGCCGGTCGCGAGGGCCGCGCGCGGATCCCCGACCTCGGCGTGATCGGCACCGCGCGGCAGTTCATCCGCCCCGCGCCCGAGGAGGGCTTCGACGAGCTCTGGCACGCCACGCCCGCCCCCGGCGGCGGCTTCCGGATCGAGCCGCTCGCCTCGACCGAGCCGCTCTTCTGACGCCGAACCGGGAGTTGTTCAGCCTCAGGCTGAACAACTCCGGACTCAGCGCTCGGCGATTCGCGAGAGCGCCTCGTCGACCGCGGCGGCGACGTCGTCGCCCAGCCTCACGTCGGCGGCGCGCGCGTTCTCGCGGACCTGCTCCGGCCGCGACGCGCCGACGATGGCGGACGTCACGTACGGCGACCGCAGCACCCAGGCGAGCGCGAGCTGTGCCATCGTCAGGCCGGCCTCGCGCGCGGTCGGCTCCAGGCGCGCGACCGCGTCGAGCGCCTTCGGGCGCAGCAGGCGCCCCATGAAGCGGCCCATCGAGCCGGCGGCGCGGGCGTCGCCGGGCGGCGGCTCGCCGCGCCGGTACTTGCCGCTCAGCACGCCCTGGGCGAGCGGCGACCAGACGACCTGGCCGATCCCGTGGCGCGCGCAGAGCGGGAACACCTCGCGCTCCGGCACGCGGTAGAGCGCGGAATACTGCGGCTGGCTGCTCACGAAGCGCGCGACGCCCGGCAGCGCCAGCGCCTGCTCGATCCGCTCGGCCGGCCACTCGCTGAAGCCGATGAAGCGCGCCTTGCCGGCCTCCACGACCTCGGTCAGCGCGCCCATCGTCTCTTCCAGCGGCACGCCGGAGTCGTAGCGGTGGCACTGGTAGAGGTCGACGTAGGAGACGCGCAACCGCGCCAGCGACGCGTCGATCTGCTTCAGGATCTGCGCGCGCGAGAGCCCGCGGTCCGCCGGCCCCATCGGGAAGAACACCTTCGTCGCGAGCACGAACGAGTCGCGCGGATAGCCGGCGAGGATCTCCCCCCACGCGCGCTCGGCCGCGCCGCGCCCGTAGATGTTGGCGGTGTCGAAGAACGTGACGCCGGCCTCGAAGGCCGCGCGCGTGCACGCCTCGGTCTGCTCGCGGCCGATGCCGCCGCCGTAGGTGAGCCACGAGCCGAGGCCGATCGCCGACAGCTGCGGGCCGTGCTCGCCGAGGCGGCGTAGCTCCATGCTTGGCAAGCTACCGCCGTGGGCGGCTACTGGCTCAAGGCGATCGGCCACGCCCGCGGGCCGCTCGCCGAGGACTGGATCGAGGGCCGTGCCGCGCTGTTGCGCAGCACGGGCTTCCCGCGCCGCCCGCGGATCGAGCCGGGCGACCGGCTCGTCCTCTACGCCTCGGTCTGGCGGCGGGTGTTCGCGCTCGCCCAGGTGGTCGGCGAGCCGCAGGAGCGCGACCACCCGCGGTGGCCGTGGACGGTCGAGATCGAGACGCTGCTGCTGGTGCCGGTTCTCGACGCCGCGCCACCGGTGGAGGCGATCGGCGTCGCGGCCCGCTCGATGAGCCAGCAGTCGCACATCCGCATCACCGAGGAGCACTATCGGCGGGCGCTGGAGGCGATCGCCTCCGTAGCCTCCGCGCGATGATCGACCTGCGCTCGGACACCGTCACGCTGCCGACCGACGCGATGCGGGCCGCCATGGCCGCCGCCCCGCTCGGCGACGACCAGTTCGGCGAGGACCCGAGCGTCAACCTGCTGCAGGAGCGCGTCGCCGAGCTGCTCGGGAAGGAGGCCGGGCTGTTCGTCCCCACCGGGACGATGGCCAACCAGCTCCCGCTCAAGCTCTACTGCCAGCCCGGCGACGACGTCGTGGTCGGTGAGGAGAGCCACGCCGTCTGGCACGAGACAGGCGCGGCCGCCGCCAACGCCGGCGTGCAGTTCACGACCGCCGGCAGCGGCGGGCTCTACACCGCCG
>DATFQI010000267.1:0-3152 GCA_035264365.1 Solirubrobacteraceae bacterium
CCGAGGAGCTCGATCGCGGTCGCCGCCAGCCGCTGCTCGGCCTCCGCCATGAGCAGCTTGACGCTCGAGCTGTCTGGGCCGACGGCACCACCGTTGAGGAACTCGCCGACGGTCCGGTAGGCGTGGTGGCGCAGGACCTCCACGCCGACCAAGGCGCGGGCCAGCGCGAGCTGCGCGCCGGGATCGTCGATCAGCGGGCCGCCGTCGACGGTGCGCTCGGATGCCACGCGGACCGCGCGGTCCAGCCACGTGCGCAGCTTGACCTGCCGCGGGAGCGCGGCCGTGCCGCGCTCGTGGCCGAGCGTGTGCATGGCGATCTTCCAGCCGTCGCCGAGGCCGCCGAGGAGGTTCTCCCTTGGTACGACGACGTCGTCGAGGAACAGCTCGCAGAACTCCGCGTGCCCGGTGGTCTGCGTCATCGGACGCAGCTCGACGCCGGGCGATCGCATGTCGACGATCAGCATCGAGATCCCGCGGTGCTTCGGGCCGGCATCCTGGGTCCGGGCCAGCACGCCGCACCAGCGGGCGAACTGCCCCCAGGAGACCCACGTCTTCTGCCCGCTGACCACGAAGTGGTCGCCGCGCTCGTCGGCACGGGTGCGCAGCGATGCGAGATCCGACCCGGCGTCCGGCTCCGAGAACCCCTGACACCAGATCTCCTCGGCCGCGAGGATCGGCGGGATGTAGCGCCGGCGCTGCTCGTCGCTGCCGAAGCGCAGCAGCGAGGGACCGAGCACGTCGAGGCCGACGACGTTGGCGAACTCCGGCGCGCCCGCGGCCGCCAGCTCCTGGTCGATGATGATCTGCTCGGCGGCGGGCCCGCCACCGCCGCCGAACTCCTGCGGCCACGCCCGGCCGACGTACCCGGCCTCGTAGCAGCGGCCCTGCCACGCGCGCAGCGCCTCCATGCGCTCCGGCAGCGGTCGCGGCAGGCGCCAGGCGTCGGGGCGCTCGGAGGCGAGGAAGCCGCGGACCTCTTCCTGCAGCCGCCGTTCGGAGTCTGTCGCGGTCAGCTTCATGAACTGAGATCGTATCAGTCATGCCCCGTGAAAGTCCAGCCGCTCAACGTTGGGGCCTTCACATTTGAGTTGAGTTCAGCTACTGTGTCGTTCCCGTAGGTCACGGGTTGTCCCACCAGACGAGAATCGACGAGGGTCCGAGCAATGTCCACGCTGAGCTTCCAGCCAGAGGCCGACCGCTACTACGCCCAGGGGCACTGGCGGGCGGGAGATCTCTGGAGCGACTTCGCCGCGCGCGCAGGCGCGCACCCGGACAAGGTCGCGCTGGTGCTCGACGACCGGCGCATCACCTACGCCGAGCTGCGGCGCGCGGCCGTGGCGCTCTCCGCGCGCCTGGCCGCCGGCGGGGTGCAGCCGGCCGACGTGGTGCTGCTGCTCGGGCGTCACTCGATCGAGGCGGCGGTCGCGATGCTCGGCTGCCTGCACCGCGGCGTCGTGCTCGCCCCCCTGCCGCCGATGTTCAACGTCACCCAGCTCGCCGCGCTCGCCGAGCAGACGCGGGCGAAGGCGCTCGTCGGCTTCGGGGGCGAGAAGGAGATCGCCAAGTGCGAGCAGGCGGCTTCGCTGGTCGACCGGCTCCTCACGCTGCTCCCCGCGACCGTCGACGAGCTGATCGAGGAGGAGGCGGTCGACGAGCGAAGCGAGCGCCGGGCCGACGACATCGCGATCGTCATGCACTCCTCCGGCACGACCGCGGCGCCGAAGGGCATCGTGCACTCGAGCAACACGCTGCGCTACGCCACCGAGGGCATCTGCCGGCGCTGGGGGCTCGACTCCGACGACCGCTACCTGGTGGCCACCGAGTTCGGGTTCGTGGGCGGGTTGGTCTTCGGGTACTTCCCCGTCCTGCTCAACGGCGGCACGGGCGTCCTGATGGGCCGGTGGGAGCCCGAGGAGGCGCTCCGGCTGATCGAGGAGCACCGCTGCTCGTACGTGCTGCTGATGCCGACGCACGCCGCCGACACCCTGCTGGCGGCGCAGGCCAGCACGCGCGATCTGTCCTCCATGCGCGTCCTGGGAGCCCCCGGTCTGACGCCGGAGCGGCGGCTCGCGATGCTGTCGGCCTTCGGCACGCCGCCGCTGGGCGACTACGGCCTCTCGGAGGTCCCCGGCCACGCCGCGCACGGCCCGCACGAGACGGAGGCGAAGCTGCTCACGACCGAGGGGCGCCCCTACGACGGGACCGAGATCCGCATCCTGGATCCCGGCGGCGCGCCGCTGCCCCCCCACGAGGTCGGCGACGTCGTCGTCAACGGCCCGAGCCGCTTCCTGTTCTTCCTGGGCAACGAGGAGCTCACGCGAGAGTCGCTGACGGGCTGGGGCGGCTATCGCACGGGTGACCTCGGCTACCTCGACGACGACGGCCACCTGGTCTACGTCGGCCGCAGCAAGGACATCATCCGGCGCGGCGGCGTGACGGTCGTCCCGGCCGACGTCGAGCCCGTGCTGATGCGACACCCCGCGGTGCACGAGGTCGCGGTCGTCCCGCTGCCCGACGAGCGGCTCGGCGAGCGCGCGTGTGCCGCGCTCATCCTCAACGACGGTCAGCCGGCGCCGACGCTCGCCGAGCTGCAGGAGTTCCTCGAGCGCGAGGGCGTCGCCAAGTACATGTGGCCGGAATCGGTCGAGGTGTTCGAGGAGTTCCCGCGCACCCCCTCGCTGAAGGTGGTCAAGCACGGGCTCGTCGAGCAGATCGTCGCGCGCGCCGGTGCCCATGCCCCGGCTGGTAGCCTGAACTAAGATGAGTTCATCTCAGTCACGAGGCACGAAGCGGGACGAGATCGTCGCCACGGCCACGGAGCGCTTCGGCAGGGACGGCTACGAGGACACGAGATGGGCCGACATCGCGGCCGATGTCGGCGTCGGGCCGACCGCGCTGTATCACTACTTCGAGTCCAAGCAGCACTGCCTGTACGTGATCATGGACGAGGCGATCGAGGGCTTCCGCTCGCGCTTCGAGGAGCTCACCGCGGACGGCGGCGAGACGCTGGAGCGCCTCGTCGCGGTCATGGACGACTGCTTCCGGCTCTCCGAGCGCGACATCCAGCGCAACCGCGTGCTGGTCGCCGAGCAGGGCCTGCTGTCGGCCCGCAGCGGATCCCCGCGCGAGGAGCAGGCGCGGCAGGCGGCGCG
>DATFQI010000268.1:0-4198 GCA_035264365.1 Solirubrobacteraceae bacterium
GCGCTGGTGGCGCTCGGCGCGCTGACCGGGCTGCGCGCGCTGCGGCGGCTCGGGACCTTCCTCTCGCTCGCCTCGGTCGCCGCATTCGCCGACATCGGCGCGCGTCCGGTGGTGCCCGGCGCCAACGACAACCTGTCCGGCGTCGCGGTCCTGCTCGAGCTGGCGCGGGCGCTGCAGGAGCGGCCGGTGACCGGCGTGCGCGTGCTGCTCGTCTCCACCGGCTCGGAGGAGTCGTTCATGGAGGGCATGCGCGGCTTCGCCCGGCGCCACTTCCCCTCGCTCCCGCCCGAGCGCACCGAGATCGTCTGCCTCGACTCGGTCGGCTCGCCGGAGCTGATCCTGATCGAGGGCGAGGGGATGCTGAAGATGCGCGACTACACGCCCGAGCTGCGCGACCGGATCGCCGCGGTGGCGGAGCGCGCGGGCGTGCGGCTGCGCCGGCGGCTCCGGCTCGGGCTGGCGACCGACGGGCTGATCGGCCTGAAGGCCGGCTACCCGAGCGCCGCTCTGGGATCGGTCACGAAGTACAAGCTGCCCCTGAACTACCACTCGCCCCGGGACACCGCCGACGCTCTGGTGTACGAGACGGTCCGCGACGCGGCAGTGCTCTGCGAGGCGCTGGTGCGGGACGCAACGTCAACTGCGGCCGGGTAGGGAGGCGAGGGAGCCGCCCGCGCCGCCTGCTCCGTACGCGAGCGGTGGATTGATGTGCCTCACGCACAGGAATCCACTCCTCAGCGCGCGAGCGGTCGATAACTCGGGCTGAGGCCGACTTATCCACCGCTCGATGGAAACCAGCGCGGCTCGCGCAACCCCGCCCTCCCCTACCCAGCCGCAGTTCGAAGGCTCGCCCCGGCCGAGCCCTAGCCGTCGAGCAAGGCCCGAGCTCTCGCAACCGCCTCCTCGCGCGTGCTGATCTCGCCCGCATAGCGGGCCTCCTCGAGCGCACGGAGCAGCTCGCCGAGCTGCGGGCCGGGGCGCATGCCGAGCTCCGCCGCGAGCTCGTCGCCGGGGACGAGCGGAGGCTGCGGACCCGCGGCACGCAGCGAGAACGCATGCGAGAGCACCTCGCGGGCGAGCTCGAGGTGCGCGGCGATCGCCGGGTCGGCCTTGCGGCCGCGGGTGGCGAGCCGGTCGGCGACGGTCAGCAGCGTCACGTCGGCGGAGTGCGGCGCGGTCGCCGACAGGTAGCGCCAGATCGCCCGCCGCGAGAGCGGCCGTTCGTGGACGAGGAAGCCGAGGTCGAGATGGTGCTCGGTCAGCGTGGCCACGTAGCGCGCGAGCCGCTCCGAGGCGCGCAGCCGGCGCAGCACGTCGCGGGCGAGGTTCGCCCCCTCCCGGTCATGGCCGACGAACGTCACGCGGCCGCCGGGCAGCACGTCGCGGGTCTGCGGCTTGGCGGCGTCGTGCAGCAGCGCGGCGAAGCGCATCGCGGTGCCGCGCGTGAGCTCGTTCGCGAGCGGCTCGGCGAGCAGCGCCGCCACCTGGGCGGCGAGGTCGCCGCCGAGCCCGACCTCCGCCGGATCGGCCTCCATGGCCACGACGGCGTCGAGCACCTCGAGCGTGTGGCCGAGCACGTCGGCGTGGTGGTAGACGCTCTGGTCGACTCCGCGCAGCGCCTCCAGCTCGGGCAGTACGGCGGCGAGCAGCCCGGCGTCCTGCATCAGCGCGAGGCCGTCCCGCACCCGCGGGGCGGCGATCACGCGCTTGAGCTCGGCGAACACGCGCTCCGGCGAGACCTGCGCGATCGCAGCCGCGTGCTCCCGGACGGCGGCCGCGGTGGCGGCCTCGATCTCGAAGCCCAGCTCGACCGCGAAGCGGACCGCGCGCAGCGTTCGCAGCGGGTCGTCGGTCAGCGCCCGGCCGGAGACCACTCGCAGCCGCCGCGCCGCGACATCGGCGGCGCCGCCGTGCGGGTCCACGAGCTCGCCTCCCGCGAGCGGCTCGGCCATCGCGTTGACGGTGAAGTCGCGTGCCGCCAGGTCGGCCAGCAGGTCGCCGTCGCGCAGCGGCAGCAGGTCGACGTGCCAGGCGTGCTGCGGCCCGACCGCGCGCCAGCCGCCGAACTCGTGCGAGAGCTGGAACGAGGCGCCGCCCGTCGCCTTCGCGATCGCCCGCGCGGCGCCGCGCGGGTCGCCCTCGACCGCGACGTCGACGTCGTCGGTCGGGCGGCCGAGCAGCCGGTCTCGCACGGCGCCGCCGACGAGCCACGCGGGCTCGCCCGCGAGGGCCGCCCGCGCCGCCTGCAGCGCGCTGCTCACGCCGGATCCCCGTCCCGGTGGTGCTCCCTCGGGACCCGGCGCGAGATGCCGCAGGTGACCTCGTAGTTGATCGTGGCCAGCCGGGCGGCGAGCTCCTCGGCGCGGAGGCCGTCCCCGATCAGCGTGACCGGGGCGCCCGGCGCGACCGGCGGGCCCTGCCCGGGCCCGAGGTCGACCGTGATGTTGTCCATCGACACCGCCCCGACGACGGGCACGCGGCGGCCGTCGACGACCACCTCGGCGTTGTTGGTGAGCCCGCGCCGGTAGCCGTCGCCGTAGCCGATCGGGATCGTGCCCAGCCAGGTGTCGCGCTCGGCGACGAAGCGGCGGCCGTAGCCGGCGCTCTCCCCCGCCGCGCACGGCTTGACCTCGGCCAGATAGGAGCGCAGCTCCAGGGCCGGCTCGAGGCCCTGGGCGGCCGGGTCGTCCTGGAACGGGTCCAGGCCGTAGATCGCGATGCCGCAGCGCACCATGTCCAGCCGGGCGTCCGGCTCGGCGAGCGTGGCGGCCGAGTTGGCGGCGTGGACGATCACCTCCGGCCAGCGCGCGCGGATCCCGTCCGCCCACGCGGTGAAGGCGGCGAGCTGCTCGCGCAGGAAGCCCGGGTCGTCCTCGTCGGCAGTCGCGAAGTGGGTGAAGACGCCGGCGAGCCGCAAGGCGGACGCTTCGAGCACCAGCTCCGCGGTGCGCGTGGCCTCGTCGGCGTCGCGCGTGCCGAGCCGCCCCATGCCGGTGTCGAGCTTGACGTGCACGCCGGCCTCGAGCCCGAGCTCACCGGCGCGGCGCGCGATCGCCTGCGCGGTCGCCGGGCGCCAGCAGGCGACGTCCGCGCCGGCGCCCAGCGCGAGGTCGAGCTCCTCGGGTGAGAGCGCGCCGAGCACGAGCAGGGGCCCCTCGATGCGGGCGGTCCGCAGGTCGGCCGCCTCCGCCGCGGTCGCGACCGCCAGCCACGAGGCCCCGGCGGCCTGCGCGGCGCGCGCCGCGGGCACCGCGCCGTGACCGTAGCCGTCGGCCTTGACGACCGCGCACAGGGCCGCGGGGGCGGCGGCCTGCGCGAGCCGGGCGCAGTTGCGCTCGATCGCCGCCACGTTGACGCGGGCCAGCGCGCGGAGCACTAGTCCTCGGAGTTGGTCAGGGCCTCGAGGACGTCGACGCGGGTGACGACGCCGACGAGGCGGCCGTGCTCGACGACGGGAAGCCGGTTGTGGCGCTTGCGCGCGATCAAGCGCGCGGCCTCCTCCACGGAGGCGGACGGCTCGATCGTGAGCGGGTCCGGGGTCATCATGTCCTCCGCCGACGAGGCGAACGCCTTGCGCAGGCGGTCCTCGAAGTGCTTCATCGGCTCCAGGAACACGACGCCGCCGAACAGCTGGAAGTAGTGCGGCAGGTGCAGGTCCTCGCCCTCGTTGGAGAGGACCAGGTCGGCCTCGGTGATGATCCCGACGCAGCGGCCGCCTTCGTTGATGACGGGGACGCCCGGGAGCTCGTGCACGCGCAGCACCTTCAGCACCGACTCCACCGGGTCGGTCGCGTAGACCGCAGGCACGTCGGTCTCCATGATGTCCCTGACGGTCAGCGCCACGCCGCGCAGCTTACGGATTCGCAGGCTGCATAAGCTGCCGCGCGATGACCGATTTCTGGGCCGGCCGGCGGGTGCTCCTGACGGGGCACACCGGCTTCAAGGGAGGCTGGCTCGCGCTGTGGCTCGGCGAGCTCGGCGCGCAGGTGACGGGCTTCGCCGCCCCGCCTCCGACCGAGCCGGCCCTCTCCGAGCTCGCGCGGGTCGGCGAGGCCCTCGAGGACGTGCGCGGCGACGTGCGCGACCGCGCCGCCGTCGCGGCCGCCGTTCGCGCCGCCCGCCCCGAGGTCGTGCTCCACCTCGCCGCGCAGCCCGTCGTCCGCCGCGCCTGGCGCGAGCCGGCCGAGGCGTTCGCGAC
>DATFQI010000269.1:0-12668 GCA_035264365.1 Solirubrobacteraceae bacterium
CTTCTCACGGCGCACACGAAAGCCTGCCGCACGACGGCGCCTAATCAGCCCGCCGACCCCACCGGCCACCGGGCCCGAACGCGATCCCCGCAAACTCCGCGATCACCCATCGCGACGCTGACACCCGCGCCCACTCACTCTCGACCGGCCGGGCGAAAGCTAGCCGCCGCCGCCCCCTCCGCCGCGCGGGTCGGACTCGTGGCGGCGCTTCATCTCGAGCCGGTGCGCCCTCGCCTCGGCCTGCCGGCGGCGGCGCTCGGGCTTGGTGGCGCGGCGCTCGGCGAGCTTGTCCCGGACCTTCTGCACGAACGACATGGCGGGCTCCGATCGGGCGGGTGGGATGACCGTACGCCCGCCGGTGGAGCGCCGCAAACCGGCCGGGGTCACGTCCGCCCCTTAGGGGACCGGTTCGCCTCCCCGGAGTGCGACGGGACCCGCACCAGCGCCCGCCGGGAGGCTCGATCGCCCGGCGGCTGCGGGATCGGCACCGCTTTCGGCATCAACCCGTCCCGTCGCCATATCGCCCCTGGAGCGCCCCTCATCGGCGTCGTCACGCACGAGCTCCGCGCCGACGCTCAGCAGGCCTGGGCAGGCCGGCCGGGTCGCGCGGCGCGGGATCTCGTGCCCGCGCGGCTCGCGCTGCGGCTCACCTACACGCAGGCGATCCAGGAGGCCGGCGGGATCGCGATAGTGCTGCCGGCCCACGGCTTCGCCGACGACGTCGACGCACTGCTGGGCCGGGTCGACGGGCTCGTCTTCAGCGGAGGCCCCGACCTCGATCCTGCCGCTTACGGCCATGCGCGTCACCCGCGCTCGGCCCGGACATCGATCTCGTGAGCGACGAGTACGAGCTCGCGCTCCACGCCGCGGCCGCGGAGCGCGACCTGCCGGTGCTCGGCATCTGCCGCGGGATGCAGGCGCTCAACGTCTCGCGAGGCGGGACCCTGCACCAGCACCTCCCCGACCGCACGTTCCTCGACCACGACCAGGCGCACCTGCCCTTCCAGCCCGTCCACGGCGCGGAGGTCGAGCGCGACTCGCTGCTCGGCCGGCTCACCGGCAGCGACCGACTCGAGGTCAACTCGTTCCACCACCAGGCGGTCGACGCGCTCGGCACGGGCCTGCGCGTCGCCGCCAGAGCGCCCGACGGCACCGTCGAGTCCGTCTGGGACCCGGCCGCACGCTTCAGCCTCGGCGTTCAGTGGCATCCGGAGGTGCTCACGCACCACGCGCCGCAGGCGGAGCTGTTCGCGCAGCTGGTGCTCGCCGCGCGCGGCCGGCCCGCGCTCGCCCTCGCCGCCTGAAATGCGCGCCTGAGTGATCCCATGTCGAGAAGCCCGACCGGCTCCGCTCACCAGGTGACGGGCCACGACAGGCGCCGCCCACGACACCAGGAGAGCACCCATGCCGGACCCGACGAGCACCGCCAAGCCCGAGATCGTCACCCCTGAGCAGTGGCGCGCCGCGCGCGAGGCGCTTTCTCGTGCAGGAGAAGGCGCAGACTCGCGCGCGTGACGCCCTCGCGGCCAAGCGCCGCCGGATGCCGATGATCCACGTGGAGAAGGACTTATCGCGCGCACATGGGGAGTTCCCCTGGTACACGCTGCGCGACGACTTCGACGCCGACCACGACCTCGCCGAGTGGCACGGCACGAACGTGTTCCTGCGCGACGGCGACGAGGTCTACCGCACGTACTTGGTCGACGCCCGCGGCGACGAGGCGCTCGGGTCGGCCTGGAGCTTCCTCGACATCACTCCCTATGGCCGCCAGGAGACGTGGGAGGACTCGCCCGAGGACTGGCCGCAGACCCCGCCCTACACCTGGGCCAGCTGGCACGACAAGTACGACCGCACACTCTGACGTGCTAGCCGGCCGGTGCTACTCGGGCTCGGTCACCTCGACCGCGCCGAAGCCCGCGAGCGGGCCGTCCATCAGGAAGGTCTCGATCGTGATATCCGGCTCCACGTGGGCCTGGGACAGGAACGCGACGACCTCGCGGCCCGTGAGGCCGGCGATCGCATCCGTGTAGCGGCCGGCCATCAACCGCTGGAACTCGTGGCGCATGGCGACCACGCGGTCGGCGCCGTCGTCGTCCATGATCGTCTGCTCGAGCGCGGTGAAGCCGCTGCCGCGCATCACGACGACGACCAGGTCGTCGAGCACGTACGTCTTGGCCTTCATCGGTCCGCGCCCGTAGTGCTCGCGGATGATGGCGACGATGCTGTTGGAGATCGCCGAGAGCAATCGTCCGCCGGAGAGTGGCGGCTCGTCGTTCGCAACCTGCGGCTCGTCCATCGCTGACTCCTGTGTCCGTCGGAGCCCGTAAGGCCCCGGCCGTCCTCCAGTTCATGACGGGCCCGCACTCGCGGCCTCCACAAAGGGTCCGCGAGAACCTGCCCGTGCCGAATGCTACCCGCGGCCCAGGATCTGCGCCGCCGAGCGATGAACATGGCGCTCCCCGGAGCCGTCCGGGCGCGTTACGATGGTCATGGACGCGGTCGGCTCGGGAACAGCGCCAGACGCAGGGCCAGAACCGATTGCGCAGCAGGCACAGCGGAGCGATCCGGCGGATCACACGGTGGCCGCAGCGATCTCGGCCCGTCATGACCGAGCCAAGCGAAAGCCGCCGCTGCCCGATGCCACGCGTCCGACATGCATGAGGAGCCCCGCCCGTCCGGTGCTCGCGCCCGGTTCTCGGGGATGCGCGCGCTGCAGCATGCGATCGACGATTGCGCGGACACCGGCGTGAGCCTGGCCGCGGTGTTCGTCGAGGCGGAGGCGCGGCCCGCCGGCGCCTGGGCACCGACGAACGGCAACGGCGATGCACCGCTGCCGCGAGTCGCCGCGCCGCTCTCGCGGCGCGTGCGCGACTCCGACGTCATCACGCTGCTCGGAGACGAGGCCGTGCTGTGCACGCTGCGGGGATTGCCGGCCGCCGCAGCGCACCGTCGCTTCGGCCGGATCGGCGACCGGCTCGGCGCCGGCCCGATCCGAGTCGGGATCGTCGAGCGCGAGGCAGGAGAGGGGGCCTCGCAGCTCGCCGACCGAGCACGCGCCGCGTCCCGCGGTCAGGGATCGACCGCTGGGATGCGGCTCGTGCTCGACCTGCCGGCGGACCTGCCGGCGGCAGGGCGGGCCCGATCGGCGCTCGGGATGTTCGAGCGCGAGCTCGATCCCCGCGTGCTCGACACGCTCAGGCTCGTCCTGACCGAGCTGGTCTCGAACGCAGTCCGTCACGGCGCCGCAGGACCGGAGAGCACGGTGCACGTCGACGTCCGGCTCAGCCCGGACGCCGTCCACGGGACCATCGCCGATGACGGCGCCGGGTTCGTGCCGAAGCTGCCCGCGCAGGCGCGGAGGCGCGGCGGCGGGCTCGGGCTGATGATCGTCGACAACGTCTCACGGCGATGGGGCGTCTCCGACGGGGGACGGCGCGTATGGTTCGAGCTGATCCGCGACGAGGCCGTCGAGCTCGGGGATCCGGCTCCGTCGGCGCGCGAGCGCTGAAGCCGGGCTCTAGCGGATCACCACCGGCGTCCCGACCGGCATCCGGCGGGCCAGGGCGAGGATGTCGTCGTTGCGCATCCGGATGCAGCCGTGGGAGACGCGGCCCGGCACGAGGTCCGGCTGGTCGGTGCCGTGGATGCCGACGAATCCGCCGGCGGGCCAGTCGGTCGCCTGCGGGGAGCGGGCGCTCGTGCCGAAGGCGATCGGACCGTAGGCGGGGCTGCGGTAACGCGTGAGGCGGTTGCGCACGTAGAACTCGCCCGCGGGCGTGGGGGTGGCGGTTGCGCCGACCGCGACCGGCGCCCGGAGCACGGCCCGTCCGCGGCGGTAGAGCGTCGCCGACAGGGCCTGCAGGTCGATGATCAGGCGGGTGTGGACGGTGCCGTAGCCCCCGAGCGCCGCGCGCGGCACCCAGCCCGTCCGCCCGTTCGGCAGCACAGCAAGGCGGACCTGCACCCAGCGCCGCCCTTGGCGGTCGTGCCCGCGCGCCGCGACCGCGACGATGTTGCGGGTCCCCTCGGGCGTGCGCGTCCCCAGCTCGGCGATCCGCGGCGCGGCGGCGTCCGGCGCGCTTCGGACGGCGCCCGCGCGCTTCACGGGGGCCCACAAGGAGCGGTTGCGTGCGGGGCCGAGCCGGTGCGGCGGCCCGGGCGTGAAGGCGGGCGCCAGCGGCGCGGGCAGCGCGCGTGCCGCCTGGTGCGCGACGAGCGACCGCTGCTGCTCGCCGGCCGGGAGCGCGAGCACGACGGCGGTGGCCGTGATCGCTGCGACCGCGACCGCGAGCGCGACCCGGCGCCGCCCGGCCGGCATCAGCCCGTGAAGCCGGGCCTGCGACGGCTCGTCATGCGCGGTGCCTGCGCGACGAACCGCGTCCTGGCGATCACGCCCTGCACCTGGTGCAGCGTCTTCGCCTGATCCAGCGCTTTCGGGGCGGGCGTCGAGCCCGCGATGTGCCTGGCCCACGCGGCGTGGCGGGCCTCGACCGTCAGCAGGCCGAGCAGGGCGGCGGTGAGGCCGCGGTCCCGCACGGCCGGGGTGACGCCCGCCAGCAGGGCGACCGTGAGGTCCTCCATCGCGACCGCCGTCTTCGTGAACGCCTGATCGGTCTCGTTGGCCTGCCCGAAGTCGAACGTCGGCCGGCCCTCCGCCTTGCGCCCCAGCACCTGCTTGATGATCTTCACGTGAGCCCGCTCGTGGGCGCCGAGCGTGCGCGCCCAGTCCCGCTTCGCGGAGGACATCGTCGCGATCGTCCCCAGCTCCTCGGCCTGCGTGTAGAAGGTGGCCTGCAGCCGCTCGAAGCGAAGGCCGAAGTTGAGGATCGTCGTGTCGTCAGGGGCAGCGGCCTGCGCGGGAGCGGACAGGGCCTCGAGCATCGCGGCCCCGCCCAGCGCGACGGAGCGCAGGAAGCCCGCGCGGGTGCTGCCGCACAGCTCGCCGATCGCCTCGGTCAGCGCGCCGTCGCGGTCGACGGACCCGAGTGTCGGCGCGCTCACGCCAGCAGCCCCTTGCCGCGCAGCTCGTCGAGCACGTCTTCGGCCGCGCGCGCCGGATCGGCCGCTCGCGGGGCGGGCGAGACGCCGGCGAGATCGCGCAGCCACGCGACCTGCCGCGCCTCCACGGACAGGATCGTCGCGACGTCGCCCAGCGCCCGGTGGCTGAGATGGCCGGCCTGGCCCACGTAGCCGGCGATGACCGCCTCCTCGAGATCGATCGCCGTCCGGCGGAAGGCCTCCGGCGAGGCCACGACGTCGTCGAGCTCCACCGGCCGGGGGCGTTGCCGCGCCCGGCCGCCGAGGTGGCCGACGAGGACCCGCGCGTGCTCCTCCTCCTGGCGCGCGAAGGCGGTCGCCGGCGCGAGCAGCTCGCCGCCGAGCCGCTCCGACTCGACCGCCTGGCGGTAGAAGGCGGCCTGCGCGTACTCGAGCGTGAGGAAGAAGTTCAGGATCTCCGCGTCCGTCGCCGCCGACGCGGCGGCGAGGCCGGTGCCTTCGCCGCGCCGCGAGCCGGTCGCGACCGCGGCGGCGGCGGCGGCCCCGGCCAGCAGGAGCCGCCCGCGTGTGATGCCGTCGGCCGGCTCAGCGCTCGACAACGTGCCCTCCATGTCGCGCCTCCTCGGCCGGCTCGAGGTGGTCGGGCGGTGGACTCTCGTGCCGCCAGACGTACCGCAGCGCGGACCACCACCGGCCGCGGCCGACGGGCTCCCAACCCGCGGCGACGAGCTGCTCGTCCAGCGCCCGGACCTCCGCACGCTGGTCCTGCGCCTGCGGGTTCGGATCCGCCATGAGGAGCCACTTGAAGGGCTCCGAAGTGCCGACCGTCTTGCCCCTCCGGTGCCCGGGCTCGGTGGTGACGACCGTGAAGCGCGAGTTGACGTAGCCGGGCTTCCACTTGATCTCGCAGCGCCATAGGTCCTCGGTGTCGGCGGGCCAGTCGACCTCGCGCCGGAAGCGCCCGGTGCTCACCGGCTCGACGACCGCCGCCCACGCGAATCGCTTCGAGTACCACGCGCTCCCGGATGCGAGCGGCGACCACCCCGAGCCGAGCAGCGCCGCCTCGATGCGCGCCACCTCGTTGCGCATCTGCCGCACGGACGCGGCATCGCGAGGCGGCCACGGGAGCGGCTCGGACGCCGCGATCAGCGCGTCGGCGCCGCCGCCCGCCGGCCGGGCGACCAGGCAGAATCGCGGCCCACCGCCCGCGTCCTGCCACTCGATCTCGGCGGTCCACGGCTGCGCCGGATCCGGCGGCTCCACCGCGCCTGCGGCCTTCTCGGCCCCGACCGGGTTCTCGTGCTCCCCGGCCGGCTCCGTCGCCAGAGCCGTGAGCCGCGGGGAGCGTTGGCGCTCGTCAGGCGCCATGGCGGCGACCGTCGCAGCGAGCAGCACCGGCGCGCCGCGGATCGAGCCGCCGGCGCGCGACCGGCGGCGCACCACGGCGATGCCCGCGAGCGCAAGGAGGGCCCCGACGGAGGCGAGGAGCAGGTACGTGCCGCCCGCTCCGTCGCTCGTCCGCGTGGGGGCGCTCGCGCGCCGGCCGGGCGACTCCGCTCCGGCCGCGGCCTCGGTGGGCGTGGCCGTCGCGGACTCCTCGTGAAGCGGATACGACTCCCACAGCTCGCGAGCGGACGGGGTCGCGTCGCGGTCCTGCGCAACAGCGGGCGCCGGTACGATCACGATCGCACCCGCCAGCAGCCAGCCGACCACGCGCGTACGCCCTCACCGCCTCCCCACCGCGGCATCGGACAATCCCTCGAGCAGCTCTTGTGCCCGCTCGCGCGTCGCGTGCAGCGCGCCGCGCGCGGCGTCGAGCTCCTCGTGTGCCCTGGCGAGCTCCGCGCGCGCCGCGTCGCGCTCGGCACTCGCCGGCTCGAGCTCCGCGATCCGCTCGCGAAGCGCCGTGATCTCGTTGCGGACCTGCTCCTCTGCCTCGGCACGCGCGTCGGTGGCCGCTGCGAGCGCCTCCTCGGCCGACCGGCGCACCATCGCGAGTCCCTCGCGGAACCGCTCGCCGTCGGCGGCCCGGCGCTCGCGCTCCGCGACGAGGTCGGCTTGGGCGCGATGCAGCGCCTCCTCGGCCTCGCGCGCCGTCGCACGGGCGTCCTCGAGCTGCTCCGTCGCCTCGAGGAGCTGCGTCTCCAGTCGCAGCCGGTCGGCCGCGCCATCGACGTCGGCCGTGCGGCGAGGCGCCTCGACCGCGGCCGGCGGTTCGCCGTCGCGCGCGTCCGGCTCGTCGTGCTCGTCGGGCGTGTCGAGCATCTGGACGGGCAGCGGGTCGCCGTCGGCCGCCGCCTCGGGGTCGTCGAGGTCGACCGCCAGGCTTCCGCCGAGCTCGAGGCGCGCGTGCTGGAAGGCCACGGGCGTCTCCAGCCACGCGAAGGAGGCCGTCAGACGGTCGCCGTCGACCTGCGGCGCGTCGTCCCCGTCGATCGCCGGCAGCCGGTGGGCGCCGTCCTCGCCGAACACGGTGAGGACCGCGTCCGCGGGGGACTGCGGCTCCAGGCCGGAGAAGGTGCCGGTCACCACGAGCCGGTCGGGGGCGCCCCAGCCGAAATGCTCCACGGTGAAGGTCGGGCTCTGCGCTGCGTCCGGCGGGGACCGCCGCGGATTGCCTCCGGCGGGCATGCCGGACTCTAACCACAGCGGACCCCGTCCCGTGAAGTCCTACCGTCCGATTTTCGCCCACCCGTTCCGGTAGAACCTGCGCTCCATGACCGATGGCATCCCGATCCACGTCGACGACATCCCGGCCCAGAAATGGCACGTCGGCGAGCTGAACGCGACTCGCAGACGGCTCGGTGCGGCCGCGAACGCGCTGCGGATGGGCGTCGCGATCATCGAGATCGCGCCCGGCGGGCGCAGCACGCCCCCGCACGCGCACGTGGACGAGGACGAGGTGTTCCTGGTCCTGGAGGGCTCCGGGATCAGCTGGCAGTCCTCCGGCTCGAAGGACGTGCGGGCCTACGAGATCGCCGAGGACGACGTGCTGCTGCACCCCGCGCAGGGCGACGCGCACACGCTGATCGCCGGGGAAGAGGGCCTGACGGTGCTCGTCGTCGCCGAGGGCTCGCGCACGCACCTGACCTGGCTTCCGCGCGCGAAGCAGTTCTGGGTCGGCCCGCGCTGGTCGCCGGCCGACATGCCGCCGCCGTTCGCCGCCGACGCGCAGCTCGGCCCGCTCGAGATCCCCGAGCCCTCCGCCGAGCGGCCGCCGACGATCCGCAACCTGGGCGACCTCCCGCTGCACGAGGGCGTGGACGGCCTCACGGCCTACGCCACGCGCGACGCCCGCGACCTGGGCTCCGAGCGTCTCGTGCTCGCCACCGACGCGATGCCGCCGGAGACCCACACCACCGACCTGCACTTCCACTCCACGCGCGAGGAGTGCTGGTACGTGCGCGGCGGGAGCGGGATCGCGCGGATCGGCCGGGAGGCGCACGAGCTGCGACCCGGCTCGTTCTGGCTGCGCCGCCCCAACGGCGGCGTCGGGCACCGGATCGAGGTCGGGCCAGAGGGCATGGACCTGGTGACGATGGGAGACCTGGTCCCGGCCGACGTGGTCGCCTACCCCGAGCGGCGCGTGGTCCGGATGGCCCGCGGTGTCGAGCTGCCCTACGAGCCCAAGGACTGAAGCGCGCGGGCTGCGGGGAAGGGAATGCCCACTCCCGGGGCGAACCTCTCAGGCGTCCCGGGTTCAGCAGACCCCACATCGGAGGACCCAATGAACACCCGCACGATCGCCATCATCGCGCTCGTCATCGCCGTCGTCGTCCTGATCGTCCTGCTCACCTGACCGTCACGCGGCGGCGGCCAGCGGGGCGGCGAGATCGCCCCGCGGCTGCACCGCCACGCCGCCGAGCCCGAGCCAGCCGGCCATTCGCTCGAGCTCCGCGGCCAGCTCCGCCGCCGTCTCCGGCGGGGCGTGCTCCTCCGCGTGGGAGGCCTGCACGCGCAGCACGCCCGCGGCGCGGTCGGCCTTGAGGTCGACGCGCGCGACCAGGCGGTCGCCGAGCAGGAACGGCAGCACGTAGTAGCCGTGGACGCGCTTGGGCTTCGGGACGTAGATCTCGATCCGGTAGCGGAAGCCGAAGACCCGCTCCACGCGGGGGCGCTCCCAGACGAGCGAGTCGAACGGCCCGATCAGCGCGCGGGCGTGCAGCGAGCGCGGCAGCCGCGCCTCGGGGTGCACGTAGGCGGGCGCCGTCCAGCCCTCGACCTCGGCCGGCCACAGCTCTCCGGCCTCCACGAGCTCCGCCACCCGCTCGCGGGCCTCGGCGACCGGCAGCCGGAAGTAGTCGCGCAGGTCCTTCTCGGCGGCCACGCCCATCGCGCGCGAGGCGATCCGCACCAGCTCGCGCTGGGCGTCCTCGAGCGAGGGCGTCGGGGTCTCGACGACATCGCGCGGGAGCACCCGCTCGGGCAGGTCGTACAACCGCTCGAACCCGCGCCGGCGGGCGGACGTGATCTGCCCGCTCCAGAACAGCCACTCGAACGCCCGCTTGACGTCCGACCAGTCCCACCAGGGGCCCGTGCGCGCCGGGCGCTCCTCCTCGACGACCTCGCTGGCGGCGATCGGCCCGCGGTCGCGCACGTCGGCCAGCACGCGCTCCACGAGCTCGGGCCGCTCGCGCTGGATGCGCCGCACTCCGCCCCAGGCGTCGTCGCCGGCCCGCTCCATCCGCCAGCGCAGCAGCGGCTGCGTGGCCACCGGCAGCAGCGACGCCTCGTGGCCCCAGTACTCGAACAGCTTGCGCGGGGCGCGGTGCGCGGCGCGGTCGAGCAGCTCCGTGTCGTAGGGGCCGAGGCGGCTGAACAGCGGCAGGTAGTGCGCGCGCGAGAGCACGTTGACCGAGTCGATCTGGATCAGCCCGACGCGGTCGAGCACGCGCCGCAGCGCCCAGCCGTCCGGTTGGCGCCCGGTCGGCGGGTCGCCGAAGCCCTGTGCGGCGAGCGCCATCCGGCGCGCCTGGGCGGCGGACAGGCGCTCGATCGGCTTGCGGCGGGCGGACGGCATCGCGGCATCCTTGCACCCGATCCCGGGTAGATGACCGCCAAGCGAGCGCCGCGGGGGTGCTCGCCCGGGTACAGGGGAGAGGCGCCTTCATGAGTGCACCAGCCGCGGACGCCGGTCGGAGCCGACCGCGTCGCAAGCTCTACACCCAGCTGTGGTTCTGGGTGATCGTCGCGATCACGTCCGGCATCATCTTCGGCCTCGTCGCGCCCGACGCCGCCAAGAACGCCGACTGGCTCGCCGACGCGTTCCTGCAGCTGATCAAGACCGTCACCGGCCCGGTGATCTTCGTCACCGTCGTCATCGGCATCGCCTCGCTGGGCAACCTCGCCCGCGCCGGCGGGCTCGCGCTGCGCGCGCTCGGCTACTTCTTCGTCATGACGGTGATCGCGCTCACGCTCGGCCTGCTCGCGGGCAACCTGATCGCCCCGGGCTCGGGCTTCGACGCGGCGCCGGCCGCCGAGAACGCCGCCAAGGCAAAGGAGGCGATCGGCGAGGCCGGCACCGACTCCGGCTTCGTCGCCTTCCTCACCAACGACCTGCTGCCGACGAGCTTCCTGCAGCCGTTCGTGGACAACAAGATCCTGCAGATCCTGGTGCTTGCGATCCTCACCGCCTGCGCAGTGTCGCTGCTGACCGAGAGCCTGCGCAGGCGCGTGCTCGGCGGCTTCGAGCTCGCCAGCCGCGTGATCTTCGGGATGATCAAGATCATCATGTGGGCGGCGCCGCTCGGCGCCTTCGGCGGCATGGCCTTCACGGTCGCGCAGTTCGGCGGCGGGGCGCTGGCGAACCTCGGCCTGCTGGCCCTCACCTTCTGGGGGACGTGCGCGATCTTCGTGTTCGGCGTGCTCGGGCTGGTGTCGCGCCTGTGCGGCTTCAGCATCCTGCGCGTGATCCGGATGATCCGCGACGAGCTGCTGATCATCGTCGGCACCTCGTCCTCGGAGACCGTCCTGCCGCGCCTGCTGGCCAAGCTGCAGGGCGCCGGCGCCTCCAAGCAGACGGTCGGCCTCGTGATCCCGACGGGCTACTCGTTCAACCTCGACGGCACCTGCATCTACCTGACGCTCGGCGCGTTGTTCATCGTCCAAGCCTCCGGCCAGGACATGGGCATCGCCGAGCAGCTCGCCCTGGCGGCGCTGATGATCCTCACGTCCAAGGGCGCGGCGGGCATCACCGGCGCCGGCCTCGTCACGCTGACGGCCTCGCTGCAGGCGTTCGGTGGCCAGTTCTTCTCGGCCGAGGCGATCTCGATCGGCATCGCGCTGGTGGTGGGCATCGACCGGATCATGTCCGAGGGCCGCGCGCTCACGAACGCCACCGGCAACACCGTCGCGACGCTGGTGATCGCCAAGTGGCAGGGCGAGCTCGACGAGGAGCGCCTGCACGAGGTGCTGCGCAACCCGTCGCTCGTCGACGATGTCGCGCAGGACGCGATGACCGGCGACGCCGACGCCGACGGCTACCAGGACGACGACGAGCCACCGCCGAGCCGCTTCGAGCGCCGCCCCGACGGCGCGGCGGTGCTGACGCGCTAGCTATGCGTCCGCGTCGCGATGGACGGTGTCCATCGAGAACGCGGGCAGGCAGACCGCGACGTACTCGGCCCCCTCCGGATCGGGGGTCGAGTACCGCACCCACTCGCCGCCGCGCACGAGGATCGCCTGCCCGGGCCGGACGTCCAGCTCGCCGCCCTCGTGCTCGACGTGCAGCGCGCCCTTGAGCACGACGGTGTACTCGTCGAAGTCGGGGCGCTGGCCCGGCTCCACCCAGCCCGACGGCGAGCGCATGTGGGCGACGCTGACGCGCTCGTCGCCCGTGTTCACGCGCCCGGCGTACTCATCGATCAGCTTCGGCTTGCTGCCGGCCGCCTCGACACGGCTCGGGCTCTCGATCAGCTGCGGCATGCGGGCGAGGCTACAGCCACTTGCCCAGCGCGGACGGCTTCCAGCCGGCGAAGCGCTCCAGCAGCGCCTCGGGGGTCGGCTCGGCGTGCATCGCGGCGCGGTGCTCCTCGCGCAGGAAGCCCTCGTGCAGCGCGTGGTCCAGCAGCGCGGCGAGCCCGTCGTAGTAGCCGTTGACGTTGACCACGCCCATCGGCTTGTCGTGCAGGCCGAGCTGGCTCCACGTGTAGATCTCGATCAGCTCCTCGAGCGTGCCGGCGCCGCCGGGCAGCGCGACGAAGCCGTCGGCGAGCTCGGCCATCAACGCCTTGCGCTCGTGCATCGAGGCGACGACGTGCAGCTCGGTCAGCCCCGTGTGGGCGATCTCGCGGTCCACGAGCGCC
This sequence comes from Solirubrobacteraceae bacterium, assembly GCA_035264365.1. Classification (GTDB taxonomy): domain Bacteria; phylum Actinomycetota; class Thermoleophilia; order Solirubrobacterales; family Solirubrobacteraceae; genus DATFQI01. The sequence goes on from DATFQI010000269.1 coordinate 12,303, forward strand.
TGCGGCATCACGCCGATCACCTCGCCACCCGCCTCCAGCGCCGCGTCGGCCAGGATGCCCATCAGCCCGCGGTGGGCGCCGCCGTAGACGACCCCGATCCCGCGCTGCGCGAGCAGCCGCGCGAGGTCCGCGGCGGCCTCGGCGTAGGCCGGGTCCGCGCCCGGATTGGAACCTGCGTACACGCAGATGCGCACGAGCGGGCAGGCTATCCGCATGGAGACGACCAAGCTCGGCCCGCTGAACGTCAGCCGGCTCTGCCTCGGCACGATGCTGATGGGCGACAAGACACCACCGGACGAGGCCCACCGGATGCTCGACCGCTTCGTCGCGGTGGGCGGGAACTTCATCGACACCGCCGACACCTAC
>DATFQI010000270.1:0-23156 GCA_035264365.1 Solirubrobacteraceae bacterium
ACGATCAGCTTGCCGGCCTCCTCCTCGGAGATCCCGCGCGCCATCAGGTAGAAGAGCTGCTCCTCGCCGATCTTGGAGACGCTGGCCTCGTGGCCGACGTCGACGTCGTCCTCGCCGATCCGGATCGTCGGGTAGGTGTCCGACCGCGATGCCTCGTCGAGCAGCAGGGCGTCGCAGACCACCTTCGAGCGCGAGCCCTCCGCGCCCTTCGCGACCTCGAGCAGGCCGCGGTACGACGAGCGTCCGCCGTCCTTGGAGATCGACTTGGCGAAGATGTTCGACGTGGTCCGCGGAGCGGCGTGCACGATCTTGCCGCCGGCGTCCTGGTGCTGGCCCGCGCCGGCGAACGCGATCGACAGGATCTCGCCGTGCGCCCGCTCGCCCATGAGATAGACGGACGGGTACTTCATGGTCAGCTTCGAGCCGAGGTTGCAGTCGACCCACTCGACCGTCGCGTCGGTCTCCGCGACCGCGCGCTTGGTGACGAGGTTGAAGACGTTGTTCGACCAGTTCTGCACGGTCGTGTAGCGAATCCGCGCGCCGGGCTTGGCGATCAGCTCGACGACGGCGGAGTGCAGCGAGTCCGACGAGTAGGTCGGCGCGGTGCAGCCCTCGACGTAGTGAACGTAGGCTCCCTCGTCGGCGATGATCAGGGTCCGCTCGAACTGGCCCATGTTCTCGGTGTTGATCCGGAAGTAGGCCTGGAGTGGCATCTCCACGTGCACGCCCGGCGGGACGTAGACGAACGAGCCGCCCGACCACACGGCGCTGTTGAGCGCGGCGAGCTTGTTGTCGTTGGACGGGATGATCGAGGCGAAGTACTCGCGCACGAGGTCCTCGTGCTCACGCAGGCCCGAGTCCATGTCCATGAACACGACGCCCTGCTTCTCGAGGTCCTCGCGCACCTGGTGGTAGACGACCTCGGACTCGTACTGGGCGCCGACGCCGGAGAGGAACTTGCGCTCCGCCTCGGGGATGCCGAGCTTGTCGAAGGTGTTCTTGATGTCCTCGGGGACGTCGTCCCAGGTCTTCGAGGACTTCTCGGAGGCGCGGACGAAGTAGTGGATGTCGTCGTAGTCGACGTCGGCCAGCATCGGCGAGCCCCAGGTGGGCTGCGGCTTGGCGAGGAAGTGCTCGAGCGCCTTCAGGCGGAACTCGCGCATCCACTGCGGCTCGTTCTTGAACTCGGAGATCTGCTCGACGAGCCCGCGCGTGAGGCCCTTCGGGGCCTTGAACGCGTACTTGTCCTGCGGGTCGTTGAACCCGAACTTCTCCTTGTAGTCGGCGTTGATGCCGACCAGCGCCTGCTGCTCGGCGATCACCTCGGGAGTGGCCATGAGTCAGTCGACCTCCAGCTTGATGACGCCGTCCTCGACCGCCACGGGGAACGTGTCGACGGGGACGTACGCAGGCAGTGTCAGGGGCTTTCCGGTGCGCAGGTCGAAGCGCGAGCCGTGGCGCGGGCACTCGACCGTGCAGGTGTCCTGGTCGAACTCGCCCTGCACGAGCTCGCCGTCGTCGTGCGAGCAGCGGTCCTCGATCGCGAGCAGCGTGCCGTCGCAGTTGAAGACGCCGATCTCGAGGTCGTCCCACTCGACGAGCTTGCGCTCGCCCGGGGGCAGCTCGTCGAGGCGGCAGATGTCGATCACAGGGCTCAAATCAGACCTTCGCAGTCGGTATTGAAGTCTAGCGAGGCGGGTACGGTGCCCGGCGTGCTCGACGTGCACACACTGCAGGACGGCGGACAGCCGCCAGAGGCGACGGCCGAGCGGCTCGTGGACTGGCTCGGCGCGGCCTCGCGGTCGCTGGACCTCGCACTCTACGACGTGCGGCTCCCCGGCCCCGTCGGCGACGCGGTGGCCGACGCCCTGCGCGCCGCGATGCGACGCGGCGTGCGCGTCCGGCTGGCCTTCAACGACGACGAGCCGGGCCCTGACCCGCGCCCCTTCGAGCCCCCGCCGCCGAGCACCGAGCGCCACGTCCTCGAGGAGCTCGGGGCCGAGCTGAAGGGCATACCGGGCTGGCGCGACCTGATGCACCACAAGTACGTCGTGCGCGACGAACAGGCGGTCTGGACCGGCTCGATGAACTGGACGCTGGACTCCTGGACGCGCCAGGAGAACGTGATCGCCACCGTCGGCACGCCGGCCGTCGCCGGCGCCTACGCGCGCGACTTCGGGCAGCTGTGGGAGTCGGGCAAGGTCGGCGTCAGCGGCAACTTCGACGTGGCGGCCGCCGACGGCGTGCGGCCGTGGTTCACGCCGGGGCGCGGGCGCGCGCTCTCGCACCGGATCGCCGAGCGGATCTCGTCCGCGCGCAGGCGCGTGCGGATCGCGACTCCGCTCGTGACCGCCGGGCCGATCCTGGCGGCGCTCAACGAGACGATCGCGGAGCAGCGGGTCGACATCGCGGGCGTCTGCGACGCCACGCAGACGCGCCAGGTCTTCCGCCAGTGGGCGCGCAACCCGCGCTCGAAGTGGAAGGCGCCGCTGCTGGTGGGCGCGCTGGAGGCGTTCAGCGGCAAGCGCTCGACCCCGTACGAGCGCGGCAGCGTCCACGACTTCATGCACGCGAAGGTCACGGTCGCCGACGACGTCGTGTTCCTCGGCTCGTTCAACCTCTCGCGCTCGGGCGAGACCAACGCCGAGAACGTGCTCGAGATCGCCGATCCGGCGCTGGCCGAGCGGCTGGCCGGCTGGATCGACGAGCTTCGGGCACGCTATCCGGATGGGATCTGAGCGCCGCATCGGCGCGCTGCTGGTGGGCGCGGCCTGTCTCCCGTTCGCGGCCGGCGTGCTGGCGGGCGCCGACGGCGAGGCGGGCGTGCTGCCGCCGTGCCCGTTCCGGGAGGCGACCGGGCTCCCCTGCCCGCTGTGCGGCGCCACGCGCGCATTCGCGCTGGCGGTGCGCGGCGACGGCGGCTGGACCGCCTACAACGCACCCTGGGTCGTGGTCGCGGCGCTCGCGGTGGTCGCCGGAGCGCTGGTGCTCGCCGGCGTGCGGCTGCCGCGCGCGCGGGCGCCCGTCGCGGTCGCGGCGGTGCTGCTCGTGGTGGCGGTCGCCTGGGCCTACGCGCTCGCCCAGCGCGGGACGATCGTGAGCTAGGCCGGGACGCCGCTCGGCGTGCCGGTGCTCGTGGAGTCGCCGCCCAGCACGCCGATGACGATCAGGATCACGAACAGCGCGCAGAGCACGACGCCGACCCAGCCGAGCACGATCCCGGCCTTCGCGTTGCCGCGGCCCGAGATGCGCCCGCCGGAGCCGTCGATCTCGTTGCGGGCCTGGTAGCCGAACACGAGCGCGAGCACGGAGCAGATCAGCGGGCAGAAGACGAGCCCGAGGATTCCGAGCACGAGCGAGGCGGTCGCCTTGCCGCTCGAGGTCGGGCCGGTCTGCATCCAGCGCCCGTCGGGCGTCTGGTGCCAGCCGCCGGGCCCGGTCGGCTGCTGCTGCGGCTGCTCCTCCGGGCGCCAGCCCTGCTCGCCGCCGGGCTGCTGCCACTGGCTCTGCCAGCCACCGGACTGCCAGCCGCCCGACTGGCCCTCCTGCCCTTCACCACGATCCCCAGGAGTCCCCATGTCGGCGGAAGGTAGCAACGATCTTGTCCAGCGGGCCAGTGTGATCCCGTGGACGGCCGGGAAGGCTCAAGGGGTGACCGCGACCAGCCCCTACCCGCCGTCCGCCGGCTTCTACGACGAGGCGCTCGATCCCGAGGGCGAGCCACGCGAGGCCGGCGGCGCCGGCCTCCCGCTGCTGGGCCGCGACCTCTCGGCGCTCTCCGCGCGTGTCCGCGACGCGGTCGGCGACCGCGGCGTGAACTTCCGCTCCGCCGGCGGCGCGGCCGAGTTCCTCGTCTGCCCGGTCCCGCGCGTGTTCGGCGCGGAGGAGTGGGCCGCGCTCGAGGCCGGCCTCGACCAGCGCGTGCGCGCGCTCGACGCCTTCGTCGCCGACGTCTACGGCCCGCGGCGCGCCGTCGCCGAGGGCGTCGTACCGGAGCGGGTGATCGCGACCTCCGAGGGCCTCGAGCCGGCGATGCACGGCGTGCGCCCGCCCGGCGGCACCTGGGTCGGGATCGCCGGCCTCGACCTCGTGCGCGACGCCTCCGGCGAGTTGCTCGTGCTCGAGGACAACCTGCGCACGCCGAGCGGCTTCGGCTACGCGGTCGAGGCACGCCGCGCCATCCTCGCCGCGCTCGACGTCCCCGGCGAGCTGATGCCGCGCTCGCTCGCCGGCCTGCCGGAGCTGCTCGGCGACACGCTGCGCGCCTCCGCGCCCGACGGCGCCGAGGACCCGTACATGGTGGTGCTCACCGACGGGCCGGACAACAGCGCCGCGTTCGAGCACGCGTGGGCCGCCGAGCAGCTCGGCATCGCGCTCGTCGAGCCGCACGAGCTCGAGCTGCGCGGCGACGTGCTGCGCCACGACGGCCGCGCGGTCGACGTGGTCTACCGCCGCACGGACGCCGACACGGTCGACACCGAGGTCGGGCGCATGCTCGTCCCGCCGCTCCGCGCCGGCACGCTCGGGCTGGTCAACGCGTTCGGCACGGGCGTCGCCGACGACAAGCTCGCGCACGCGTATGTCGAGGACCTGGTCCGCTTCCACCTCGGCGAGGAGCCGCTCCTGCGCTCCGTGCGCACGCTCGATCTGTGCGTGCCCGAGCAGCTCGAGCAGGCGCTCGACGAGCTCGAGACGCTCGTGGTCAAGCCGCGGCTCGGCCATGGCGGGCACGGCGTCATCGTCTGCCCGCACGCCGAGCCCGAGGACGTCGAGCGGGTGCGCGCTCAGCTGATCGCGGAGCCGCAGGAGTACGTCGCCCAGCCGACGATCGAGATCTCCCTGCACCCGACCGTGATCGGCGGCGAGCTTCAACCGCGGCACGTCGATCTGAGACCCTTCGTGTTCCTCCGCGGCGAGGGGAAGGCCGCGGTGATGCCGGGCGGGCTGACCCGGGTGGCCCTCGGAGAAGGAGCGATGGTCGTCAATTCGACGCAGAACGGCGGGGCCAAGGACACGTGGGTGCTGGCATGACCGACTGGGCGCGCTGGAACCGCGACGGCGCCGGGGGGCCCTGGACCGTCGGCGTCGAGGAGGAGGTCATGCTCCTGGACCCGGTCACGTGGATGCCCGCGTCGCGTTCGGAAGAGGTGCTGGAGGCGCTCGCGCCGGCGATCGCCGAGCACACCTCCGCGGAGACGCACGGCTCCGTGATCGAGCTGGCGACCTCCCCGTACCCGACGATCGCGGGCGTGGCGGAGGAGCTCGTGGGGCTTCGCAAGGGGCTGGCGCGCCGCCTGAACCCGATGGGCATGGCCGCGGCGGTGGCCGGCACGCACCCGATCACGACCTGGGAGGACACCGAGGTCTCTCCCGGCGCCCGCTACCAGTTCCTCTACGCGTCGATGCGCGAGCTCGCCCGGCGCGAGCCGACGTTCGCGCTGCACGTGCACGTCGCCGTGCCCGACGAGACCGCGGCGGTACGCGCGCTCGACGGGCTGCGCGAGGAGCTGCCGCTGCTGCTGGCGCTGTCGGCCAACTCGCCGTACTGGCAGGGACGCGACAGCGGCCTGGCCTCCACGCGCACCCCCGTCTTCCAGGTCTTCCCGCGCACCGGCGCCCCGCGCGCGTTCGGGACCTACGAGGCCTACGTCGAGGCGGTCGACGTGCTGATCCGCTGCGACGCGATCCCCGAGCCGACCTTCCTGTGGTGGGATGCGCGGCTGCAGCCGCGCCTCGGGACGATCGAGATCCGGATCATGGACGCGCAGACGCGCGTGCGCGACACGGCGGCGCTGGCCGCGCTCGTGCAGTGCCTGGTGCGGCGCGAGGCACTGGAGAGCACGGGGGAGCGCGAGCCGCTCGCGCCCGAGGTGCTCGAGGAGAACCGCTTCCTCGCCGCGCGCGACGGCATGGACGCGAGCTTCGTGGACGTCGGCGCCGGTTGCCGCGTGCCCGTCGCCGAGCGGCTCTCGGACACCCTGCGCTCGTGCGCGCCGCACGCGGAGCACCTGGGCTGCGAGGCAGAGCTGGCGTCGGTGCGCGCGCTGGCCGAGCGCCCGGGCGCGCTGCGCCAGCGTGAGCTCGCCGGCCGCCCGGAGGGCCTGCCCGGCGTGCTGCGGGCGCTGCACGGCGACTTCGTGAGCCCGCTCGCCGAGCCCGCCCTGCTGGCCTGAGCTAGAGCTCGGTCGCGCGCGGGGCCGAGCCGCTGGACTCGGCGACGCTGGCCGGCGTGTCGGACTCCCAGCCGGCTGCGTGGCCGAGCCCGGCGCTCTTGAGCACCTTCAGGCTCAACAGCGCGCACTTCATGCGCGTCGCGGAGATGTCGATCCCCAGCAGGTCGAGCACGAACTCGCGGTCGAGCTCGAGCAGCTTGCCGACCGGCATCCCGATCACCTCGTCGGAGGCCATCGAGGCCGAGGCCTGCGAGATCGCGCAGCCGTGGCCGGAGAAGCGGACCTCGGCGACCTTGTCGTCCTCGATGCGCAGCTGGACCTTCAGCTCGTCGCCGCAGAGCGGGTTGAAGTCCTCGAACTCGAGGTCGGGATTCTCGAGCTCTCCCCAGTTATGGGGCTGCTTGTAGTGCTCGAGGATCTGCTCGCGGTACAGGTCGTCCATGGCTACGCGAACACCTCCCGCACCTTGGCGAGGCCCTCGATCAGGCGGTCGACGTCCTCGTGCGTGGTGTGCACGGCGAACGACGCGCGCGAGCTGGCAGGCACGCCGAGGCGGCGCATCAGGGGCTGGGCGCAGTGGTGGCCGGCGCGCACGCAGATGCCGTCGCGACCGAGGATCTCGGCGACGTCGTGCGGGTGGATGTCCGCGAAGGAGAACGACGCGAGGCTGCCGCGGTGCTCGAGCTCGGCCGGGCCGTGCAGCTCCAGGCCGGGCACGGTGCGCAGGCGCTCGACGGCGTAGCCGGCGATGTCGCGCGAGTGCTCCCGGACGGCCTCCATCCCGAGCCCCGACAGGTAGTCGACGGCGGCGCCGAGGCCGATCGCCTCGGCGACCGGCATCGTGCCCGCCTCGAAGCGGGCGGGCGGCTCCGCGTAGGTGGACTCGAGCTCGCCGACGCGCGTGATCATGTGCCCGCCGCCGAGGAACGGCGGCATCGCCTCCAGCAGCTCGCGGCGGCCGTGCAGGACGCCGATGCCGGTCGGCCCGTAGGCCTTGTGGCCGGTCCAGGCGTAGAAGTCCGCGCCCATCGCAGCGACGTCGACCGGCAGGTGCGGGACCGCCTGCGCGCCGTCGACGAGGACGAGCGCGCCGGCGGCGTGCGCGCGGTCGGAGATCTCGGCGATCGGGTTGACCGTGCCGAGGACGTTGGAGATGTGGGCGACCGCGACGAGCTTCGGGCGGCGCGCCAGCAGGTCGCCGAGCGCCTCCATGTCGAGCAGGCCGCCGTCGGTGACCGGCACGTAGGCCAGCTCGGCGCCGACCTGCTGGCAGAGGATCTGCCACGGCACGAGGTTGGAGTGGTGCTCCATCTGCGTGACGACGACCAGGTCGCCGGCGCCGACGTTCGCGCGGCCCCACGAGTAGGCGACGAGGTTGATCGCCTCGGTCGCGTTGCGGGTGAAGACGGTCTCGCCGGGCGTCGAGCCCGCGAAGGCGGCAACCCGGTCGCGAGCGCCCTCGTAGGCCTCCGTGGCGCGCGCGGCCAGCGGGTAGACCCCGCGGTGGATCGAGGCGCGGTAGGCCTCGTAGTACTCGTCCATCGCCTCGATCACCGGCCGCGCGGTCTGCGCCGTCGCGGCCGAGTCGAGGTAGGTCAGGCCCTCCTGCGCGAGGACGGGGAAGTCGGCCGCTGCAGGAGTCGTGAGGGTCATGCCGCGGCGGCGACCTCGTCGCGGATCCAGCCGTAGCCCCGCTGCTCGAGCTGCTCGACGAGCTCCGGGCCGCCCTCCTTGACGATCCGTCCCTCGAACATGATGTGCACGAACTCGGGCTTCACCAGGTGCAGGATGCGCTGGTAGTGGGTGATGATCAGCGCGCCCATGCCGCTCTGCTCCGCGACGGTGTTGACGCCGTGCGAGACCGTGTTGAGCGCGTCGATGTCCAGGCCGGAGTCGGTCTCGTCGAGCACGGCCAGCTTGGGCTGCTGGAGCGCGAGCTGGAGGATCTCCATGCGCTTCTTCTCGCCGCCCGAGAAGCCGTCGTTGATGTAGCGGCTCGAGAACTCCTTCGGCACGTGCGTGAGCTCCATTGCCGCCTCGACGGTCTTGCGGAAGTCCTTGAGCGAGATCGGCTGCTCGCCGCGCGCCTCGCGGTGGGCGTTCATGACCATCCGCAGGTACTTGGCGGTCGTCACGCCCGGGATCGCGACGGGGTACTGGAAGGCCATGAACAGACCCGCGCGGGCGCGCTCGTCCGGGTCGGCCTCGGTGATCTCCTCGCCGTCGAACAGGATCTCGCCCTCGGTGACCTCGAGGCCGGGGTGGCCCATGATCGCGTTGGCCAGCGTCGACTTGCCGGACCCGTTCGGGCCCATCATCGCGTGGATCTCACCGGAGCGGACCCGCAGGTCCACCCCCTTGAGGATCTGCTTGTCGCCGGCGGCGACGTGCAGGTTTCGGATCTCGAGGTCAGCCATGGATCTCCAAGGTGGGTTCGGTCTTCGGTGCGGCGAACTCGACGAGCTCGGCCAGGGTCGTGCGCTGCAGGGAGGTGATGACGCCCATCTGCACGCGGGTCCAGAGCAGCTTGGTGGCGCAGTGCTCGCCGTCGGCGGTGTGCGAGCACTGGACACGGCCGTCGCGGTCGTCGAAGAAGCAGTCCATCGGCGCGATCGCACCCTCGAGCGCGAGTACGACGGCGTCCATCGTGATCTCCTCGGCCGGGCGGGCGAGCAGGTAGCCGCCGTGGGCGCCGCGCGTGGCTTTCAGCAGCTCGTGCTTCTTGAGCAGCGCGGCGATCCGCTCGAGGTAGGCGAGCGGGAGGTTCTCGGCCTCGGCCACCGCCTTCAGGCTCACCGGGTGGTCGCTGCCCTGGAGCCCGAGCTGGATCAGCAGCCGGACGCCGTACTCGGCCTTCGTCGTGAAGATCATCGGGGGTAAAGCCTACCAACGCGGTAGGAGTTGCCCTCAGCGCTCGGCGAGTGAGCCAAGCGCGGGCTTGACGTCCACGACGGGCGTGCCGTCGAGCGCCTCGAGGCCGCTGACGCGCATCCGCGCGCCCTCGATTCCGAGCACCGTCACGCGGTGCAGGCCGATCGGGTTCGGGCGGTCCGCCGAGCGCGTGGAGAAGACGCCCTGCTCGGACCGGGTCATGTCGTCGCGCGGGTGCACGCGCAGGACGTCGCGGCTCGCGCGGTCGAGCCAGGTCAGCAGCACGAGCACGTCGCCGGTCTCGATCCCCTCGAGCGCCTCCGCGAAGCCCACCTCGAAGACGAGCGTCGCCTCCGGCGCACCTTCGTCGCCCTGCTTGGGCGCCGCCGCGCGGTCGCTCAGCGGCGACTCGACGGTCGCGATCCGGATCAGGTCCACACGGTCAGCGTACGGAGGTCGGAGTAGCGTGCGCGCATGGAGCTGGAGATCCGCGCGCTCGGCCCCGGCGACGACGCCGCGGTCGTCGCCGCGCAGCACCTGTTCGACGGGCCGGCGAGGGCGGATGCGACCGCGCGCTTCCTGGCCGAGCCCGGCTCGCACCTGCTCGTGGCGTACGTGGACGGCGCGCCGGCCGGGTTCGTCTCCGGCGTCGAGGTCACGCATCCCGACAAGGGCACGGAGATGTTCCTCTCCGAGCTCGCGGTCGACGAGGCGCACCGTCGCATGGGCCACGGCCGGGCGCTCGTGGAGGCGATCGGCGCGCTCGCGTGCAAGCGCGGTTGCACGGGCATGTTCGTGTTCGTCGACGACGACAACGCGGCAGGGCGCGCCGTATATCGCAGCGCGGGCGGCACCGAGTCGTCGCGACCGTTCATGGTCGACTGGTCGTACGTCAGCGTTCGATCACATGGAAATCCGGGGTGACACCGGTCGGGTAACTGACCGGCATGGCCCCAGACAACGGCGGGATCACAAGCCCGGCCGCGCTTCCGCGCGGGACCTGGGCCGACACGCTCAAGCGCACCGTGCGCGAGTTCAAGGACGACAAGCTCCAGCACTGGGCGGCCGCGCTCACCTACTACTCGGTGCTGTCGATCTTCCCTGCGCTGCTGGTGATGGTCTCGCTGCTCGGGCTCTTCGGCGACCCCGAGCGGATCACGCAGGTGCTCACGGACACGGTCTCCTCGCTGGGGCCCGCGTCGGCGGCGAGCACGTTCCAGGGCCCGATCGAGTCGATCACCGACAACCGCGGCGGCGCCGGGATCATGCTCATCGTCAGCGTGGCCGGCGCGCTGTGGGCGGCGTCGGGCTACGTGAGCGCGTTCACCGACGCGGCCAACACGATCTACGAGGTCGAGGAGGGCCGCCCGTTCTGGAAGCTCAAGCCGATCCAGCTGCTGATCACGCTCGTGCTGATCCTGATGGCGGCGGCCGTCGCGCTCGCGCTCGTGCTCAGCGGCCCGCTCGTCAGCGCGCTGGGCGGCGCGCTCGGGCTCTCCGACATGGCGCTCACGGTGTGGCGGATCGCGAAGTGGCCGGCGATGGTCCTGCTCGTGCTGGTGATCTTCGGCGTCCTCTACTACGCGACCCCCAACGCGCGGGTCGGCGGCGTCCGCTGGGTCAGCGCCGGCGCGATCGTGGCGCTCCTGGTCTGGATCGTCGCGTCCGTGGGGTTCGCGTTCTACGCGTCGAACTTCAGCTCCTACGACAAGACCTACGGCGCGCTCGGCGGCGTCATCGTGTTCCTGCTCTGGCTCTGGCTCACGAACCTCGCGATCCTGCTGGGCGCCGAGTTCAACGCGGAGACCGAGCGCGCACGCCAGCTCCACCGGGGCACCTCGGACGCCGAGGAGACGATCGGGCTCGAGCCGCGCGCCGCGCCGAACGGAGCGAAGCAGCCGGCCGCGCGCTGAGCGGCGTCAACGCCGGCGCGGCGGCGGTAGGCGCGTCCTCGAGCGCGCGCCCAACCCTTCTACCCTCTCGCGGCCATGCCCCGCCGCGAGGACCTCCGCAACGTCGCGATCATCGCCCACGTCGACCACGGCAAGACGACGCTGGTCGACGCGATGCTGTGGCAGTCCGGCGCCTTCCGCGCCAACCAGGACGTCGACGAGCGCGTGATGGACTCGATGGACCTCGAGCGCGAGAAGGGCATCACGATCCTCGCCAAGAACACCGCGGTCCGGCACGGCGGCGTGAAGCTCAACATCGTCGACACGCCGGGCCACGCCGACTTCGGCGGCGAGGTCGAGCGCGGGCTGACGATGGTCGACGGCGTGCTGCTGCTCGTCGACGCGTCCGAGGGCCCGCTCCCGCAGACGCGCTTCGTGCTGCGCAAGGCGCTCGAGGCGCGGCTGCCCGTGATCCTCGTGGTCAACAAGGTCGACCGGCCCGACGCGCGCATCGCCGAGGTCGTCGACGAGGTGTACGAGCTGTTCATCGATCTCGACGCGCGCGAGGACCAGATCGAGTTCCCGATCGTCTACACGAACGCCAAGGCCGGTTGGGCGTCGATGACCGAAGGCGAGGAAGGCACCGACCTCACGCCGCTGATGGACCTGCTCGTCGAGCACATCCCGGCGCCGTCCTATGAGGAGGGCCACCCGCTGCAGGCGCACGTGACCAACCTCGACGCCTCGCCGTACGTCGGCAGGCTGGCGATCTGCCGTGTGCGCAACGGGACGATACGCAAGGGCGCGCCGATCGCCTGGTGCCGCGCCGACGGCAGTGTCTCGAGCGCCAAGGTCGCCGAGCTGTACGTCACCGAGTCGCTCGATCGGGTCGACGCCGAGGAGGCCGGACCGGGCGAGATCATCGCCGTCGCCGGGCTCGCCGAGGTGACGATCGGCGAGACGCTCGCCGATCCCGAGGACCCCCGCGCGCTGCCGGTGATCACCGTCGACGAGCCGTCGCTGTCCGTGACGATCGGTCAGAACACGTCGCCGCTGTCCGGCCAGGACGGCTCCAAGCTCACGTCGCGCCAGATCAAGGACCGGCTCGACGCCGAGACGGTCGGCAACGTCTCGATCCGCGTCATCGACACCGAGCGCCCGGAGACCTGGGAGGTCCAGGGGCGCGGCGAGCTGCAGCTGGCGATCCTCGTCGAGCTGATGCGCCGCGAGGGCTTCGAGCTGACCGTCGGCAAGCCCCAGGTCGTGGTCCGCGAGATCGACGGAACGACGCACGAGCCGGTCGAGCGCATGACCATCGACGTGCCCGAGGACTACGTCGGCGTCGTCACGCAGCTGCTGGCGCTGCGCCGCGGGCGCATGGAGCAGATGGTCAACCACGGCACGGGCTGGGTGCGGATGGACTACCTCGTCCCCGCGCGCGGGCTGATCGGGTTCCGGACCGAGTTCCTCACCGAGACCCGCGGCACCGGCCTGCTGCACCACGTCTTCGACCGCTGGGAGCCGTGGGCGGGCGAGATGCGCCTGCGCCCGACCGGCTCGCTGGTCGCCGACCGGCGCGGCAAGACCGCGTCGTTCGCGCTGTTCAACCTGCAGGAGCGCGGCACGCTGTTCGTCGAGCCGGGCGAAGACGTCTACGAGGGGATGATCGTCGGCGAGAACGCGCGCGCCGACGACCTCGACGTCAACGCCACCAAGGAGAAGCACCTCACGAACATGCGCTCGTCGACCTCGGACGTCCTGGTGCGCCTCGTGCCGCCGCGCCGGCTGTCGCTCGACCAGGCGCTCGAGTTCGTCCGCGAGGACGAGTGCGTCGAGGTCACCCCGCACGCGGTGCGGCTGCGCAAGGTCGCGCTCGATGCAGTCGGCCGCGTGAAGGCCGCGCGGGCCCGGGCGCGCGCCACCGCCTGAGCCGCCGTCCCGTGCGTCCGGTCTGAGACGATCGGGCGATGATCAGCAAGCTCGATTTCGTCGCCGTGCCCTCGACCGACTGGGAGCGCTCGCGGGCGTTCTACGTCGACACCCTTGGGCTGCGGCCCGACGACAACAGCAAGGCGGAGTTCTGGGTCGGCGAGACCTGCTGCGGCATCTACGAGCCGGCCCAGGTCGGGTTCGAGTTCGCGCCCCAGCGGACCGCGCACCTCGCCTTCCACGTCGACGACATGGAGGCCGCGCGCGCCGACTACGAGTCGCGCGGCGTCGAGTTCCTCGGCGAGACGCTCGACACCGGGGTCTGCCACATGGCGTTCTTCGCCGACCCTGACGGCAACGCGCTGATGCTGCACTCGCGCTACGCGCCGGTCACGCCGTCCTGACCGAGTAGATCGGCGGGAGGTGCTCGGCCACGGCCGCCCAGCTCGCGCCGGCGTCGCCCGACCCGTAGACGGCGCCCGAGGTGGCCCCGAAGTAGAGCTCGAGCGCCCCGCCCTCGCCCGCGCCGTCGAGCGCCTCGCGGAGGATCGTCAGGTAGGCGTGCTCCTGCGGGAGACCGTCGCCGCGGGCGGTCCAGGTCGCGCCGGCGTCGCGGGTCTCGTACACGCGCACGGCGCCGCCGGGCGTCACTCGGTCCATGTCGGCGGCGAGCGGGATCACGTAGGCGGAGTCCGGGTCCGCGGGGTCGAGCACGATCGGGAAGCCGAAGTCCGACGGCAGCCCGGCGCCGATGTCGGTCCACGACGCGCCGGCGTCGTCGGAGCGGTAGACGCCGCCGTGGAACTGCATGAACAGCCGCTCCGGCCGCAGCGCGGCGCGCTGGAGGTCGTGCACGCAGAGGCTCATCGTCGGCTCGGCGTCGGCGGGGAGGTAGCGCGGGCGGATGCCCTCGTTGCCGTGGCGCCAGCTGCGCAAGCCGTCGTCGGTCAGCCACACGCCGACGGCGGACATCGCGAGCGCGAGCCGGTCCGGCTCCCCCGGCCAGGGCGCGATCGAGTGCAGGCACAGCCCGCCGCCGCCCGGCTGCCAGTCCGGCCGCGTCGGGTGCTCCCACAGCGAGCGCACGAGCTCCCAGCTCGCGCCGCCGTCGCGCGAGCTGAACAGCACGCCCGGGTCACCGCCCATGTAGAGCGTGCCGGCGTCGTCGGCGACGATCACCCACAGCCGCGCGAGCGCCTGCTCGCCGCCGTCGGGCAGCGCGACGCCGGACGCCTGCTCCCACTCGCCGTCGGCGCGCTCCGCGTAGTGCAGCTTCGGCCCGTAGAACGCGCTCGTGACCGCGGCCAGGATGTGGCCCGAGGCGGGGTCGCGCATGGCGAACTCGACCGGCTCGCCGGCGAACGCGCGCGCGGTCACCTCGAAGCCTCCGGCCGGGTCGCCCTCGAGCACGAACAGCCCCTTCTTGGTCCCCACCAGCAGCTCGGTCATCGCGCACCTCCGGAGATCGCGGGCAGGACGTCAACGCGGTCGCCGTCCCCGACGGGCGTCTCCGGGCCGCCCGGCTCGCCGCGCACGTAGACGTTGATGTGGCGGCGCAGCGCGCCGCGCTCGTCCAGGATCCAGCCGGCGAGGGCCGGGTGCTCGCGCTCGAGCGCGGCGAGCAGCTCGACGACCGTCGCGCCCTCGAGCGCGTGGTCGGCGGTGCCGCCGGCAAGACGCTTCAGCGGCTCGCGCAGCCGCACGGTCGTCATGGCCTCCATATTGCTCCGACCGCGGGCGGCGCCGCAACTCATCGGTCAGGCCGGAGCGTCGTACTCCGTGACGAGCCGCCCGCCAGGCGCCAGCCACTTATCCGCGAGCGCGCGGGCGCGACCCGGATTCCGGGCGAAGAGGCCGACGCGGGCGGCGAAGATCACGTCGAAGCGACGCTCGCCGAGGTCGAGCGCCTCGAGCGCCATGACGAGGAACTCCGCGCGGCCGGCGGCCACGTGCAGTGCGTTGCGGCGCTCGGCGGCGGCGATCATCTTCGGCGAGCGGTCGACGGCCGTGTAGGCGCCGGCCGTGCCGAGCCGCTCGCAGACGAGCGTCGCCCCGACGCCGTGCCCGCAGCCGATCTCCAGCACGCGCTCGCCGGGCTCCAGCGCGAGCCGCTCGACGAGCCGCTCCAGCCTGCCGCTCACTTGCGCCTGATCGTCCGCACGCCGCGCCCGGGCGTCCAGACCTCGATCACGAGCTGCGTGCGCGCGTCGTCGAGCCCGACGGTGGAGACCTCGTGCAGGTCGAGCCGGAACAGGTGCGAGCCGGAGTGCTCGCCGCCGTTGATCTCCCGCACTCGCTCCGGGTCGGTGATCTCCTCGACGACGCCGGCCAGCTTGGCGTCGCCGCTCCAGCCCGGCGGGTCCTCGGACCCGCTGTGCAGGGCGAAGCGCGGGTCGCGCTGGAGGTCGCGGGCCTTGCGCGCGCCCTCCATCGAGCCGATCCACAGCTCGCCGTCGACGAACTGCGACTCGGTGCCGGAGATGCGCGGTCCGCCGTCGGCGCGGACGGTCGCGAGCGTCTTGTGGGTGTGGGCGTCGAGGTGACGGCGGACGCGCGCGGCGAGCTCTGGGGCGGCCGCCTCGAAGTCGGACCAGCTGGGCATGCGCGCAGCGTGCCGCAGCACCGGGGCGGGGTCCAGCGACACGTCGAACACGATCAAGCGCAAGAACGGTGTCTGGCACCTTTCTTGCATGGCCGACCGCCTGCGCGACCTGATCGACCTCGTCGTGGACTCGCTCGACGAGCCGGGTGCCGACGGACGCGCGCTCGCGGAGCGGGCGCACTTCTCACGCGACCACCTCGACCGGCTGCTGGCCGCCGCGACCGGCGAGTCGCCGGTCGCGCTGCGCCGCCGGCTGCTGCTCGAGCGCGCGGCATGGCAGCTGCGGGCGGGCGCCGCGACCGCGTCGGAGGCCGCGGCCGCGGCGGACTTCGGCTCGCCGGCTGCCTTCTCGCGCGCGTTCGCCCGCGCCTACGGGATGCCGCCGAGCGCGTTCGCGGCCTCGGGCGCACCCGTCGACCTGGACGCCCCGAACGGCATCCACTTCCACGCCCCGGCCGGCATCCTCATCCCGAGCGCAAGAAAGGTGTCTGACACCTTTCTTGCGCGGGTGGTGCGTGGCCACCTGGCTCGGGTGCGCGAGCTGCTGGAGGCGATGGAGCCGCTGCCGGCCGAGGCGCTCGAGCGGGAGCTGCGGCCCGGCTTCGTCGTGGTGTGGTTCGAGGGCGAGGAGGCGAGCGCCGCCGTGATGGCCGAGCGGCTGGTGTTCACGCTCGAGGTGTGGGTCGCCGCGATGGCCGGCCAGGCGTTCCCGGAACCCGGTCGCGGCCGCCTGCTCGAGCGGCTCGCGCGCGCGGCGCCCGCCTTCGAGCGGATCGCGCGCGCGACCTGCGAGCGCGGCGCCTACGACGACGCGTTCGTCGACACGCTGTGCGAGCCGCCGCAGTCGTTCACCTACGGCGGCGTGCTCGCGCACGTCACGCACTTCGGCGCGATCCGCACCCACGCGCTCGCCGGCGTGCTCACCGAGCTCGGCGCCGAGGTCGCCGTGGGCGACCCGGCGGAGTGGGAGGCACGCCCCTAGCTCAAGGAAATCCTCCGGCGGTCGAGCACCCGGGCAACGTCTGTCGGTCCCGCGAACGTCGCATGCGCCCCCGCCCCCACCCATGCGCCTGATCCCCTGTCGCAAGATCCGCGAGGGGATGGAGCTCGCCCGCGACATCGTCACCGGCCCGCCCGGCACCGCGCCGCTGCTGCGCACGGGAGTGCTGCTGTCCGAGCGCTACGCGCGGGCGCTCCCGCAGGTCGGCATCGGCTCGGTCTGGATCGAGGACGACCTCGGCCGCGACATCGACGTCGTCGAGCCGCTCACCCCCGAGACGCGCGAGCGCGTGCACCGCGCCACGGGCGACGCGCTCGATGCAGCCCGCAACGCGCTGCGCAACGGCGCCGGGCTGCCGGACTCGGTCGTCGCCTCGCTCGCGGAGGTCGCCGACGCGCTCGTCGCCGACCTGCTCGAGATCCCCGAGGCCGCGCTGACGCTCGACGACCTCGGCACCTTCGACGCCTACACGCACCGTCACAGCGTCCAGGTCGCCGTGCTCGGCCTGCTGATCGCCCGTCGCGCCTGGACCCGCGAGGGCTGGACCGACTACCGCGGCCGCCGCCGCTACGACCGCTTCGGCGACCGCATGCGAAAGCTCGGCGTCGGCCTGCTCGTGCACGACGTCGGCAAGCTCGCCGTGCCGCCGGAGGTCCTCAACAAGCCCGCCCGCCTCACCGACGAGGAGATGGCGGTCATGCGCACGCACCCCGAGGCCGGCGTCGAGCTGTTGCGCGCCGCCGACCTCTCGCCGCTGACGATCTCGGTGATCCGCGACCACCACGAGCGTCCCGACGGGACCGGCTACCCGCACGGCCTCAAGGGCGCCGCGATCCACGAGTTCGCCCGCTTCGCCGCGGTCGCCGACGTCTACGACGCGGTCACCAGCAAGCGCGATTACAGCGGCGCCGTGCAGCCGCACGTCGGCGTCGGCATCGTCCGCCAGGGCGCCGGCACGCAGTTCTGCTCGGAGGTCGTGCGCCACTTCCGCGCCGTCGTCATGCCGTACCCCGTCGGCCACGAGGTGGCCCTGCCCGACGGCCGCCGCGGCGTCGTCGCCGCGGTCGACCCGCTCGATCCCGACCGCCCGACCGTGCGCGTCCCGCAGGCCCGGGGGATCGAGGAGGTCAAGGCCGACATGACGGCGCCCCCGGCCGTGCCGGCCGTGCCGAGCTCCGCGCACGCGTAGGGTGCACCGCGCCTTTCCGCGCGATCCCGTGTTGCGAGGAGGCGGAGAACCGATTTCCATCGATCGGAAGGGGAACATGAAGCGTCGCAGGATCCAAGGAGGAACCGGCATCGCGACGGTGTTGATCGCGGCAGGGCTGCTCGCCCCGGCGGCGGCCACGGCGGCGCCCGCACGGCCCGGCGTGACGACGGGCGCGACGGCGAACAAGGGCCAGAACGGCGTCACGCTGACGGGTCGCGTGAACCCGAACCAGCTCGAGACGACCTACACGTTCGAGTACGGCACCACGCGCGTCTACGGCGCGCAGGCCCCGGCGCCGCCGGCGAGCGTCGGCAAGGGCAACAGCGCCGTCGCCGTGGCAGTCGACATCGGCGGCCTGTCGCCCGCCACGACCTACCACTACCGCCTCGTGGCCCGCAACTCGAAGGGCGTCCGGCGCGGCGCGGACCGCACGTTCAAGACCCTCCGCCAGCCGCTCGGGCTCACGCTCGGCGCCACCCAGAACCCGGTCCGGCCGGGCGGGCGAACGGTGATCGCGGGTCAGCTGTCGGGCACCAACAACGCCGAGCGCCAGATCGTGCTGCAGAGCAACCCGTTCCCGTACACGCAGGGGTTCCAGAACCTCACCGACGTGCACCTGACGCGCTCGGACGGGACGTTCTACTTCCCCATCCTGTCGGTGGGCATCAACACGCAGTACCGCGTGGTGCTGCCGAACGTCCCGACGGTCCAGAGCCCGATCGTCTCCGTCGGCGTCGCGCCGAAGGTGAGCGTCCGGGCCAAGCGCGTGCGGCGCACCGCGCGTGGCGCGATCTTCCGCTTCAGCGGCGGCGTCACGCCCGCGCACGACGGCTCGCAGATCGCGATCCAGCGCCTCAAGGGCGGCACCTGGGTGACGATCTCCGGCACGATCGCCAAGCACCGCTCCTCGAAGTCCTCGCGCTACCGCAAGAGCGTGCGGCTCCGGCGCGGCGGCACGTTCCGCGTCTTCTCCGGCACCAACGACGGCGACCACGTGGCGAGCGTCAGCCGCTCCGTGAAGCTGCGCGTCCGCTGAACGCGAAAGGGCCGCCCCGGGTGGGGCGGCCCTCCGCGCTGTCGTGACCCCAGCTTTGCCCTACTCGTAGGCGAGCGCCTTCAACGGGTCGAGCCGCGAGGCCCGGCGCGCCGGCAGGATCGCCGCGAGCACGCCCGCGACGGTGGCGACGACCACGAGCGCGATCAACGAGCCGGCGGGGACCGCGAAGCTCAGGCCCTCGTCCGCGAACGCCGACGTGACGGCGTAGGCGAGCGCGAGCCCGGTCGCGATCCCGAGCCCCGCGCCGATCAGCGCGGTGATGATGCTCTCGTGCCGGACCATGCGGCGGACCTGCCGGCGGCTCATGCCGACGGCCCGCAGCATCCCGAGCTCGCGGGTGCGCTCGAAGGTCGAGAGCACCAGCGTGTTGACGATGCCGAACAGGCTCACGATCACGGCCAGGGCGAGCAGCACGTAGAAGATCGCCAGCAGCGAGTCGATGTCGCCGGTGGTCTGGTCCTTGTACTCCGCCTTGGTCTGCGCCATCGCGTCGGGGTGCGCGGCGAAGACCTTGCTGAGGTCGGCGCCGGCGTCCGCCTTGACGAACGTGAGCGTGTTCAGCCGCGAGTCGAACGCCTTCTCGAAGGCCTGCTGCGAGATCGTGATCGGGCCGAGCGCGAACGCGTCGATCACGGGCGACTCCTCGATGCCGCGCACGGTCAGCCCGAGCTCAGTGCCCTTCGGCGAGGTGATCGAGAAGCGGTCGCCGACGCCGAGCTTCTGCTCCTTCGCCCAGCCCTCGTCGACGATCGCGTCGCCGGCGCCCATGTGCGTGAGCACCGCGTCGTCGCCGTCGGCCCAGTCGAACGTGAACAGGCCGCCGACCGTCTTCGGATCGACGGAGTTGACGATCTCCTTGTCGCCGAAGGCCTGTGCGCCGTCCATGCGCAGGCCGGTGACCCCCTGGACGCCGGGGGTGGAGGCGAGGTCCTTCGCCACGGCGACGTCGGTGGGCGACCAGCCGTCGGCGCCGGTGATCACGTGCGTGGCGTCGACCCGGCGTTCCAGCGCGCCCGTCGTCGAGTCGCGCAGGCCCTGGGCCACGACCGTGACGAGCGTGACCAGCGCGACGCCGATCATCATCGCCGACGCGGTGACGGCCGTCCGGCCGGGGCTGCGCATCGCGTTGCGGCGGGCGAGCCGCCCGGCGGAGCCGCCGACGCGCTCGGCCACGCGGCCGATCACGGAGGCGAGCAGCCGCACGAAGCGGGCCGGCAGGCGGACCTTCTCCGAGCCGGGCGCCGCGTCGCGCAGCGCGGCCACGGGCGGGACCCGGGTCGCGCGCCAGGCAGGCAGCAGGCCCGCGGCGAGCGTGACGAGCACGCCGACGGCCATGGCCACGACCACCGTGCGGGTGGCGAACACCATGCCGGCCTCGGGCAGGTCGATCTGCATCGAGGTGAAGACGGCGTCCAGGCCCTTGGCGATGCCGAAGCCGGCGGCGAGGCCGATCAGCGAGGCGAGCACGCCGATCGTCAGCGCCTCCACCAGCACGGAGCCGAGCACCTGACGACGCGCCGCGCCCACCATCCGCAGCAGGCCGAACTCGCGCGAGCGCTGGGCCACCGTGATCGAGAGCGTGTTGAAGATCGTGAACGCGCCCACGAGGATCGCCACGAAGCCGAACACGATCAGGACGATGGTGATGATCGAGATGAACATCTTCAGCCCGTCGAGCGTGAAGCGGTCCTGTTCCTTCGCCGTCATCACGGCGGCGTCGGAGCCGACGCGGGCGGCGACCGCCTTGCGGACCTCGGCGCCGGGCGTCCCGTCCTTGCCGACGGCGAGGATCGAGTCGTAGCGGCCCTGCTTGCCGAACAGCTCCTGGGCGGTCCGGAGGTCGAACACGGCGGCGGTGGCGACGCCGAGCGACTTCACCGTGCCGAAGCGGGCGACGCCCACCACCTTGAAGTCCTCGGCGGCGCCGTGCGCGGCGATCTTGACCGTCGAGCCGACGCCGTAGTCCTCCTTCTCGGAGGTGCTGGCGTCGATCACGACCTCGCCCCGGCCGGTGGCCCAGCGGCCCTCGTCGAGCCGGAACGGGGTCGTGGCGGCCGCGGCCTTCTCGCGCGAGTCGAAGCCGACGCCGAAGTACGGGCCGTCGCCGGCCGGCTTGCCGTCGCGGGCGATGATCTTCGCCTCGTCGTTGATGTCGCCGACGGCGGCGGCGACCTGCGGGACGGAGCGCACGCGCTCCAGCAGCGAGGCGTCGACCGTCGGGCGCTTGGTGGTGTAGTCGGTCGAGTCGACCGCGAACGCGGTCTTCCCGGCGACGACGGCGTCCGTGCCGTCGTAGGCGGCCTTGGTGAGGCCGTCCGCGCCGCCGCGCATGGTGTCGGTCAGCGTGAGCGCACCGCTCACCATCGCGACGCCGAGCACGATGGCCAGCGTGGTCAGGATCGTGCGCACGGGGCGCGCGATCAGTCCCTTGAGGGCCACGGACCTCATCGGACGTAGGCCTCCTTGACGGCGGCCAGCACGTCGGCCTCCGTCGGCTCGACCAGGTCGGCGACGATCCGGCCGTCGGCGATGAACACGACGCGGTCCGCCGTGGCGGCGGCGCGCGGGTCGTGGGTGACCATCAGCGTGGTCTGGCCGTCGAGCTCGACCGCCTCGCGCAGCAGCGCCAGGATCTCGCCGCCGGAGGCGGAGTCGAGGTTGCCGGTCGGCTCGTCGGCGAACAGCACCGTCGGGCTGGAGATCAGCGCGCGGGCGATCGCGACGCGCTGCTGCTGGCCGCCCGACATCTCCGACGGGCGGTGACGGCGGCGGTCCTCGAGGCCGACGCGGGCGATCAGCGCCTCGAGGTCGCCCTTCTCCGGCTTGCGGCCGGCGATCGAGAGCGGCAGCAGGATGTTCTCCTCGGCCGTCAGCGTCGGCAGCAGGTTGAACTGCTGGAAGACGAAGCCGATGTGCTTGCGACGCAGCTTCGTGAGCTGCTTGTCGCTCATCGTCGTGATGTCCTCGCCGCCGATCTCGACCGTCCCCGAGCTGGGTGTGTCGAGGCCGGCGAGCAGGTGCATCAGCGTGGACTTGCCGGAGCCCGAGGGGCCCATCACGGCCGTGAACTGG
This sequence comes from Solirubrobacteraceae bacterium, assembly GCA_035264365.1. Lineage (GTDB taxonomy): Bacteria > Actinomycetota > Thermoleophilia > Solirubrobacterales > Solirubrobacteraceae > DATFQI01. The sequence goes on from DATFQI010000270.1 coordinate 21,807, forward strand.
CCGGCGGGGACCTCGAGCGTGACGCCACGGAGGGCGTCGACGGCGGACTCGCCGTCGCCGTAGCGGCGCGTGACGGCGGTGGCGGCGACGGCCGGGGCCTTCACCAGGGCGGGGGCGATGTCGAGCATGTGGGGTCTGGGTCCTTGGTTGGTTACGCGTAGCTGAGGGAGGCTTCTTTGGCGATCCGGCCGAGGGCCGCGTGCAGCGCGCCGGCGGTGAGCAGCGCACCGGTGGCCTCGGCGAGCAGACGGCCGGTGAAGCCGCCGCCGGAGCGCACGGAGACGGAGGCGCGGACCTCGCTGCCGCCGCAGCCGGCGGCCGAGAGGCGGTAGTCGACGTCAAACGCGACGGGCCCGCTGGCGCTCAGCTGGATCCCGGACTCGTCGGCCTCGTGCACCTCGACCTCGAAGCCGACGCGGCGGCCGGCCAGGCGGCCGGAGACCTTCGCGCGGCTGCCGGCGAGCAGGCGCTCGCCGTCGAGGTCGTCGACGTCGAAGGGGACGGGCGCCCAGCGCGACGCCGCGCCGGGATCCGTGAGCACGTCGAGCACGGCCGCGGGGTGGGCCGCTGCTGTGGTGGTGGCCGTCCAGGTCCTCATGACGGCAACGGTCCCATCGCGGGCGCCGCACGTCGTCGGCCTCCATGACGATCTTGCGCGCGGCGAGCGGATGATCCGGGGTCATCCTCAGGGATGACGCGCGATCCTCGTCACGGAGGACGAAGACCCGCCCGCCCGCGCGTACGCTCTCGAGCATGCAGCCGCTGCGCGCGATCCGCGAGCGGGCCCGCAGCCTCGGGCCCGGCCGCGTCGACGCCCTGATCGCGGTGGCGTTCGCGATCGAGGGCGTGCTCGAGGCCGCGCTCCTGTACCCGGACGCGCACTACGCCTGGATCGCCGTGCTCGCCACCTTTGCGATCGCCGCCGGCCTCGCCGTGCGCCGCCGCTCGCCGATCGCGTCGATCGTGCTCGCCCTGATCGGCTTCACGGTGTTCCAGCCGCTCGGCCGCGAGCTCAACGACAACGTCTACGCCGCGTTCTTCGGCGTCCTGTTCCTGCTGTTCTCCTTCGGGCTGCACGAGCCGCGCGGCCGCGTGCTGCTGATCGGCGTCGCGTTCGTGTTCGCGTGCGACAACCTCGCGCTGGCGATCGACGCCTACCCGAGCACGGTCGTCGACGCGATCTTCGGCGGGTTCGTGATCGCCGGCGGCCCGATCCTGCTCGGCCGCGTGATCGCCAACCGCTCGCGGTTGAACGCGGCGCTGCTCGAGAAGGCTGAGCGGCTCCGCCGCGACCGCGCCGACCAGGCCGAGCAGGCGGCGGCCGAGGAGCGCGCCCGGATCGCCAACGAG
>DATFQI010000271.1:0-3141 GCA_035264365.1 Solirubrobacteraceae bacterium
CTCATGCACCGCCGCGCCGACCTCTACCCGCAGCCCCTGGCCTTCCGGCCCGAGCGCTTCCTCGAGGCCAAGCCCGAGACCTACACCTGGGTGCCGTTCGGCGGCGGCGTGCGGCGCTGCCTCGGCGCCTCGTTCGCGAGCTTCGAGATGCGCCAGGTGCTGGGCGTGGTGCTCGCCCGCCGTGCGCTGCGCGCAGCCGACCCGCGCCCCGAGCGCTACCGCCGTCGCGGCATCACGTTCGTCCCGGGGCGCGGCGCTCGCGTGACCGCTCAGCCTGTGTAGAGCGCCTCGAAGCGGTCGGCGTACTTCTCGTTGACCACGTTGCGCTTGACCTTCAGGGTCGGCGTGAGCTCGCCGGTCTCCTGCGAGAGGTCGTGGTCGAGGATCGTGAACTTCTTGACCTGCTCGACCTGCGCGTAGTTGCGGTTGACCTCGTCGAGGATCGCCTGGACGCGTTCGTGGACCTTCGGGTGCTCGGCCAGCGCCGCGGGGTCGGCGTCCTCGATGCCGAGCTCCCGCGCGAGCGCGGGCGCCTCCTCGGGGTCGAGCGTGACCAGCACGACCGGGTACGGCCGGCGGTCCCCGTGCATGACCGCCTGGGAGATCCAGCGGTTCTGCTTGAGGTCGTTCTCGATGTTGGCCGGCGTCAGGTTCTTGCCGCCGGCGGTGATGATGATGTCCTTCTTGCGGCCGGTGATGGACAGGAACCCGTCCTCGTCGAGCGAGCCGAGGTCTCCCGTGTGCATCCAGCCGTCGACGATCGTGCCCCACGAGGCGTCCTGCATCTTGTAGTAGCCCTGGAAGATGTTCGGGCCCTTGAGCAGGATCTCGCCGTCGTCGGCGATCCGGACCTCGCTGCCCGGGATCGCGAAGCCGACCGTGCCGATCTTGTAGCGCTCGCGCGTCTGCGTGGTGCAGACGGTCGAGGTCTCGGTCATGCCGTAGCCCTCGAGCACCGGCACGCCGCAGGCGAAGAAGAACTCGAGGATCTCCTTGGCGATCGGGGCGGCGCCGGTGTTGGCCTGCTTGAGGTTGCCGCCGAACGCCGCGCGGACGTTCTTGAACAGCGCATCCTCGGCGGCGTCGAAGTGCTGCTGGAGCTCGGCGGGGACCTCCTGGCCGGCCTCCTGGAGCTGCCGGACCTTCAGCCCGACCTGCGTGGCGGCCTTGATCTTCGCCGGGTCGCCGTTGGCGGTGACGAGCGTGTAGATCTTCTCGAAGATCCGCGGCACCGACGGCAGGTAGGTCGGGTGGACCTCGTTGAGCTCGACCACGATCTGCTTGGTGTCGCCGCCGAAGTAGGCGATCGTCGAGCCGAGGTCGATGGCGAGCAGCTGGATCAGCAGCGCGTAGGAGTGTGCGAGCGGCAGGTAGAGGTAGGCGACCTCGCCGGCCTCGAGCGCCCCGATCGACTCGCACGAGTTGAGCACCTCGCGGTAGTTGCCGTGCGTGAGCACGCAGCCCTTCGGGGGGCCGGTGGTGCCCGAGGTGTAGATGAACGTGTAGGGATCGCCCGGCTTGACGGCGGCGGCGCGCTCGGCGACCTCGGCGGCGTCGCGGCCGCGTCCGCGCTCGCGCAGCTCCTCGAGCGAGATCGCGCCCTCGGTCGGCTCGACCGCGATCACTTGCTCGAGCGCGGGCAGCTCACCGCGCACCTCGGCGATCTTCGCCGCCTGCTCGGCGTCCTCGACCACGATGAAGCGGGCCTCCGAGTTGCTGGTGACCCAGGCGCACTCGGACGGCGAGTTGGTGGGGTAGATCGGGACCACGACGCCGCCCGCGCTGCTGATCGCGAAGTCGGCGTAGGTCCACTCGGGCCGCGTCGTGCACAGCAGCGCGACCCGGTCGCCGGGCTGCAGGCCGAGGTCGATAAGCCCGCGGGCGAGCTCGGACACGATCTCGCCGACCTCGGCGAACGACACGTCGTGCCACGTGCCGTCGCGCTTGAACTTGACGGCCGCGTGGTCGCCGAACTTCTCGGCGGCGGCCGCCATCATGTCGGCGATCGTCTTCGAGCCCGTCGACTCCTCGACGGCGGGCACCGTGCTCGCTTCCATCCGCTCCTCCTCAGGAACCGTGAGGGGCGGATTCTATGTGGGCGGCGCGCCGAGGGTGCGCCGCCGGGGGCCTCAGGCGGTTGCTACCCGGGCGGCGGTGGTGCTACGGGACGAGCTCTGCTCGCTGACGTTGGCGAGGAAGAGGGTCTTGTCGATGCGCCCCTGGAAGATGGGCACGCCCAGCTCCATGCACTTCTCGATGACTTCGCGACGCTCCATTCCGGACTCTCGCGCGAGCTCGGTGGGCGTGAGGTGGATTGCCATCGCTATGTGCCTCCTATGAGGTTTGCCACGTGGGGGGAAGGTACAGGCTCCCCCGGACGCCCACAACCGAGATTGGTCAATCTGAGCTAAACATTGTCCTCATGAGGACGCGGGTGAGGGTTCTCACCCGTCAGACCGGATTCGGGACGTCGACGAAGACGTGCTCGATGCCGAACCGGCCGGCCAGCCAATCCCCCAGCGCCCGCACCCCGAACGTCTCCGTGGCGTAGTGGCCGGCGGCGATGAAGTGGACTCCCAGCTCGCGCGCGTCGGCCATCACGTGCTCGCGCGGCTCGCCCGTCAAGAACGCGTCAAGCCCGAGCGCCGCCGCCTCGTCGAGCGAGCTCGCCGCCGAGCCGGAGACGATCCCGATCCGGCGCACCCGCGCGGGTCCGGCGCCCTGCACGAGCGGCTCGCGGCCCGTCATCTCGCGCACGCGCGCGAACAGCTCCTCGGCCGGAACGCCGTCGCCGCCGAACGTGCCCGCGCGGCCGACCGCGCGGCCCTTGAAGTCGCCGAACGGCTCGTGGCGCTCGCAGCCCAGGGCATCGGCCAGGATCGCGTTGTTGCCCACCTCGGGGTGCGCATCGAGGGGAATGTGGTACGCCGCGAGCGCCAGGTCGTGCTTGAACAGCGGCCGCAGGCGCTCGGCGAGCACCGGTGTCAGGCCGGTCGGGTGGAAGTCCCAGAACAGGCCGTGATGGACCAGCAGCAGCTGCGCGTCGAGCTCGATCGCGCGCTCGATCAGCTCGCGCTGGGCCGAGACGCCGGTGACGACCCGCCGCGCCTCCTCGCCGCCCGGCACCTGCAGCCCGTTGGG
>DATFQI010000272.1:0-7887 GCA_035264365.1 Solirubrobacteraceae bacterium
CGCGCCGCGCTGCAGACCGCGCTCACGCTGCTCGACGGGGAGTTCGCCTACGCCGAGCCGCTGCGGCTCGCGCTGCAGCAGATCACGTGGGGGCGGCCGAGCCCGCTCGGCTCGGACTCGCGCCAGACGATCGGCCTCGGCATCACCGCCTCGGCCGGCGGCAGCGAGCTGTCGGGCCGCCTCGCGAAGGTCGACACCGCGATCTACCGCCGCAAGCGGATCGAGTTCGAGTACTTCACGATGCAGTCCGGCGAGACCTCGCTGCGCAAGGTCGACCCGTACCACCTGCTGTTCGAGGGCGGCCAGTGGTACCTCGTCGGCCATTCGCACGAGCGCGGTGCCGTGCGCGTGTTCCGGCTCTCGCGGATCCGCGGCAAGGTCGCCTACTCGACCAAGGCCGAGCACGACTTCCAGCGCCCCGCCGACTTCGACCCGCGCGGCTACGCGAGCCGCATCCCGTGGCAGCTCGGCGACGTCGTCGGCACCGGCGAGGTCTGGGTCTCGGACAAGATCGCGTGGTACGTCGAGCGCCAGTTCGGCGCCTACGGCGAGATGCGCGCCGGCGAGGACGGTGGGCAGATCTTCCGCACCGACTACGCGCTCCCGCGGCTGCTCGTCGCCTGGGCGCTGCGCTTCGGCGACCAGGCGCGCGTCTGCTCCCCGCCCGAGCTCGTCGAGGAGTCGCGCGCGCGGCTGGACCAGATCATCGAGCGCCATCGCGGCGAGGCGTTCGCCTCGGTCGCCGACGGCAACCCGCCCGCGGCGGCGGCGCCGGAGGGCGAGAGCGGCGGGCGCTCGCGCGGCGGCGAGGCCGGCATCCGGCCCGAGCGCTTCGCGCGTCTGGTCACGCTGGCCACCGTGCTGATCGCGGCCGGCCGCGAGGGCCGCCGGATCCCGGTCGCCGAGGTGCGCGAGCAGCTGCAGATCTCCGACCAGGAGCTGCGCGAGGACATTTCCGTGCTCAACGTCGTCAACTTCGGCGGCGGCGCCTACGTCATCTACGCCGAGGTGCTGCCGACGGGCGAGATCGAAGTCGACCCGGAGCCGTACTCGGACACCTTCGACCGCCCGGCGCGGCTGCTGCCGATCGAGGCCAACGCGCTCGTCGCGGCGATCGACCTGATCGGCGCCCGCTTCGCGCAGGGCGCGCTCTCCTCCGCCCGCGAGAAGATCGTCGCCGCGCTCGGCCACGACCCCGTCGAGGAGGGCCTGCACGTCACCTCGCCGACCGCCGAGGACGAGATCACGCGCCTGGTCGAGACCGCGGTGCACGAGTCGCGCCGGCTACGGATCGAGTACTGGGCCGCCAACGAGGACGCGTTCTCGGACCGCGTCGTCGAGCCGTACGCGCTGATCAACAGCCGCGAGGCGTGGTACGTCTCCGCCGTCGACCCGGCCAAGGACGACGAGATGCGCCAGTTCCGGCTCGACCGGATCAAGAGCGCCGAGCTGCTGGGCGACACGTTCGAGCGCCGGGAGGACTTCGACCCGGTCGCCGACGTCGGCGGCTGGCCGCGCACCGGCGTCGTCGAGGGCTCGCGCACCGCGCACGTGTGGATCTCGCCCGACCAGGCCCGCTGGGCCAGCGAGGACCGCACGGTGCTCGCCGAGCTCCCCGACGGAGCGGTGATCGTGGAGTGGGCCTACAAGGGCACGCCCTACCTGGTGCGCGAGGTGCTCAAGGAGGCCGGCGACGCTGCCGTGCTCGAGCCCGCCGACGCCCGCGAGGCGGTCCTCACGGCCGCCGAGGGCCTGCTCGCCCCGAGCAGCACCGCGTGAAGTGAACCGCCGCGAGGCGATCCGGATGACCGACGAGGAGGCGCTCGCCTTCCTCGACGAGCAGCGCACGGTCATCTGCGCCACCAACGGCCGCGACGGCTTCCCGCACCTGATGCCACTCTGGTACGTCGTCCGCGACGGCTGCCTCTGGGCCTGGACGTACGCGAAGTCGCAGAAGACCAAGAACCTCGAGCGCGACCCGCGGGCGACGCTGCAGGTCGAGTCCGGCGAGACCTACGAGCAGCTGCGCGGGCTGATGCTGCGCACCGAGGCGGTCCTGCACCGCGACCAGGAGACGGTGCTCGGCTTCGTCGCCGAGCTCGCATCCCGTTACGCACCGCCCGGAGCGGACCCCGCCGTGCTGCGCGAGGGGTTCGCCGCACAGGCCCCCAAGCGCGTGGCGATCGAGTTCCGCGAGACCGGCCGCGTGAGCTGGGACCACCGCAAGCTCGGTGGCACCTACTAGCCTGGCGCGCCATGAGTAACGAGCTCAAGGGCCTGATCCTCTCGGGCGGGCGCGGCACGCGCCTGCGGCCGATCACTTACACGTCGGCCAAGCAGCTCGTGCCGGTGGCCAACAAGCCGGTGCTGTTCTACGGCATCGAGGCGATGGCGGACGCGGGCATCCGCGAGATCGGGATCATCATCGCCCCCGAGACCGGCGACGAGATCCGCGCCGCGGCCGGCGACGGCTCCCAGTTCGGGGTGCAGATCACCTACATCGTCCAGGACGAGCCGGCCGGGCTCGCCCACGCGGTGCTCACCGCGGAGCCGTTCCTCGGCGACTCCTCGTTCGTGATGTACCTCGGCGACAACCTGCTCCAGGGCGGCATGCGCGAGCTGGTCGGCAACTTCATCGACAACGCGCCCGAGGCGCTGATCCTGCTCACGCCGGTCCCCGACCCGGAGAACTACGGTGTGGCCGAGCTCAACGGCGCGGGCGCGGTGAAGCGGCTGGCGGAGAAGCCCCAGGAGCCCGCGACCGACCTCGCGCTGGTCGGCGTCTACATGTTCACGCCGCACATCCACGACGCCGCCCGGGCGATCGAGCCGTCGGCCCGCGGGGAGCTGGAGATCACCGACGCGATCCAGTGGCTCGTGGACTCCGGCCGCCGCGTCGAGCCGCACATCGTCCGCGGCTGGTGGAAGGACACCGGGCGCCTCGACGACATGCTCGAGGCCAACCGGCTGATCCTCGAGACGATCGACCGCAAGGTCGACGGCCGGCTCGACGCCTCCCAGATCGACGGCCGCGTGATCGTCGAGGCCGGCGCGCAGCTGACCAACTCGACCGTCCGCGGGCCCGCGATCATCGGCGCCGGCGCCGTGCTGACGGACTGCTACGTCGGCCCCTACACGGCGGTCGGCCGCCACTGCGTGATCGAGAACGCCGAGGTCGAGCACTCGATCCTGCTCGAGGGCTCGACCGTGCGCGGGCTCGACGGCCGCATGGAGTCCTCGCTGCTCGGCCGCGGCGTGCACATCAGCCGCGACGACCGCCAGCCCCGCGCCTACCGCTTCATGGTCGGCGACAACTCCGAGATCGGGATTCTCTGAGGCCGCCCGGGGCGTGGCCCCGGCGAACGTCAACGGCTCTGGGTAGGGATGCTGGGGTGCCGCGAGCGCCTCGACTTGCGCTGAATCGTGAGTTGTTCAGCCTCAGGCTGAACAACTGCGGACTCAATGCGCGGGGCGGCCGGGAGCAGGCGTCGTGGGCGGCTCCCTCGCTCCCCTACCCAGCCGCCGTTCGCCCGCGCTCAGGCGAGGCCCAGGGGACCCAACAACGCCGCGAGGTCGGCCGCGGTGCGGTCGGCGGCCTCGAGCTCGGCCTCGGAGTGCGTGGTGGTGACGGCCCAGACCGTCATGCCGGCCGCGCGGCCGGCGCGCACGCCCGCCGGGGCGTCCTCGATCACCACGCAGCCGCCCGGCTCGGCGCCGAGCGCCTGCGCGGCCACGAGGTAGGCGTCTGGAGCGGGCTTGCCGCGGCGGACGGCGTCGGCGGTGACGAGGATCGCGGGCTCGGGCAGGCCGGCGGCGCGCAGGCGCGCGCCGGCCAGCGCGGAGCCGCAGGACGTCACGACCGCCAGCGCCTCCGGCGGCGCCGCGGCGAGCAGCTCGGCGGCGCCGGGCAGCGGCGCGCCGCCGCTCTGCGCGTGCAGCGCGTCGACGCGCTCGGCCTCGGCGGCGGCGTCCAGGTGCGGCGCGACCGAGGCGATGACCTCGCGCGACGGCACGCCGTGCATCGCGCGCACGACCTCGTCGGGGTCGAGCCCCTGCGCGCCCGCCCAGTCGCGCCAGACCGCCTCGACCGCATCGCCGGAGTCCACCAGCACGCCGTCGAGGTCCGACAGGATCGCCGCGAACCTCACCGGATCGCGAGCTCCGGCTCGGGCCGGCGGCCGCGCTGGGCGGGGCCGGTCACCCGCGGCGCCAGCACCGCGACCGCGCCGGTCGCCGCGCACAGCAGCGTGAGCGCCAGCGGCAGGCTCGTGGCCTCGGCGAGGAACCCGATGAAGGGCGGGCCGACGAGGAAGCCGAGCGAGCCCATCGAGCTGACGGCGGCGATCGCGGGGCCGGCCGTCTCCGCGCCGCCGGCACCCGCGCAGCTGAACAGCAGCGGCACGCCGTTGGCGACGCCGATGCCGACCAGCACGAGGCCGATCAGCGCCGCGACCGGATGCGCGATCACCAGCATCGTGCCCAGGGCGATCGCGGCCAGCGCCGAGCCGCCGCGCAGCAGCCGCGTGGGCCCGATCTCGAAGTTGATCCGGTCGCCGGTCAGGCGCGCGATCGTCATGCCGGCCGAGAACGCCGCGAACGCGGCCGCGGCCACGCCGGCCGATGCGCCGAGGTCGCCGCGTAGGTAGACGCCGCCCCAGTCGGCCATCGCGCCCTCCGTGACCATCGTCAGGAAGCACAGGACCGCCATCAGCACGACGGCGCGCGAGGGCAGCCGGAAGCGCTCGCCGGCCGCGGTGGCGCTGCCCGGGCCGAGCGCGGTCAGGCACGCCAGCAGCGCCGCGAGCAGCAGGCCCGCCGCGATCGTGTTCTGCACCCGCGGGTCCGCACCCGCGGCGGTGGCGGCGGCCACGCCGGCGGCGCCCGTGAACCCGCCGAAGCTCCAGCCCGCATGCAGCGAGGACATGATCGGGCGGCCCGTGCGGCCCTCGATCGCGGAGCCGTGCGCGTTCATCGAGACGTCCATCGAGCCGGCCGCCGCGCCGAAGGCGATCAGCGCGAGCGGCAGCAGATACGGCTCGGGCGCCAGCAGCGGCAGCGGCACCACCAGGCAGCAGATCGTGCCGGCCAGCCGCACCGCGCGAGCGCTGCCGAGGCGGACGATCGCCTGCCCCATCACGGGCAGGGCGACGATCACACCGATCGACATCGTCAGCAGGATCAGCCCGAGCGTGCTCTTGGAGAGGCCGAAGCGGTCCTGGACGAACGGGATCTGGGCGACCCAGACGCCGATCGCCGCCCCGTTGACGAAGAACACCCCGAAGGTCGCCGCGCGCGCACTCACCCCGTACGGGTTATCAGGTGCCGCGCGCGGCGGCGGTACGGCGACCCACCCCTTAGACGGGCGTGGCCACCTTGGCCTGCTCGCGGGCGAGCTTCTGCTCTTGGCGCTCCGGGGTGATCTCGACGACGTTCCAGGCCAGCTTGGTCGCCTTCATGCCGCGGATCACCCACGCCGTCGGGTCGACCTCCCACCAGCGCAGCCCGTGCATCGCCGAGCGCGGGAACGCGTGGTGGTTGTGGTGCCAGGACTCGCCGAACGAGAGCGGCGCGAGCCAGAACACGTTCGTGGAGTGGTCCTCGACGTCGAAGCGGCGGGTGCCGAAGAAGTGGCAGACGGAGTTGATCGACCACGTCACGTGGTGCAGCAGGAAGATGCGCACCAGCCCGCCCCACAGCGCGCCGGTCGCGGCGGCCGCGAGCGTGCCGTCGATCGCGTAGCCGATCGCGGCCGGGAGCGCGATGCCGAGCGCCACCCACAGCGGGAACAGCTTGTTGATGCGGCGGAAGCCCGCGTCCTCGACCAGGTCACGCGCGTACTTGCGGTAGGACGCCTCGCCCTGGCGGTCGAACAGCCAGCCCATGTGGGCGTACCAGAGGCCCTTGACCGCGCCCTTGAAGCCGCTGCCGTGGCCGTGCGGGGAGTGCGGGTCGCCCTCGACGTCGGTGTGCGCGTGGTGCTTGCGATGATCGGCGACCCAGGCGATGACCGGTCCCTGGACCGCCATCGAGCCGAGGATCGCGAACAGGTACTGCACGGGCTTGTACGTCGCGAACGAGCGGTGCGTGAGCATGCGGTGGAAGCCCACGGTGACGCCGAAGCCGCAGATCACGTAGAGGATCGCGAGGCCGACGAGGTCGCTCCAGTCGACGAGCGTGTTCCAGAGCAGAACGATGCCCGCGAGCACCGCGAGCAGGGGCACGACGACCCCGATGAGGTTGAAAGTCCTGTGCGCGGTGGTCATGGCCTGTGTCTTACCCCTCTAGGCCGCCGCGTTCTTCACGCAATGTCGCACCTTCGCGACTTCGTTCTTTGTAGGCTTCCTACAAATGGCTCAGACGACGCGCACGTTCGCGGCCGTTCCCGCGGAGACCGCCGAGGTGCTGCAGCCCGCGCTGTCCGGCCTCGCCGACGAGACGATCGCCGCGATCGCGGCCGAGGTGCCCGACTACGCGCGCGCCATGGAGGGCGAGTTCGGGGCGGCCGTGCGGCGGGGCGTCGAGATCGCCTTCCAGCGCTTCCTGCGGCTCGTGGTGGACCCGCAGGCCGACGTCCGTGGCGCGCGCGAGATCTACGTCGATCTCGGCCGTGGCGAGTACCACGCGGGCCGCAGCCTCGACGCGCTGCTGGCGGCCTACCGCGTGGGCGCCCGGATGGCCTGGCGGCGCTTCGTCGAGACCGGCCGCGAGGCGGGCCTCGCTCCCGAGGTGCTCTACGACCTCGGCGAGGCGATCTTCGCCTACATCGACGAGATCTCCGCGGAGTCCGCCGACGGCTACGCGCAGGAGCAATCCGCTGCGGCGGGTGAGGCCCAGCGCAGGCGGCGCCGGCTCGTGCGGGTGCTGGCCGAGGACCCGCCCGCCTCGGAGGAGGCGATCCGCACCGTCGCCGCGGCGGCGGGCTGGAAGCTGCCGAGGCGGCTCGCCGCGCTCGTGGTGCCGGGCGACGAGGGCACGCCCGAGGACGAGCTCGACGCCGACGCGGCGGCGCTGGCCCGCCGGATCGGGGTCGACGCCGTCGGCGCCGAGCTCGGCGGGCGGCTGTGCGCGTTCGTGCCCGACCCCGGCGGACCGGGGCGGCGGCGCGCGCTCGAGGCCGCGCTGCAGGGCGCGCGCGCCGCGCTCGGGCCGGCGGTGCCGTGGCCGCGCGCGCCGGCGAGCCTGCGCCGGGCCGCGTCCGCCCTCGCGCTCCCCCACGACGGCCTGATCGTCGCCGAGGAGCACCTCGCGACGCTGCTGCTGGCCGCGGACCCGGCACTGGGCGCGGAGCTGGCCGCCGCGCGACTGGCGCCGCTCGAGACGCTCAACGGCGGGCAGCGCGAGAAGATGGAGACCACGCTGCGGGCCTGGCTGGATCGTCCCGGCCAGGTCCAGGCCGTGGCCGCCGCGCTCGGCGTGCACCCGCAGACCGTGCGCTACCGGATGACCCGCCTGCGCGAGCTGTTCGGCGAGCGCCTGGAGGATCCGGAGGCCCGCTTCGAGCTCGGGCTGGCGCTCCGCCTGACGCCCATGCGCTAAGTATTGAGCCATGCGGTTGCTCGTCATCGGCGCCGCGGGGATGCTCGGACATGACCTCCTCGCCGCCGCCCGCGGCGCCGGCCACGAGCCGGTCGGCCTCGACCTCCCGGAGATCGACATCACGGACTCCGCGGCGACCACCGCCATCGTGCGCGACGTCGCGCCCGACGCGGTCGTCAACTGCGCCGCCTGGACGGACGTCGACGGCGCCGAGGAGCAGGAGGAGCTCGCCGCGCGCGTGAACGCCGAGGGCGCGGGCAACGTCGCCGCCGCCGCGGCCGCCGCCGGCGCGCTGGCGATCCAGATCTCGACGGACTACTCCTTCGACGGCACCGCGACCGAGCCGTACAC
>DATFQI010000273.1:0-28438 GCA_035264365.1 Solirubrobacteraceae bacterium
CGGACCGATGTCGCGGCCGAGCGCGGCGTTGATCGGCGCCTGCATCGCGAACCCGGCGCCGACGGCGAGCGTCAAAGCGATGGCCGTCCCGCGATCCATGCCATGCACGCTATCCACCCTCCCCCGGCCCAGCGCAGTTGACGTGGGGCGGCGCCGGCCCAAGGGCCGGCGCCGCACCGGCCGGTGCTAGCCCTGCGGCAGCAGGCAGACCAGCGCGTTGCGCTTGGTCACGCTGACTAGCCGACCTTCTGCGGCGACTTCTCCATCGCGCCGGTCGTCTCGAACACGTGCACCCCGCCGTTCGGGCACTGGCCGGTGCCGACGGCGCCGGCGAACTCGTCCTCGGCGATCACGAACTCGCGCTCGCGACCGGCCGCGTCGGTGATCGTGAACGGGTCCATCTGGTGCCAGACGTTGATCGTCTGGTCCAGGAACGAGGAGATGATCGACGGGTTGGCGGGATCGCGCGTGTCGATGATCACGCCCTGTGACAGAGCGGCCGAGTAGGCCCGCGCGCCGTCGTCCGAGAACGTGATGTCGTGCGACTCGGTGCCCAGGCCCGGCCGTGGAGGCAGCGTGAGCTCGCCGACCGCGCGGGGAGCACCCGGATCCGAGATGTCGAAGACCTCGATCGCCGGCTGGATCGAGGTGATCAGGTCCGAGTTGGAGTTGTAGAGGTAGTTGCCGCTCGGGTGGATCGACTGGTTGTGCGAGCCCTGGCCGACCTCGACGAAGCCGACGGTCCTGGGGTTCAGCGGGTCGGTGACGTCGGCGATGAACGTGCCGTTCTTGCCGGTGCCGTCCTCCTTGAGCATGTCGAACCCGAGCGCCTGCGCCTCGCGGTAGCAGGTTGAGGTGCCGTCGCCGAACGTGTCGGATGCGTAGCCGACGAAGGTGCGACCGGGCTCGTCGGCCTGGTGGAACACCTGGACGTCGCCCTGGGTGACGCCGCAGTCGTAGGTCGAGACGATCTGCGCGTCGTCGGGGTTGGAGATGTCGACGATCTGCAGGCCGTTCTTGTAGGAGCCCGCGAGGGCGTACTTCTTGCCGGCCAGCGTCGCGAACTCGATGTCGGTGCCGTAGTTCGGCGTGCCGCCGTTGTCCACCGCGTACGGCAGGTTCTTGACGTGGCTCATGTTGGCGCTGTGCTCGTGGCGCTCCTGGGCGCTCGCCGCGGGAGCGGCCACCAGCAGCGCGGTCAGCGCGATGAGAGTTCTCCTCATGAGAGCCCCAACGCGCGGGAGATGAGGAACCGGCGGTCTCGGGCTTAGGCCTCGGCGCGGTGCGGCGCGGGGGCGCCGAGCGAGACCGGCGAGGTGTGCAGCGCGCGCAGGCGCACCTCGCGCCAGGAGACGCCCTCCTTGACGAGCGCCGGCGCGCCCATCACGACGGCCGTGGCGATCTCGACCGCCTGCAGGATGATCCCGTAGCCCAGCGCCTGCGCGGCGGGGATCCCGTAGGCGCCGGTCAGCACGGCCACGCAGGCGGCCTGGAAGACGCCGAGGTTGGACGGCGTGACCGGCAGCACCGCGGTCACGTTGACCGCGAACAGCACCGCGGCGGCCGCGCCCATGTCGGCGGCCCCGTCGAGGTGCAGCGCGACCAGCAGCACGTAGCAGGCGACCCACTGCAGGCCCCACGCCCCGAGCTGCGCGCTCGTCGCCACCGAGCCGAGCTTGGCGCGCCGGAACACGACCAGGCCGTGCCGCACGCGCGCGGCGGCCCCGCGCGCCTGCCCGATCCAGCGCCCCACGCGCGCCGAGCGCGATGGCAGGCCGGAGCGCAGCAGCGCCGGCGCCACGAGCACCACGACCAGCGCCGCGATGGGCGCCAGCGCGTACCAGACCAGCGCCTGCTGGCGGCCGGCGAATAGCCCGATCGTGATGAACATCACGATTCCCAGGATCACCAGCGCGAGCACGTTGAGCAGCGTCTGCGAGACGACCGTGCCGAGCACGACCGGCAGCCGGTCGCGTGCCCGGCCGAGCCTCCGCGCGACGATCAAGGCGCGCGACGGCTCCCCGAGCCGGGCGGGCAGCGTCGCGGACATCAGGACGCCGATCGAGGTGCCCTGCATCGCGTCGGCGAAGCGCGGCAGCGCGTCGGGCAGCGCCGCCTTGAGGATCGCGTGCCAGGAGACGGCGCGCAGGCACATCGAGAGGCACATCAGGCCGAGCGCGACGAGCACCCAGGTCGGGCTCGAGGCGAGCAGCGCCTCGCCGATCGGGCGCATCCCGATCCGGCTGAGCGCCAGCGCCGCGCCACCGGCGGCGGCCAGCGCGGCGCCTGCGAACAGGCCGCGCCGAAGCAGCTTGACGGCCGGTCGTGCCGTGCCCACCGGGGGCGGCTCGATCGACGGCAGCCGCCGCGCGGGCGACCGCTCGCCGTCCATCGCCCGCACACCGACGCGCACGGCAGTGCGCGCCAGCGCACCGTCGGGCCGCTCGACCGCGCGGGCTTCCTCATACGCCGTGGCGACCTCGGCGGCAACGCGCGGCCACGCGTAGCGCTCGGCGCTGCGTCCGGCCTCGGCGGCCAGGGCGCGGTTGCGAGCGGGGTCCAGCGCCAGGTCGCGCAGCGTCTCCGCCAGCCGCGTGGCGTCGCCGCGCGGCACCAGCAGCCCGTCACGGCCGTGGGCGACCACGTCGCGGTAGCCGGCGATGTCGGAGGCGACGACCGGCGTGCCGGCCGCGAAGGCCTCCGTGAGCACCATCCCGAACGACTCGCCGCCCAGCGACGGCGCGCACAGCACGTCGGCGACCTCCAGCGCGGCGCGCTTCTCGGCGTCGCCGATCCGCCCGAGCGCCGTCACGCCCTCCGGGTCGAGCAGCATCGGGGCGAGCTCCTGATCCTCCACGCCGACGATCCGCAGCTCGGCCGGCACCTGGCGGCGCAGCGCCTCGAAGGCGCGCAGCAGCACGGGCAGGCCCTTGCGCTCGACGGCCTGGCCGACGAAGACGATACGCAGCGGGTCCCCGGGGGCGCGCAGGCGCGCGCGCGCGACGCCGCGCTCCGGCAGCGCCACGCCGTTGGGGATCACCCGGTAGCTGCCGCCGTAGAAGCGCTGGCCGGTCCACGCGGCGGCCTCGGAGACCGCGATCCGCCCCGACAGGTGGTTGAGCTTGCGACGGGCGCCCAGCAGCGCGGCGATCGCGTGCGGCGGCGAGCTCTCCGAGTAGCAGTGGAAGGTGCCCACCAGCGGCGCGTCGGCGGACGTCAGCGCGTCCCAGCCCACGACCGGCGCGACCGGCTCGTGCAGGTGGACGACGTCGAAGCCGCCCGCCCTGAGCTCCCGTCGCAGCGTCGACACGGCGTACGGCGTGTGGGCGAGGTTCGAGACCGCGCCGTTGGAGGGCCAGCCGATCGTCGGCCCGAGCGGCACCAGCCAGTCCGGCATCGGCCGGACCTGGGGGCGCGCGCCGCGGTGCAGGACCGCGGTACGGCGGACGTCGGGGTCGAACGGCGCCAGGACGCGGACGTCGTGCCCCGCCGCCGACAGCTCGGTGGCAAGGGCCTCGATGTGCCGCGTGACGCCGCCCGGGTATGTCCACGAGTACGGGGAGACGAGGGCGACCCGCATGTGCGACCGCATCCTACGCGCCCGGCCCGAGGGCACCCGTGCGGCTAACCCCCTCTAATACGCTGTATGGCATGCCGGACCGCCAGTTCGTCAAGTACACCTTCCTCAAGGTCGACCCGGCGTGGCGCCGCCTGGACGCCGAGGAGCGCGCCCGCCACAAGCGCGAGTTCATCGCCGCCTGCGAGGACTTCGGCTCCGAGCGCCTGCTGCGCGCCTTCTCGCTGGTCGGCACGCGCGGCGACGCCGATCTGATGCTGCTCGCCCAGGCCACGAACCTCGAGCGCATCCACGAGCTGCACGTCGTGCTGGCGCAGAGCGGCCTGATGCACTGGTGCGAGACGCCGTACTCCTACCTCGCGATGACCAAGGCGTCCGAGTACTCCGACGAGTCCCGGCTCGAGGTCCGCCCGGCGCACGCGAAGTACCTGTTCGTCTACCCCTTCGTGAAGACCCGCGAGTGGTACCGGCTGCCGCCGGACGAGCGCTGGCGCGTCATGCAGGAGCACATCAAGGTCGGCCGCGAGTACCCGGAGATCGACCTCAACACCTCCTACTCGTTCGGGCTCGACGACCAGGAGTTCGTGGTCGCCTTCGAGACCGACGACCCCGGCTCGTTCCTGGACCTCGTGCAGCGCCTGCGCACGACGGAGTCCTCGGAGTTCACGAAGCGCGACACGCCGACCTTCACCTGCGTGTCGATGTCCGTGGAGCGCGCGCTGAACGCGCTCGACGGCGCGGCGCTGCCGGTCTCGCTGTCCGGCTGAGTCGCGCGCGCGAGCGCGGTCGAGCGCGCCTGCATCGGGTCAGGGCTTCATTTTCGGCGCGAGATGCCGATGCAGGGTTCATGACCCAGCTTCATGCAGAGCGTTACCGCCTGGTGACGCGCAGCGATTTCGACGGGCTGGTCTGTGCCGCCCTCCTCCGGCAGATGGACATCCTCGGCGACGTCAAGTTCGTGCACCCGAAGGATGTACAGGACGGGAAGGTCGAGCTGGGCCCGTCCGACATCACCACCAACCTTCCCTACCACCCGGGCGTGCACCTGGCGTTCGACCACCACTCCTCCGAGATGGTGCGCATCGCCCGCCGGCACGACAACCACGTGATCTGGCCGGGCGCCGAGTCTGCTGCTCGCGTGGTGTACGAGTACTACGGCGGAGCGCCGGTGTTCCCGGACATCTCCGAGGAGATGATGGACGCGGTCGACAAGGCCGACGCCGCCCAGTTCACCCTCGAGGAGATCCTCAACCCCGAGGGCTGGGTGCTCCTGAACTTCCTGATGGACCCGCGCACGGGCCTCGGGCGGTTCCGCAACTTCCGCATCTCCAACTACCAGCTGATGATGCAGCTGATCGACGCCTGCACGACGATGAGCGTGCAGAGGATCCTGCGCACGCCGGACGTCGCCGAGCGCGTCGACCTCTACCTCCAGCACGCCGAGCGCGCCAAGGAGCAGGTGCTCCGCTGCGCCACGGTGCACGGCAACCTGGTGGTGCTGGACCTCCGCAACGAGGAGGTCATCCACCCCACCAACCGCTTCATGATCTACGCGCTGTTCCCCCAGTGCAACATCTCGATGCACATCCTCTGGGGCCTCAAGCAGCAGAACACCGTGTTCGCGACGGGCAAGTCGATCCTCGACCGCTCGAGCCGCACGAACATCGGCGAGCTGATGCTGGAGTACGGCGGCGGCGGTCACGACGCGGCCGGCACCTGCCAGGTCTCCAACACGCGCGCCCCGAAGGTCCTGGGCGAGCTGATCGAGCGCATCAACGCGGACGAGCTCGTCGAGGAGGACGCGCCCGCCCCGCAGCGCCCCGCAGTCCCCGCGCGCCGCTAGCCCGGCGCCGACCGCGCGCGCCGCTAGTCGGCGGCGCGCCCGGGCTCGATGTCGAGCAGCTCCTGGCCGGCTTCGTGGTCCACCTGCAGCGTCGTGTGGCGGATCCCGAAGCGGTCGTGCAGGAGCTGCTCGAGCTCGCGCCGGCGGCCGTGGCAGTCGTCGCCCGGCCGCACCAGCACGTGCGCGGCGAGCGCCGGGAAGCCGGCGGTGACCTCCCACACGTGCAGGTCGTGGACCTCGACGATGCCCGGCGCACCCGCGAGAGCGCGACCGACGTCCTCGGTTCGCACTCCTGACGGGGTGCCCTCGAGCAGCACCGCGCTCGCCTCGCGCAGCAGGCCCCAGCCCGAGCGGAGCATCAGCGCGGCGACCAGCAGCGCGGCGATCGGATCGGCCTCGCGGAAGTCCGTGAGCAGCACCACCGCGCCCGCCGTGGCGGCCCCCAGCGACGCGTAGAGGTCGGCCATCACGTGGGCGCGCGCGCCCTCGACGTTGAGCGACCGGCGCTCCGCCCGCGCGAGCTGCCAGGCGGCCGCGACGTTGACGGCGGCGCCAAGCAGGCCGACCGCCAGCACCACGCCGCCTTCCACGGCGGGCGGCGAGGCGAAGCGCTGCACCGCCTCGACCGCGATCACGCCGGCGAGCACCAGGAGCATCGCGCCGTTGACCTGCGCGGAGAGCACCTCGACGCGCCCGAGCCCGAACGTGAAGCGCGCGCTCGGCGGCCGCGCGGCCAGCCGCGCGGCGACCAGCGCGAGCGCCAGCGAGCCCGCGTCGGTGAGCATGTGCGCGGCGTCGGAGAGCAGCGCCAGCGAGCCGGCGATCAGGCCCGCGACGACCTCCGCAACCATGAACCCGAGGATCAGCGCGAGCGCCGCCGCGAGCCGCCTGCGGTCCGCGTCGGGGGCCACCGTGTGGTGGTGATGGTCATGGGAGTGCTGGGCGTGGGTGTCTAAGCTCATCGGCCCGATGCGTCGGCTCCCCCTCATGATGGCGGTGATCGCGGCCGTGTTCGCGCTCGCCGGATGCGGCGGGTCCTCGGATGACGGGGACTCCACGCGCAACGTTCCGGAGTCGGGCGGGCTGCGCGAGAAGCTGCGCGCCGCGGGCGCGCCGGCGGCGGCCGACTTCCCGGCGGTGGAGGGCCGCAGCCTCCAGCAGATGGCGGACTCGATGCAGGGCGGGCCGGAGGTCGGGCTCGCCGGGCAGACGTTCACGACCGGAGAGAACCGGCTCGCGTTCGGTGTGATCGACGCGCAGGGCTCGTTCGTCTACGGCAAGACCGCCGTCTACGTCGCCCCGGCGCCGGACGCCAAGGCGCAGGGACCATTCCCCGCACCCGCCGACGTGCTCGTCACCGACCCGGCTTTCAAGTCCCGCCAGGCCGCGAGCGAGAGCGACCTGTTCGCGGCCGTCTACGGCGCGGACGTGAAGTTCTCCAAGCCGGGCAACTGGTCGGTGCTGACCGTGACGCAGGCCGGCGGCGGGATGCTCGCCGCGCCCACGCAGGTCAAGGTGATCCCGCCGCAGAAGGACGACATCCCGGAGGTCGGCGAGGCGGCGCCGAAGGTGCAAACCGACACGGTCGCCTCCGCCAAGGGCGACGAGGAGTCGATCGACACGCGGATCCCGACCGCGCCCGAGCTGCACCAGGAGTCCTTCGGCGACGTCGTCGGCAAGAAGCCGGTCGCGCTGCTGTTCGCGACGCCGCAGCTGTGCCAGTCGCGCGTCTGCGGCCCTGTCACCGACATCGCGCTGCAGCTCAAGTCCAAGTACGGCAAGCAGATGACCTTCATCCACCAGGAGGTCTACGCGGACAACGACCCGAACAAGGGCCTCCGTCCGCCGCTCACTGCGTTCAACCTGAAGTCCGAGCCGTGGCTGTTCGTCGTCGGCGCCGACGGCAAGGTCACCGCCCGGCTCGAGGGCTCGTTCGGCCTGAACACCTTCGAGAACGCGATCAAGACCGCCCTCTAGCGTGCGCCGCCGCTTCACCGTCCCGCTGCTGATCGGCGCGAGCCTCCTCGTCGTTCCCGCGACCGCGTCCGCGCACGGCCTCGTCCAGCGCTCCAACCTGCCGATCCCGGAGTGGCTGTTCGGCTGGGCGGCCGCGATCGTGCTCGTGATCTCGTTCGTGGCGCTGGCCGCGCTGTGGCCGAATCCGCGGATGGAGGAGCGGCCGTCGTTCAAGCCGCTGCCCGGCGGGGCGGTGCTCGGCTCCAGGCCGGTCGAGATCCTCTGCGGCGCGATCGGCGTCGCGCTGCTGATCGTCGTCTTCCTCGCCGGCTACGTCGGCTCGGGCGTCGCGCTCGACAACTTCGCGCCGACGTTCATCCTGATCACCTTCTGGGTCGGGCTGGTGTTCGCCTCGGCGATCTTCGGCGACGTCTTCCGGGCCTTCAGCCCGTGGCGCGCGATCGGCCGCGTGCTGCCGTCGAAGGGGCTGCGGCCGTACCCGGAGAAGCTCGGCCGCTGGCCGGCTGCGGTCGGCCTGCTCGTCTTCACCTGGATCGAGCTCGCCTCGGGCTGGGGCGAGGACCCGGCGCTGCTCGTCACGGCGGCGCTCGGCTACACGATCCTGACCCTGGTCGCCCAGGTCGTCTTCGGCGTCGAGGCGTGGACGCGCCACGGCGAGACCTTCGCCGTCTACTTCAACCTCTTCTCACGCATCTCGCCGTTCGAGACGCGCGACCGGGTGGTCGGCGTGCGCCCGCCGCTGACGGGCCTGCCGCAGCTGGATCCGGTGCCGGGCACGGTGGCCCTGCTGTCGGTGATGATCGGCACCGTCACGTTCGACGGCCTCTCGCAGGGGCGGCTGTGGAAGGACCTCGCGGTCGACCTCACCGACGTCGTCACGTCGCTCGGGATCTCCGTCACGGAGGCGCCGCGGATCGTCTCGACGACCGGGCTGCTCCTCGGGGTCGCGCTCGTCGCGCTCTTCTATCGCGCGGGCATCGCCGGCGCGCACTCGGTCGGCGGCGGCCTCAGCGCCGAGCGCTTGCGGCGCGCGTTCGTGCACTCGCTGGTGCCGATCGCGATGGTCTACGTCGCCGCTCACTACCTCACGTTCCTGCTCTTCGAAGGCCAGGCGATCCGCTACCTGGCCTCGGACCCGTTCGGGCAGGGCTGGGACCTCTTCGGCACCGCGTCGGCCGCGATCGACTACTCGTTCCTGTCGCAGAACGGCGCCTGGTACGCGCAGGTCGGCTTCGTCGTGCTCGGCCACGTCGCAGCGCTGATCCTCGCCCACGACCGCGCGCTCGTGCTCTACGACGACGCCAAGCTGGCCGTCCGCTCGCAGTACTGGATGCTGGCCGTGATGGTCGGCTTCACCACGCTCGCCCTCTGGCTGCTCGCCCAGGCGGGCACCTAGCTCTCCTCGTAGGCCTCCGCCATCCCGTCGGCGACGGTGCCCATGCGCTCGCGCAGGGAGCGCACGTCGCCGGCCAGGCGCTCCTGCAACTCGGCGCCCTCGGAGGCGGAGAGGCTGAGCAGGCTGCCGCGGATCGTGTCCAGCTCGATCGTCATGCGCTCCATCTCGTCGTAGAAGCGCCCCAGCTGGGCCTCCATCCGCCGCTGGATGCGCGCCTGGTGCTCGAGCGCCTCGGCGAGCTCCTCGCGGCCCGGCTCGCCGCGTACCTGGCGCAGCCGCGCCTCGACGTGCTCGGGGGGATTGTCGGCGAGCGCCTCGTGGAGCGTCTGCGCGCGGGCGGCGGTGCGCTCCATCGCGCGCACGAAGCCGTCGACCTCCACCGACACCTCCTCGTAGGGCAGCTCGGAGCGCTCGATCGCGTCGCGGATCGTCGCCTCGCGGCGGCGGGCCGCGCGGACGTGCTCGCGGATCGGCGGCGCGAGGTCGTCGAGCACGAGCTTCGGTGTGCCCGAGATGAGCTTCCTGCGGCGATCGTCACGTTCGCGCGCCAGCACCGCCTCGGCCTCCTCCTCGTCGAAGAACGTACGCACGCAGGCGGCGGCGTAGACGAGCAGCGCGACCACGAGCGCCAGGCCGATCCTCCCGCCCACGAGCACCGCGGCCGCCATCGTCGCGACGAGCACCGCGACGTTGAACGGCTTCGCCGCCGCGTTGGCGGCCAGGGCGCCCGCGAACTCGCGGCGGCGGTACGGCTCGAGGTCGGGCATCGCTAGAAGAAGGAGGAGATCGAGCGGTACACGGCCTCGATGTTCTCCGGGTCCCCGGGGTAGGAGTTGCCGCCCGAGGCGTCGGCGATCTTCTCGAGCGCGTCCTTGGCGCCCGCGGCGCCGGCCGAGTAGGCGATCGTGAAGACGCGCACCTGCGTGGCCGAGTCGCCCTGACCGCCCAGCTCGCGCACGACGTCCTCGACGTCGCGCTGGGAGTCGGTATCCTCGCCGTCGGTCAGCAGCACCACCGCGTTGATGCGGTCGCCGCGGCCGGCGAGGTCGCGCACCGTCGCGTAGCCCTCGGCGGCGGCGTCGTAGAAGGCGGTGCCGCCGTCGGCGATCAGCCGCTGGATCGTGCTGCGCAGCTTCTGCCGGTTCTGCTCGAATGCGCCCACCGGCACGAGCGGCGTGATCTGGTCCGAGAACGTCGTCAGGCCGACGCGATCCTGCGGGGCGACCTGGGCGAGGAACACCTCGAGCCCCTGCTTGGCGTTGTCCAGGCGCGCCTCCTCGGCCATCGAGCCGGAGGTGTCGAGCACGAGCAGGACGTTGGCGGGCTTGCGGTCCTCGCGCCAGGTCTTCTTGAGCAGGGCGAGCACGCGCGGCTCGGGCAGCCCCAGCTCGCGCTTCGGCTGCTTCGGGTCCACGCCGTTCGCGGCCGTGATCGGCGGCGCGGGCTCGGCCTCGAGGTCGGCCGGGCGGAAGCCGCCGCGGGCAGCGACCTCGGGCGTGATCTCCTGCGCGAGGAACCTCTGGAAAGCGAGCGCGCCCTCGCGCAGCTCCGGCGTGACCCAGTCGGCGTCGAGCACGATGAACGGGCTGTCGGAGAAGAACGTGCCCTCCTCCGGATAGATCGCCACGAGCTTGGGCAGGTCGCCGCGCTTGGCGTTGAAGTCCAGCAGCGTCGCCTCCTCCATCGCGACGGCCGAGGCGTAGCCGAGCCCGCCCTTGCGCATCTGCTCGGCGATGAACGGCGTGATGTCGCCGTAGTGGACGATGCTGCGCTCGATCGCGCGCACGGTGTCGCGCGCCTTGCCCGTGATGTCCTCCGGGCGCAGGCCCTCCTTCTTCCCCGTCGCCGCGTAGTACTCGGCGACGACGGCCGACAGGCCCGAGGTCGAGTAATCCGGGTTCGTGTGGACGAGCTTGAAGGCGCCGTACTCGGGCAGTCCGTAGTCGGCCCAGCCGGCCTTCGAGCGTGCCAGCTTGACGATGTCGTCGAAGCCCAGCGGCTTGCGCGGATACCCGAGCGCCTTCGTCATCGGCTCCCACATCGCGATCACCAGTGGCGTGCGGACGATCGAGGGGTTCTCGTCGGGCACGAGCGGCTTGTCGGCCTCGAAGTTGAGCAGGCGCCCCCACAGCGAGGAGGCGGGCGACCACGCGACGGGCTGGTCGCGGCCCTGGGCGACCCGCTGCTCGGTGACGCCCGAGGACTCCGAGCGGCCCTCGACGAACACGACCTTGCCGGCGGCCTCGGTCCGGGAGGCGTTGAAGCGCTCGATCAGCGGCTTCAGCAGCGGCTCCTTCTCGGGCGAGTAGGGGAACGTGACCCGCAGGGCGCCGGCGGGCGCCTTGGCGGGCGCGTCGCCGGACTCGCGCGTGCTCGTTCCGCCGCCGCCGACGTCGTCGTCGCCGCCACCGCC
Organism: Solirubrobacteraceae bacterium; assembly: GCA_035264365.1. GTDB lineage: Bacteria > Actinomycetota > Thermoleophilia > Solirubrobacterales > Solirubrobacteraceae > DATFQI01. The sequence goes on from DATFQI010000273.1 coordinate 11,207, forward strand.
GGCGAACGCGATCGCCGCGACGGCGAGCACCGCGAGGAGGAGGATGGCGAGCTGGCCGCGCTTCATCTGCTGCACATCATCGCGATCGCCGCCGACGGCGGGAAGAGGTCAGCCGCAGCGCGCCCTGGCCGGCGGCGGGTCTCCCGGCCGCTCGCGGGCCCGCAGGCCCCACTGCTGCCACTCCTTCAGCGCCGGGTAGGCGCGCGTCAGGTCGGTCGTGACCAGGCCGGTCGGGAACACGTCGTCCTCGCGCAGCGTGTACTGGACGGCGGCCGTGATCCGCTTGTCGCGGTACCAGGTCCCGAGGATCCGGTGGACCGCGCGGCAGCCGCGCAGCTCGGCGGGCCTGCCGCCGGTGCGCGAGGTCGCGGTGCGGGGCGCGCCGGCGCCGGTCTCGGTCATCCAGATCGCCATGTCGCCGCAGCCCTTGGCCTTCAGCCGCGCGTCGACGTCGTCGAGCACGTCCTCGCCGCCGATGTAGGTGTGCTGTGTCCAGGCGCGGGCGCCGCACAGCAGCTTGGCCGGCATCGCGTCGAGGAACTCGTCGACGGTCGTGGTCACGGCGAGCCGGCGGATCATCACGGCGACCTCGCCGATCACGTAGCCCTGGTCGCCGGGCGCCTTGGCGAGCGCCTTCTCGAGCGTGTTCGCGACCTCGATGTAGGGTGCGGCCGAGACGCTCGGCTGCGCGGCGCCGCACGGCGCGGCGCGCTGGGGCGAGGAGGAGTACGGGTGGTTGGGCTCGTTCCAGGGCGCCCAGTAGCGCAGCGTCGCGCCCTCCTCCTTGGCGGCCTTCAGGATGTCCCGCACGAGCTTCGCGTAGGCGGGCAGTACGTCGCTGCGGGGCATCCGGTTGGTCGGCCCGATCCGGCTCCGCTCGCACCCCGACGGCGGGCGCGCGGCCCACTCGGGCGTGCCGGTGATGACGACGAAGCCCTCCCAGCCGCCCTCGGCCTGGCGCGCGGCAAGCGCCCGCAGCTGGTCGCGGAGGCCGCGGTAGCCGGCGCACGGCTGCTTGTCACGCAGACAGCCGCCGTTGATCGCGTTCAGGTCGGCAGGAGCGCCGGCGCTGGGCTGGATCGCGGGCCAGTAGACGACGAGCCGGTACAGCGCCGGGTGCATCTTCTCGAGCGCGTCGCGCCAGCGCGCGAACGGCGGCGGCACGTCCGGGCTCGGCGAGACGAAGTTCGGGTTCTGCTCGGTGATTCCGACGGCGACGTGCTTCCCGCGGGTCTCGAGCGACTTCCAGAGCGGGTCCGGCGTCGGCGCGGCGGCGGGCTGCTCCGTCGCGGTGGCCGTGGCCGTCGGGCTCGGCGTCGGCTGCGCGCGCGGCGGCGCGGGCTCGTCCTTCTCCCCGCACGCGGAAAGGGCCAGCGCGAGCGCGCCGGCCCCTATGGCGATGGCTCTGGGTCGGATGGCTCCGGCCGCGGTTAGACGGCGGAGACCTCTTCCTCCTCCGCGACGCGGAAGGAGGAGCCGCAGCCGCAGGCGGCGATCACGTTCGGGTTGTCGACCTTGAAGCCGGCGCCCTGGAGGCCCTCGACGTAGTCGACGATCGCGCCGCGCACATAGGGCAGGCTCGGGCCGTCGACCAGGATGCGCAGGCCGTGGTCCTCGAAGACCTGGTCGCCGTCACGCTGCGAGTCGAAGGCCAGCGCGTACTGGAAGCCGGAGCAGCCGCCGCCGCGCACGCCAACGCGCAGGCCGGAGGTCTGGATGTCGGCGCTCTGGCTGTCCAGGAACTCCTGGACCTTCTCTGCGCCCTTGTCGGTGAACGTGATCAAAAGAGTCAGCTCCCGTTGCTCACGGAGTCCAATGCTTCACGAAGTGTAGCGGCCGCTAGGCTGTCTGCCGATGCCTTCCACCGATGAGCTCAGACAGCGCATCGAGGCCGCGATCCCGGGTTCCACGGCGGACGTCCAGGATCTCACGGGCGGCGGTGACCACTTCCGCGCCACCGTGATCGCACCTCGCTTCGCGGGCATGAGCCGGATCGAGCAGCACCGCTCGGTCTACGCCGTCTTCGGGGCCGAGATCGGCGGCCCCATCCACGCCCTTTCCCTAGAGACCAGAGCGGAGTGAACATGTCCGAGAACCCCGTCCGCGACGCCATCCAGGACGCCATCAAGGATCACGAGGTCATCCTCTTCATGAAGGGCACGCCCGAGCGGCCCATGTGCGGGTTCTCCGCGCGCACCGCGGCGGCCCTGGAGGCCCTCGGCACCGAGTACGCCGCCGTCGACATCCTCCCCGACCCGCGCATCCGCCAGGAGCTGTCGGCGCTGTCGAACTGGCCGACGGTCCCGCAGCTGTTCGTGCGCGGGGAGCTCGTGGGCGGCTGCGACATCGTCACCGAGATGTACGAGTCCGGTGAGCTCGCGGCGGCGCTGGGCGTCGAGCAGCCCTCCGAGGCGCCGGCGGCGAACCCCGTCGAGGGCGCCCCGCTGCAGATCGACAACCGGCTCTAAGGGCCTAGAGGTCGCGGGCGGCGAACGCCCGCAGCGCGATCGCGCCGACGATCGCCAGGTAGGCGATCGCCCACGGCCACAGCAGCGGGCCGAAGTCCTCGGCTCCACCGAAGGGGCCGAGGTCGATGGCCAGGCGCGTGAAGCCGACCGTGTCGGCGGTGATGGCGCCGAGCGCCGACTGGTAGAGCGCCTCGAACGGGAGGATCCAGCTGGCGGTCGTCGCGACGTCGGAGAGCGTGTCCGAGGACAGCGCCTCGCCGATCTGGCCCAGCAGGCCGGCGACGAGGCCGGCGCCGAAGACCATGAAGACGGCGATGCCGTTGGCGGTCGACGCGAGGAAGACTGAGCCGGCGAGCGACAGCGCGCACAGGATCGCCACCGACGCCGCGAGGCCGAGCGCGGGCTCCACGATGCGGTCCGGCCACCAGCCGCCGAGCGCCCAGGTGATCGTCATGGAGATCAGGAAGACGACGATCACGTAGGCGCCGCACACGAGCGAGGCGGAGGCGAAGCGGGCCGCCAGCAGCGTGCGGCGCGGGACCGGCCGGACGAGCAGCGGCTGCAGCAGGCCGCGCTCGGCGTCGCCGCGGACCGTGCCGAGCGTAAGGAAGACGGCCAGGATCGTGCCGAGGAACAGCGTCCCGAACATGTTCAGGCCGAGCAGGTACGCGCCCGTGACGACGTCCGGCTCCACGCCGCGGAACGACGAGCTCTCGGACTCGACCTCCTCGAACGCCTGCCAGGTGCCGAGACCGTAGAGCGCGAGGTAGCAGACCGTCAGAACGGCGACGATCAGGAACACGCGCCGGCGCACCGCCTCCTGCAGGCCGAGCCCGGCGATCGTGCGGGCGGCGTTCACCGCGCGCCCTCGCCGACGGCCTCAAGGTAGGCGTCCTCGAGCGAGGACGTGAGCACGCGCACGCCGTAGACCTCCTCGCCCGCCGAGACGAGGTCGCGGACGATCCGCGGCGCGTCGTCGCGGCCGGCCGCGGCGAACACGCGCGAACCGGCGGCGGTCTCGACCTCCACGCCGCCGGGCTTGGAGAGCTCCGCCGGCGTGCCGGCGGCGACGACCTCGCCGTGGTTGATGATCGCGACGCGGTCGCAGACCAGCTCGACCTCGGACAGCAGGTGGGAGTTCAGCAGCACCGCGACGCCGCGCGAGCGCAGCTCCTCGAGCAGGCGGCGCACGGTCCGGCGGCCGGCCGGGTCGAGCGCGCTCGTCGGCTCGTCGAGCAGCAGCAGCTTCGGCGAGCCGATCATCGCCTGCGCGATCCCGAGCCGCTGCTGCATGCCCTTCGACATCTGGCCGACCGGCCGGTCCGCGGCCGCCTCCAGCCCGACCAGCTCGAGCAGCTCGCCGCGCTCCCTCGGGCCCCCGTCGGATCCGGAGAGCCGCTGGTGCAGCGCGAGCACCTCGTCGGCCGACTGCCACTCGGGGAAGCGGAACAGCTCGGCGAGGTAGCCGAGCGCACGCTGGGCCGGGAGCGTGCCCGCCCGGGCGCCCGCGACGTGCGCGCTGCCGGTGGTGGGCCGCACGAGGCCGCAGGCGATCTTCACGAGCGTCGACTTGCCGGCGCCGTTGGGTCCGAGCAGGCCGAACAGCTCCCCCTCGCCGACCTCGAGCGCGACGCCACGGAGCGCCTCGGTGCGCCCATAGCTCTTGCGCAGGTCTGACACGGCGAGGGCGGGCGTCACTGCACGTAGCTCTAGCATCCCGCGCGATGGCGACAAGCTCTCGCACGGAATCTCCTCCGCCTCTGCACTGGACCGGCACGAGCCTGCAGATCCTCGACCAGACCCGCCTGCCGGCGGAGGAGGTCGTGCTCGAGCTGCGCGGCACGCCCGACACCGTGGAGGCGATCAAGCGGCTCGCCGTGCGGGGCGCGCCGCTGATCGGGGTCGCCGCCGCCTACGGGCTCGCGATGGAGGTCGCTCGCGACGAGACGCCCGAGGCGCTGGAGCGCGCCGCCGGGCTGATGGCCGGCGCGCGGCCGACCGCGCGCAACCTGGGCTGGGCGGTCGAGCGCGTGACGGCGGCCGCGCTCGCCGCCCCCGACCGCATGGCCGACGCCGCCCGCGAGGCGGCCGAGCAGATCCACCGCGAGGACGAGGCCGCCAGCGCCGCGCTCGCCCGCCACGGGGCCGAGGCGCTCGCCGCCGTGCTCCCTGACGGCCCCGTCGCGGTGATGACCCACTGCAACTCGGGCGCGCTCGCCGCCTCGGGCCGCGGGACGGGCCTCGGCGTGATCGCCGAGCTCGCCGACCGCCGGCCGGTGACGGTGCTCGCCTGCGAGGCGCGCCCGCTCCTGCAGGGCGCGCGGCTGACCATCTGGGAGTGCGCCCGGCTCGGGCTCGACCACGAGCTGCTCGTCGACTCCGCTGCGGCCGGGCTGATCGCGCGCGGCGAGGTGGCGGCCGTGGTGACCGGCTTCGACCGCGTCGCCGCCAACGGCGACGTCGCCAACAAGGTCGGCACCTACGGGTTGGCTCTGGCCGCTCGCGCCGCGCGGATCCCGTTCGTGGCCGCCGGGCCGTCGTCCTCCGTGGACCTGCGGCTGGCGAGCGGCGACGCGATCGAGATCGAGGAGCGGGGCGCCGACGAGGTGCTCTCGGTCGGCGGCTCGCTGGTCTCCGTGGAGGGCACCCGCGTCCGCAACCCGGCGTTCGACGTCACGCCCGCGGAGCTCGTGTGGGCGCTCGTGACCGAGCGGGGCGTGGCGCGGCCGGTGACGGTCGCGTCGGTCGCCGCGGTGGCCTGAAGCGTCTACTAGGGGAGCGAGGGAGCCACCCGCTTCGCCTGCTCCCGGCGGCGAGTCGGGAGTTGTTCGGCCTGAGGCTGAAGAACTCCCGACTCAACGCGGCGCGGCTCGGTCCCCGCCCCCCTACCTGCCCGCCGTTCGTTGGAGCTCCGCCAGGCGCTCGCGGAGAAACAGGCGCTCGGCGGGCACCGCCGCGAGCTCCAAAGCGCGCTCGTAGGCCGCGCGGGCGTCGGCGCTGCGGCCGAGTCGGCGCAGCAGGTCGGCCCGCGTCGCATGCAGCAGGTGGTACGCGTCGAGCGCGGCCGCCTGCTCGTCGGCGAGCGCCAGCCCCGCCTCCGGCCCGTGCGCCATCGCGACCGCGACCGCGCGGTTGAGGGCGATGACCGGGCTCGGGTCGAGCGCGTGGAGCCGGTCGTAGGCGCCGGCGATCACCTCCCAGTCGGTGTCCTCGGCGCGCGCGGCGCGGGCGTGCTCGGCCGCGATCACGGCCTGGACCGCATAGCGGCCGCGCGAGCCGAGCGCCAGCGCTCGCTCGGTCAGGGCGAGGCCTTGGGCGATCGCCGTCCGGTCCCACGCGCCGCGGTCCTGGTCGGCGAGCAGGACGACCCGGCCGTCGTCGTCCACGCGGGTCGCGCCGCGGGAGTCGTGCAGCAGCATCAGCGCGAGCAGCGCGAGCGCCTCGGCCTCGTCGGGCATCAGCGCGCACAGCACGCGCGCGAGCCGGATCGCCTCGGCCGAGAGCTCGCGCCGGATCAGGGAGTCGCCGGCGGTGGCGGCATAGCCCTCGTTGAAGACGAGGTAGAGCGTCGCGAGCACGGAGCCGAGCCGCGCCGGCAGGTCGCTGTCGCGCGGGAGCTCGAACGCGATCCCGGCGTCGCGGATCTTCGCCTTGGCGCGCACGACGCGCTGCGCCATCGCGGCCTCGGAGACCAGGAAGGCGCGCGCCACCTCGGCGGTCGTGAGGCCGCCGAGCAGCCGCAGCGTCAGCGCGACGCGCGCCTCCGGCGCCAGCGCCGGGTGGCAGCACGTGAAGATCAGCCGCAGCCGCTCGTCGGGGATCGGGCTCACGCCGGTCTCCGCCTCTCCGTCCTCGCCGCCCGCGCCCGGGGCACCGCCCACACCCGGGGCGCCGCCCGCGCCCGGGGCACCGCCCACACCCGGGGCGCCGCCCGCGTCCCGGGCGTCGCCCGCGCGCGCCAGCGCCTCCAGCCGCGCCAGCTCCTCCGCACGCTCCGCGGAGCGCCTGTCGGCGCGGATCCGGTCGAGCGCGCGGTTGCGCGCCACTGTCGTGATCCACGCCGCCGGATTCGCGGGCGCGCCGTCGCGCGGCCAGCGCTCGAGCGCGGTCGCGTAGGCATCTTGGACCGCCTCTTCAGCGCGGTCCAGGTCGCCCAGCGCGCGGGCGAGCGCCGCGACCGCCTGCGCCGACTCGCGCCGGAACAGGCGGTCCAGGTCGGCGGTGACGGTCAGGCGTGCGCCGCCGCGCCGCCGGACTGCGCCCGGGCGACCCGGTCGTCGTAGGTGATCACGGGCCGCACCTCGACCGAGCCCATCGCGGCGCTGGGCACCTTGGCCGCCCAGCGGACCGCCTCGTCGAGGTCGGCGCACTCGAGCAGGTAGAAGCCGGCGAGCTGCTCGCGCGTCTCCGCGAACGGGCCGTCCGTGAGCAGCGGCTCGCCGTCGCGGACGCGCACGGTCGTCGCCGTCGACGTCCGCTGCAGGCCCTCGCCGCCGAGGAAGACGCCGGCCTCCTTGAGCTCCGCCGTGAGCGCCTCGTAGGCCTCCGTCACCTTCACGCCCTGCTCGGGCGGCACGGCGTCGACCGCGGACTCGTCGATGTAGATCGTCAGCAGGTACTGCATGGGGACCTCCGGTGGTTCGCGCGGCGCCGTGTCGGCCGCGTTCAACCTACCGACGTCACGCCCGGCCGTCATCGACAGAGCTGGCGCGTTGGCGCTCGTCGTCGCGCCAGCGCAGGTGCTCGACGATCCGCGCGGAGTCGCAGATCGCCTCGCCGTCGATCTCCAGCACGGGCACGACCGTCTGCCCGGTCAGCTCCTCGATGTCGGCGCGCTCGCGGCGCAGCCACGGGACCCGCCGTTCGTCGGCCTCGATCCCGCGCCTGGCCAGCTCCCGCGCCACCTTGCCGCACGCGCACAGGCGGTTCGTCGGCGTCTTGCAGCGATACAGCACGACGGGCTCCATGCGCTCGGAAGATAGGCTGCGGCGCCATGTCCGGCGTCGCGGTGGTCACCGACACCACGCAGTACCTGCCACAGGAGGTCGTCGACCGCCACGGCCTGAGCCTCGTCTCCCTGTACGTCAGCTGGGACGGGCGCACCGACCGCGAGAGCGAGATGCCGGGCTTCGGCGACTTCTACGCGTTCCTCAAGGGCGGCGGCGAGCTGCCCAGCACCTCGCAGCCGTCGGTCGGGGACTTCCTCGCCGTCTACGAGCCGCTGCTCGAGGCCGGCAAGGACGTCCTCTCGATCCACCTCTCGGGCGGGATCTCCGGCACGGTGCGCTCGGCCGAGCAGGCCCGCGACGCGCTGGTCGAGCGCGGGATCGACGAGCGCCGGATCGTCGTGCTCGACTCGCGCACGGGCGCAGCCGGCCACGGGCTAATGGCGGTCGCTGCCGACAACGCGGCGAAGGCGGGCGCGAACGCGCAGGAGGCCGCGGACGCCGCCGTGAAGGTCGGCGAGCGGATGACGATCCTGTTCGCCGTCGACACGCTCGAGTACCTCCGCCGCGGCGGCCGCATCGGCGCCGCGCAGGCGTTCCTCGGCTCGGCGCTGAAGATCAAGCCGATCCTCTCGATCGACAGCGAGATCACCCCGGTGGAGCGCGTGCGGACGCAGGGCCGCGCGATCGACCGGCTCGTGCGCGAGCTGTCCGAGCAGCGCGAGGCGGGCGCCGACGTCTACTTCATCCAGCACGTGCAGGCGCCGGAGCTGGCCGAGCGGATCATCGAGCGCGGCCGCGAGATCTACGGCGCCGACCCGGCGTTCGTCTCGGAGATCGGGCCCGTGATCGGCACCCACACCGGTCCCGGGCTGGTCGGCGTGACCGCGCTGCCCACGGCGCTGCTGGGCCAGGTCTAGCCACCCAGGGCAGGACTCCGCCGCCGGGGTGCGAACCCTCCGAGGGTGAGCGCGCCCGCCGCTGCCCCTGCGCCGACCCCGTGGCTCTCGACCCGGGCGATCCTACGGGTCGTCATCACGGTGCTCGTCTGCGTGCTGACGCTGTATCTGATCTACCTGCTGCGGCGGCCGATCACCTGGATCTTCATCGCGGGCTTCATCGCGATCGCGCTGTCCGGGCCCGTGGCCTTCCTCCAGCGCCGGATGCGCCGCGGCGCCGCCGTCGGGCTCGTCTACCTCGGACTGATCCTCGTGCCGGTGCTGATCCTGTCGGCGCTGATCCCGCCGATCGTGACGCAGGGCAACAACCTCGCGCAGTCGCTGCCCGACTACGCACGCGACCTGACCGAGTTCGTCCAGGACAACCGGCGGCTGCGCGAGCTCGAGGCCGACTACGACATCACCGGCAAGCTCGAGGAGCAGGCCGGCAAGCTGCCGGCGCGGCTCGGCGACGCCGCCGGCGTGCTCAGCGACATCGGCGTCGGCGTCGTGAACTCGCTCTTCGCCGGGATCACGATCATCGTGCTGAGCGTCTTCATGCTCAACAGCGCGCGCGGCTGGCTGGACGCGTTCGCCGACCGCTATCCACCCGAGCGGGCGCGCTGGATCAAACGCCTCTACGACCGGATCGGCGCGACGGTGGGCAACTACGTCGCCGGCGCCCTGGTGCAGGCCACCATCGCCGGCCTGCTCGCGTGGATCATGCTGATGATCCTCGGGGTCCCCTACGCCTTGCCGCTCGCGGTCGTCGTGTTCCTGCTCGACCTCGTGCCGCTGGTGGGCGCGACGCTCGGCGCGATCATCGTCGGCGTCGTCACGCTGTTCAGCGACTTCCCCGTCGACACGATCATCTGGGTGATCTTCTCCGTGATCTACCAGCAGGTCGAGAACACGGTCATCCAGCCGCGCATCCAGGCTCGCGCCGTCGCGGTGCACCCGTTCGTGGTGCTCGTCTCGGTGCTGTTCGGGAGCACGTTGTTCGGCGTGCTCGGTGCGCTGCTGGCGATCCCGATCGCGGCCGCGATCCAGATCACGATCCGCGAGTACACCACGTTCCGCAACACCCCGGCGGAGGACCTGCCCCCGCCGGGCGAGCCGCCGCCGAGGGTCGGGACCGACCCGCCGCCGGCGGCCGCGTAGCTAGTAGTACTCGCGCCGGCGACGGCGGCCGGTGAGCAGGCCGGTCATCGCCGCGACCCCGCCGCCGAGCACGAAGCCCGCGACGGCGGCGCCGATCATCACCTGCTTCTGGTTCTCGCGCAGGTGCCTGCGCCAGTCGGCGACCTCGGCGACCTCGCCGCGCAGGCGCTCGACGGCGAGCCCCAGCTCGGCGCGGTTGGCCTCGATCGAGCGCCGGATCTCCTCCGGTGTGCGTGCGGCGGCCATCAGTTGCGCACCGCGGGCTCGGAGTGCTCGACGCGGCCGCCGGCCCCGATCGGCTTGGCCGGACGCGAGCTCTCGATCGTCTCCTTGATCAGCTTGCCCTCCTCGATCGCCATCTGCGGCGTCGGCGGGGACCCGCTCTTGAGGAAGCGGGACGCCAGGAAGCCGGCGACGCCGCCGATCAGCAGCAGCAGGCCGCCCGCGATCAGGTAGCCGACCCAGACGAAGTTGACGTCGTCGGAGAGGAGGGCCCAGATGCCCCAGGACAGCGAGTGCACCAGGTAGATGAGGGCGAAGACGGCGAAGATGCCGGCCACGGTCCCGACCGCCGCGCCCTTGGCGAGCTTGGTGGCCTTCTCGGTCATCTCCGCCTTGGCGAGCGCGATCTCCTCGCGCACGAGCAGCGAGGCCCGCTCGGAGACCTCCTGGACGGCGCGGCCGAGCTCGGATGTCGTTTGGTCGTCGGGCATGTCAGTCCACCAGCCGCTTGAGGATGCGGGCGAAGACGAAGGCGCCGGCGAAGGCGGCGCCGACGAGGATCTCAGGCCGCTCGGCGCCGGACTCCGGCGTGGCCGCGTACGCGGCCGTGGCGCTCGGCCCGGTGCCGCGCCCGGGGGCCTCGCGCTCGCGGCGCTCCGCGGTGTCGGCCTCCTCGCGCTCGCGTTGGGCGACGCGCTGCGCCTGCTCGGCCTTCTCGCGCGCCTGCTGCTCCTTGCGGGACAGCTTCTCCGCGCGCTCCTGGGCCTCCCTGGCCTCCTGCTCGGCCTCGGCGGTCTGCTCCTCGGCGCGGCGCGCATCGGTGGCCGCCAGCTCGCTGCGCAGCTCGGCGCCGCGGGCCTCGGAACGCTCGCGCTCCGACTCGGTGTGGTCGTCCGGGGTCACTCCGGCGGATCTTCCCCGAACATGCGGCGGTAAATCACGGCGGCGACCCGGGTGGTGGCGATCGACGCCAGGGCGCCGACGCCGGCCACGAGGCCGGACCAGGCGAGTCGCTTCACCATGTCGTTGTCGGTCATGGCGCCGGAGTGTACGTCTCGAGCCCGCGGCAGACGGTCTCGACGACGTGGTCCTTGGCGCGCTCGTAGGAGTCCTCACCCTGTTCGAGCAGCCCGAAGATCCACCCGGTGAGCACCTGCTCGATGGCTCCGTAGAAGGCCATCGCGGCGAACTGCGCGGTGACGGTGGTGCGGAACTCGCCGTTCGCCTGGGCCTTCTCGACGATGCCTTGAATCTGACGATATGCGTCGGAGATCGTGTCCAGGTGGGCGGCGCCGAACGAGTTCGCGGCGCGCGTGACCTCGACGATGATCACCTTCATCAGCTCGGGATCGTGGCGGTAGGAGTCGACGATGAACGACGCGACCGCGTGCAGCTTGTCCCGTGCCGGCACGTCGCGGCGGTCGATCTCGGCGATCGCCTCCACGAGCAGGCCCCAGCGCTCCAGGAACAGCGTGTCGAGCACCTCGTCCTTGGAGCCGAAGTAGTGGTAGACCAGCCCGTAGGCGACGCCCGCCTCGTCGGCGATGTCGGAGACCCGGCACGTGTGGAAGCCCTGGCGCGCGAACACGCGCACCGCGGCGTCGAGGATGATCCGGCGCTTGTCGACGGTGGGCTTGGTCGCGGCCACTAGACCACGGCCTCCGTCGGCCAGCGGTAGGCGGACGGCATGCGGTTGGCCAGCGACGGCATGGTGCGCCGGATCTCGGCCTGGCGCTCGAGGTCGAGGTCGGCGAGCACGAAGGTCTCCTTGTCCGGGGCCTGCGCGAGCACCAGGCCCCACGCGTCCACGATCATCGAGCGCCCGCCGGAGCGGTAGCCCTTCGCGTGCTCTCCGACCTGGTTGGCGGCGACCACGAACGCCTGGTCCTCGATCGCGCGGGCGCGCAGCAGGATCTCCCAGTGCTCGCGCGTGGTGGCGAGCGTGAACGCCGCCGGCACGACGAGGATCCGGGCGCCGCGCACGGCCAGGATCCGGTAGAGCTCGGGGAAGCGCAGGTCGTAGCAGATGCTCATGCCGAGCCCGACGCCCTGCGCGGTCTCGCTCACGACAAGCTCGCTGCCGGGCGCCTCGTTCTCGGACTCGCGGTAGGTCGTGCCGCCGACCTCGACGTCGAACATGTGGACCTTGCGGTAGACGCCCTTCTCCTCGCCGTCGGGCCCGAAGTGCACGGAGGTGTTGGAGCCGCGGTCGGCGCCGGGGACGCGCTCGGCGATCGAGCCGGCGACGAGGTCGATGCCGAGCTCGCGCGCCGTCGCGCTCGCCCACCGCAGGGCCGGCCCGTCGAGCGGCTCGGCGCCGGCGACGACGTCCTCGGGCGCGCCCAGCACTGCCCACTTCTCGGGCAGAACGACGAGCTCTGCGCCCGCGGCGGCGGCCTCGCGGGTCAGCCGGTCGGCCGTCGCGAGGTTGCGGTCGCGGTCGGCGGTCGAGGTGAGCTGGACGGCTGCAGCACGCATGGTGGTCTCCTCCCCCACGGATTGACTCGTCAGTCAACCCGGGCCGGAGCATATCGTCCGGGCATGGCGGAGCTCGTGAGCGCGTGGAGGGGACCGGGCAATGGAAGGCCGTCGCTCCCGCTGCCGCCCGCGCGGATGCCGGCCTGGCGCGGGGGCAGGCCGCTGAAGCGCTGGACCTGGGTCGGCGCGTTCGGCCCGGGGCTGATGCTGTGCGCGGCGATCGCGCGGATCGGCCCGGCGACCGCGGCGTGGTGGGCCGTGTGGGACGGCTCCGAGTTGCACGAGCGGTCGCGGCGCCGCACCGGCGGGCTCGTCGTGACGCGGTCGCGCGTGGAGGTGCCGGACGTGATGTCGCTCTCGGTCGGCGACGGCGCGCCGGTGGAGGTGGTCTCCCCGCACGGCGCGCAGTACATCTGGACGCGCAAGCGCGGCGGCGTCCCGGTGCGCGGCGTCGTGCGCGGCCGCGAGGTCGAGCTGGCCGGGCTCGTCGACGAGTCGGCCGGCTACCACGCACGCCGCACCGCGTGGCTGTGGTCGGCGGGCGTCGGCGTGCTCGCGTCGGGCGCGCCGGTCGCCTGGAACCTCGTCGACGGCGTGCACGACGCGCCCTCCAACTCCGAGCGCACGCTCTGGGTCGCGGGCGAGCCGCGCGAGCTGGCGCCGCAGCGCTTCGACGGGCTGGCCGGCGTCGGCGGCCTGCGCTTCGCCGCCGCGGCGACGCGCGCGCGGCGCGAGCGCTACGTGCTCATGAGCTCCGACTACGAGCAGCCGTTCGGGACGTTCTCCGGCGAGCTCGGCGGCGAGGCCCTGCGCGAGGGCTTCGGCGTGATGGAGCGTCATGCCGTCCGCTGGTGAGGAGCGGCCGGGCGTCGGCCCGGCGCCCGAGCCGTGGCCCGACGACCCGCGGCTGGACCCGGGGCTGCTGGCGGCCGGCGACCGCCGCAACGTCGCCGACCGGTATCGCTACTGGCGCATGGAGGCGATCGTCGCCGACCTCGACGAGCGCCGGCACCCGTTCCACGTCGCGGTCGAGAACTGGCGCCACGATCTCAACATCGGGGCCGTCGTGCGCAACGCGAACGCGTTCCTGGCCGCCGAGGTGCACATCGTCGGCGAGCGTCGCTGGAACCGCCGCGGCGCGATGGTCACCGATCGCTACCAGCACGTCCGCCACCACCCGACGCTCGACGCCTTCGCCGGGTGGGCGAGCGGCGCCGGGCTGCCGGTGCTCGGCATCGACAACCTCCCGGGCTCGGTGCCGATCGACTCCTACGCGCTGCCGCGCGAGTGCGTGCTGCTGTTCGGGCAGGAGGGGCCGGGGCTCTCCGAGCCGGCGCGCTCGCTCGCGGAGGCCGTGCTCACGATCCGCCAGTTCGGCTCGACCCGCTCGATCAACGCGGCGGCGGCAAGCGCGGTGGCGATGCACGAATGGGTGCGCCGCTGGGCCCCGGAGCGGTAGCGTCGGCCCATGCTCCCGCCCGGTCCCCGCTATCCCGTCGCGCTGCAGACGCTCGGCTGGATCGCCCGGCCGGGCCCGTTCATGGAGCGCTGCCGCGACCGCTACGGCGACGCCTTCACGCTGCGGCTGCACAACGAGGACACCTGGGTCCTGCTCAGCGACCCGGCCGCGGTCAAGCAGGTCTTCACGGGCGACCCGAAGCTGCTGCACTCGGGCGAGGCGAACGGGATCCTGCGGCCGATCGTCGGCCCGAACTCCGTGCTGCTGCTCGACGACCGCGCGCACATGAGCCAGCGCAAGCTGCTGCTGCCGCCCTTCCACGGCGAGCGGATGAAGGCCTACGGCGGGCTGATGGCGGAGGCGGCCGAGGCCGAGATCGCCGCGTGGCCGGCGGGGCAGGTGGTCGCGACGCGCCCGGCGATGCAGCGGATCACGCTCGAGATCGTCATGCGCGCGATCTTCGGCATCACCGACACGCGCGCGATGGGGCGCATGCGCGCGGCGCTCACGTCGATGCTCGACTGGACCACGAGGCCCTCCCGCCTGATGCTGCTGGTCGCCGCCGGGCCGAAGGGGATCCCGCGCATCCCCGAGTACCGCGCCGTGATGGCCGAGCTCGACGCCGTGATCGCGGAGGCGATCGCGGGCGGGCGAGCGGCCTCCGACGTGGCCGAGCGCGGCGACGTGCTCTCGATGCTCCTCGGCGCCCGCCACGAGGACGACGGCTCGCCGATGACCGACGCCGAGCTGCGCGACGAGCTGGTCACGCTGCTCGTGGCCGGTCACGAGACGACGGCGACCGCGCTGTCGTGGGCGCTCGAGCGGCTCGCCCGCCATCCGGAGGCGTGGGCCCGGCTGCGCTCGGGCGACGAGCCTTACCTGGATGCGGTGATCAAGGAGACGCTGCGGCTGCGGCCCGTGCTCCCGATCGTGCTGCGGCGGCTGAAGGCGCCGCTGGAGATCGGCGGCTGGGAGCTGCCGGAAGGCGTGAGCGCCGTGCCGTGCATCTACCTCATGCACCGCCGGCCCGACATCTACCCCGACCCGCTCGCGTTCCGCCCCGAGCGCTTCCTCGAGCAGCCCGCCGGCACGTACACCTGGATCCCGTTCGGCGGCGGCGTGCGCCGCTGCCTCGGCGCGAGCTTCGCGCAGTTCGAGATGGCGGCCGTGCTGCGGGTGCTCGCCCGCCGCTGCGCGTCGCTGGAGCCGGACGGGGTGGTGCCCGAGCGGACGGCCCGGCGGTCGATCACGCTGGTGCCGGCGCGCGACGGCGCCGTCGTCGTCGGCTGAGCTCGGGCGAACGTCAACGGCGGCCGGGCAGGGAGGCGAGGGAGCCGCCCGCGGCGCCTGCTCCCGGCCGCCGCGGCGCCGGTTCACGTCGAACGGTGGATAACTCGGTCTGAGCCCGACTTATCCACCGCTCGAGTGAAACCGGGCCGGCTCCGGAACCCCACACTCCTTACCCAGCGCAGTTGACGTCCGCCGGGGCAACGCCCCGGCTAGCGTGCGCCGACCCGCTCGGCGATCAGCGACCGCCAGGCCGGCTCGTCGCGCGCCGCCAGCTCCGCGGCCTCCGGGCCGAAGAGCTGGGCCCGCATGATCGCGAACACGGTCTCGTCGTCCGGACCGCCGACGCCGACGAACGCGAGCCCCGGCGCGGGCTCGTCGATGCGCAGGGTGACCATCGTGTCCAGCCGGCCCTCGACGACGCCGGCCAGCGGCGGCGCGTCGCCGCCGCTCGCGCTGACGCGCGCGCCCTCGGCGAGCTCGCCGAGCCCGACCGAGGCCTGCAGCTCCTCCCAGGCGCGGTCGATCGGACCGGGGACCCGGCCGCCCGCGAGGACGTTGGCCGCCTCCTGGCCCGCGAAGTGCTCGAGGTAGAGCTTCAGGCCCAGCAGCGCGGCGGTCCAGCCGTCGCTGGCGCCCTTGTCGCCGAAGTTCGTCACGAGCCGCACGACGCAGGTGCCGCCGGCGCGGGCCTCGACGAGGAACTCGTGGGCCAGCTCGCCGTCGTTCTCCGTGAAGCGCAGCCGGCGCGGGGCCTCCGCGTCCGTGACCTGCGCCTCACTGGACCCGCCGGCCATGTGGTGGAAGGTGATGCGGTCGCCCTCCACCTCGGTCGGCATGAACCAGGCGCTGATGCCGGGGCCGGTGGCGATCGCCTCCCAGACCTGCTCGGGCGTGCCGGGCACCTCGATCTGCATGTCCAGGCCAGGCTTGTCTGCGGTCATCGGTCGTCCTCCTCGGGGATCGGGTGGGCGGCCGCGAGCAGGCGGTGGGGCTCGCCGGCCTCATCGTGGTGGCGCGACGCGAGCTCGGCGACCATCGCCGCGAGCTCCTCCGCGAACGCGGCACGCCGCTCGGGGCGCAGGCGCAGCTCGGCGTCGATCGAGAGCGTGGCGACCTCGCCCTGCCGCGCCAGGCGGGCGACCTCCCGCACGACCCGCGCGCCAAGCGCGATCAGGTAGCGGGCGGAGAGCCGGTCGGCGGTGCGCGCGGGGTCCGCGGCGGCGGCGCCGAGCGCCGCCGGCGAGATCACGTACGAGGCCGCGGTGGCGACCAGCAGCCGCTCGGTCAGGCCGCCGTGGCGGCGCTCCTCCGCGACCGTCACGAGGCCCTGGGCCTCGAGCGCGCGCAGGTGGTAGTTGACCTTCTGGCGGGCCAGGCCGACCCGGCCCGCGAGCGTCGCCGCCGACGCCGGCTCCGCGAGCTCGGCCAGCAGCCGCGCCCGGACCGGATCCAGCGCGACGACCGCCGCGGCGGGGCTCTCGATGACCTCGACGTCCAGCACGCCTCACAGGGAACCATTGACAATAATGTTTGTCAAGGCCGAATCTGGAGTTGTTCAGCCTGAGGCCGAACAACTCCCGGGTCAGCGGCCGGGACGCGGGGCGACGAGGAGCGACTGGGCGCCGTAGGCGACCGGGCCGGTGTCGTCGGAGAGCGTGCTGCGGGCGAGCCCCGCCCCGCCCGGGGCGATCGTGGTCGCGGCGTCGAGCACGACCCATTCGCCGACCGGCGGGCGGACGACGTGGACGGTCAGCTCCGGATTGATGAACAGCCAGTCGTCCCAGCTCATGACCGCGGAGATCCCGTTGCCGGAGTCGGCGACCGCGAGCACGCGCTGCAGCGGCGAGGGCTGCTCGTCCGGCACGACGCCGACCCGCAGCCGCGTCCAGGCCGTCGCCGGGCCGGGCTCGAACCAGCCGCCCGCCGCGAACCGGATCTCGACCGCGTGGCCGTAGCCGAACTCGTGCGGCGGGGGCGTCTCCTGCTCGGGTCGCGCCGGCGGCGGGTGCGCGTCAGGGGCCGCTCCCGGCGCCTCGGTCGCCGGCAGCCGCCACGCGCGGGCGGTCATCACCGGGCGGCCGCCGGCGCGCAGCTCGGCCTCGAGCAGCTCGACCGTGCGACCCGGTCTCAGCACCCGACTCTCGACCTCGACCTCAGCCACAGGCACCGGTCCGAGGATCTCGAACGTGACCCGCGCGAGCAGCGTGCCCTCGCGCGGCTCGGTCGTCTCGAGCGCCCGGCCGAGCAGCGCCGCCGGCGGCCCCGCGTGT
>DATFQI010000274.1:0-15756 GCA_035264365.1 Solirubrobacteraceae bacterium
CAGCAGCCCGCGCAGCGTCGCGCGCGCGGCCGCGTCCTCGTTGACGAGCCTCGCGTACTCCTCGTAGGTCGGGCGGCCGCCGTGGCGGACGGAGTGCTGCAGGAGCGCGATCGTCTCCGGGTTCCACATGTGGTGCTCGCCCTCGCGGCGCCACGCGTAGACGCCGCCGACCGGCAGCAGCGTGTCGGGCTGCGGATACGCGCGATTGTGCTTCTCCAGCGTCTCGGCGGCGAGCACGTCGATCTCGATGCCGCCGATCCGCGAGGCGGTGCCCGCGAACGCGCGGTCGATCAGGCCCGGACCGAGGCCGACCGCCTCGAAGATCTGCGCCCCGTTGTAGGACTGGATCGTCGAGATCCCCATCTTGGAGATCGTCTTGAGCAGGCCCTTGGCGATGCCCTTGACGACGTTCGTCTCGGCGCTCGCGACGTCCTCGACGCCCGGCACGCGCCCGTCCTCGACGAGCTCGGCCAGCGACTCGAACATCAGGTACGGGTTGATCGCGCTGGCGCCGAAGCCGATCAGCGTGGCGAAGTGATGCACCTCGCGCGGCTCGCCGGACTCGATCATCAGACCGGCCTGCAGGCGCGTGCCCTCGCGCACGAGGTGGTGGTGCACGGAGCCGACGGCCAGCAGCGACGGGATCGGCGCCCGCTCGGGGCCGAGCGCGCGGTCGGACAGGATCAGGACGTTCACGCCGTCGGCGAGCGCGGCGCTCGCCTCGGTGCAGACGCGGTCGACCGCGGCGCTGAGCCCGTCGGGACCCTCGGCGACCGGCCAGGTGATGTCCAGCGTGCGCGCGGTGAAGACGCTCGAGTCGACCTGGCGCAGCCTCTCGAGCTCGGCGTTGCGCAGGATCGGCGTCTTCATCGCGAGCTGGTGCGCGTGCTCGGGCGTCTCGTCGAGCAGGTTGCGCTCGGAGCCGACCCCGGTGCCGACGCTCATCACGATCGCCTCGCGAATCGAGTCGATCGGCGGATTGGTGACCTGCGCGAACAGCTGCTTGAAGTAGTTGAACAGTGGCGGCTGGCGGTCGGAGAGCACGGCCAGCGCCTGGTCGTTGCCCATCGAGCCGATCGGCTCCTCGCCCCTGGCGGCGGTCGGCGCCAGCAGCACCCGCAGGTCCTCCTGCGAGTAGCCGAACGCGAGCTGGCGCTCGCGCACCGGCGCCGGCTCGTACGCCGGCTCGCGCTCCGGCAGGTCGCCGAGGTGCACGATGCCGTCCTCGAACCAGGCGCCGTAAGGCTGGGCGGTCGCGACCTCGCGCTTGACGTCCTCGTCGGCCACGATCTGCCCGGACTCGAGGTCGACGAGGAACAGCTTGCCGGGCTGCAGCCGGCCCTTGCGCAGGATGTTCTCCGCGGGTTCGTCCATCACGCCGGTCTCGGAGCCCAGGACGACCCAGCCGTCCTTGGTCTCCAGCCAGCGGCCGGGGCGCAGGCCGTTGCGGTCCAGCGTCGCGCCGATCACGCGGCCGTCGGTGAACGCGACGGCGGCGGGCCCGTCCCACGGCTCCATCAGGCAGGAGTGGAAGGCGTAGAAGCCGCGCAGGTGCTCGGGGAGATCGTCCCGGCCGTCGTAGGCCTCGGGGATCATCATCATCACCGCGTGCGGCAGCGAGCGGCCGGCGAGGACGAGCAGCTCGGGGACGTTGTCGAACGTCGCGGAGTCCGAGCCGCCGGGGCGCACGATCGGCAGCACCTTCTGGAGGTCCTCGCCGAACAGCTCCGAGGCGAGCTGCGACTCGCGGGCGCGCATCCAGTTGACGTTGCCGCGCAGCGTGTTGATCTCGCCGTTGTGGGCGATCATCCGGTAGGGATGGGCGAGCTCCCAGCTCGGGAACGTGTTCGTCGAGAAGCGCGAATGGACGAGGCCCAGCGCGGAGGCGAAGCGCTCGTCCTGCAGGTCGGGGTAGTAGCCGAGCAGCTGCGGGGACGTGAGCATCCCCTTGTAGACGATCGTGCGCGAGCTGAAGCTGGGGATCACGAGGTCCGGCCCGGCGGCGATCTCCGCCACGCGCCGGATCACGTAGAGCTTGCGCTCGAAGGCGTCCTGGTCTGCCGCCAGCTCGTCCGAGGCGGCCACGACGAGCTGCTTGACGTACGGCGCGAAGTAGTTGGCCGTGATGCCGACGTAGTCCTTGTCGACGGCGACGTCCCGCCAGGCCACCACCCGCTGGCCCTCGTCGGTCACCGCGCGCTCGAGCAGCTGCTCGAGCTCGGCGCGCCGCTCGGCGTCGTGCGGCAGGAAGCACACGCAGACGCCGTAGGCGCCCGGCGGCGGGAGGTCCTCGTCGAGCACGGCGCGCATGAACGCGTCGGGCATCTGGAGCAGGATCCCCGCACCGTCACCCGTGTTCGGATCTGCACCGGCCGCCCCGCGATGCTCGAGGTTCTCCAGCGCCACGACCGCGCGCCGGACCGTCTCGTGCGTCGGCTTGCCGTCGAGCCGCGCGACGAAGGCGACGCCGCAGGCGTCGTGCTCGTAGCTTGGGTCGTAAAGGCCAACCGGCTTGGTCGGCCTCGGCATGCGTGACATGGCGTGCTCCCGAGTGATGGCCCGGACGGGCACTGAGGCGGAAGCGGAAAGGTAGCAGCGGCAAAGGCGGCGTTATGACGCCTCGCGAAGGAACGTTGCGCCGTTTGCAGCGTTCAGTGCATTGCCCGCTCCTCCTGACGCAACGTTCTTGCGTACGGACCGTTTGTCACAGCGGAGACGCGAGGTTGACAGCGCATCACGGAGTGCACTTGAGTTGCCGATGTGAGAACGGTGAAGATCGCTTACCCATTGCTGCTGCTCGCGCTCGCGCTGCCTGCGACGGCCTCCGCGCAGACCCCGTCCCCGGACGAGCGCGCCGCCGCACAGGCGTTCGCCGACGCGGCCATGCGGCTGATCGCCGCGGCGAGCGTGATCGACGAGGACCCCTCGTGGCTCGAGAGCTGCCGGGCGCTGCAGCGGGACCCGCCCGCGCGGCGCGAGGACGATGGGCGCGCATACGTCGACGGGCTCGTCCTGCGCGATCTGCTCGACGACCTGAAGCCGCACGTGCTGCGGCTGCGCAGCGAGCTCGCGCAGGCGCAGACGGCCGAGCCGGCGCTGATCTCCGGCCGCGCCGCGCTGCGGCGCCTCGGCAAGGAGCTCGCGGCCCTCCCGGCGGAGGAGCCGGACGCATGCGCCGCCTACCGGGCATACGCGAAGGCCGGTTACCCACGCGGGCCCGCGCGCGACGCGCGGGCGCTGAGCGACCGGCTCGACCACATCCTCACACCCGGAATGGAGCGCCGGATCCGCGCGGCGGCCGAGCGGATGCGGGCGCTGGGAGTCTCGCCCGCGGACGCGCAGGCGTTCAGGCAGCTCGCCGACTGAGCGCGGCCTCGTAGACGCCGGCCACGCGCTCCGCGAGCGCCGGCCAGGAGTACTTCGCGCGCGCGTCCTCCGAGGCGGCCGCGCCGCGACGGCGGCGCTCGTCCGGGTCGTTGACCGCCTCCGCCAGCGCGGCGGCGAGCGCGCCGCGGTCGTCGCCCGGCACCAGCCAACCGGTCTCGCCGTCGTGGACGATCTCGGCCGGGCCGTGCGCGTCGACCGCGACCGACGGCAGCCCGCAGGCGCCGCCCTCGACCAGCACCTGCCCGAACTGCTCGCGCACCGACGGGAGCACGACGACGTCCGACGCGGCGAGGAAGTCCGGCAGCTCGGCGTGGTCGTGCCAGCCGGCCAGGAAGACGTCGCGCGCGCCGGTGCGGCGGACCGCCTCCAGCGGGTGCTCGCCCTCCCACTCGCCCGGGAAGCCGCCGACCAGCACCAGCGGCGTGCGCCGGGCGAAGCGCGGCGCCGCGGCCGCGTAGGCCTCGATCAGCAGCGGCAGCCGCTTTACCTCGGTGTAGCGCCCGACGTAGAGCAGCACCGGCGTCTCGCCGCGGTCGTCGCCGAACGCGATCAGGTCGGCCTGCGCGTAGCGGACCGAGCCCGCCTCCTCGCCCGGCGCCCAGCCGCGCGGCTCGTCGACCAGCGCGCGCCGCCAGTGGGCGCGGTGGTCGACGTGGCGGGGCCGGAAGGTGTCCGGGTCGAAGCCGTTGGCGACTCGGACGCAGCGCCCCGGGTCGACGCCCAGCAGCCGCCCGGCGCGCGCGACCTGGCTGTCCGAGAGCACGATCAGCCGCTCGCAGCGCGCGGCCCAGCCGCGCAGCCGCCCTGCCCAGGCCGGCCCGTACGGCCAGCGTGCCGGGTCGTCCTCGATCGCCTCGAGCATCAGCAGCTCGGTGCCGTGCAGGTGCCCGACCACCGGCACGTCCGGCGCCACGCGCTCGGCGGCGGCGTGCAACGGCGTGAGGTGGTGCAGGTGGAGCACGTCCATCTCCTGCGCCCCCGCGCCCGCGAGCGCGCGCGCCCACGCGTGGACGTGGTGCTCGAAGACCTCGTCGGGGAGCGCCGCGAACACGCGATCGGGGGCGCCGGGCCGGTCCTCGTAGGAGGGATGGAACGGCACCTCGGCGAGCATCGGATCGTCCGCTGCCGCCGCCGCGGTCATGTCGACCGGGCGCACGTCGAGCCCGGCGTAGAACTCGCCGGCGTCACCGGGCCGCCCCGGCAGCGACAGCGAGCCCGACACGAGCCGCGGCTCCCAGCCGGCCGCCGGCAGATTGCGCGCGAGGTTGCGCGCCACGTGCGCCGAGCCGCCGCGCGGGAAGAACTGCAGGCCCATCAGGACGCGCCGCATCGCGGCGACGGTACCGGCTCGGCGAGCCCGGACGTACGAGGGGCGGCCGTGCGGCCGCCCCTCGGAACTACGGATAGGGTGTGCCCGCGCCTAGCGGACGAGCTTCTTCCCGCGGTACTCGGCGAGCCTCGCCTTGCGCGCCTTGGACATGCGCTTGAGAGCCTTGGCCTTCTTGGCCGACCTGGCGGTCAGGCCGCCCGCGAGCGTCTCGCGCAGGTTGCGGTCCTCGGCCAGCACCGCCGTGACGTGCGCGCCGCCGTCGCCGAGGTCCTCGGCCCCCTCCATGTCGAGGTTGTCGATGTCGTCGCAGGCCTGGTGGTAGCACGGGTCGAAGGCGACGCCGACCTGGCCGCCCCACTTGGCGGCCTGCGCCGCCGTCTTCGCGACCTCCGCGCCCGAGAACAGGCCGCCGGCGGCGACGCCGTTGTCCTGGAAGGGCTTGTAGTCGCTGCGGCCGTCGAACGCCGTCGGCTCCGTGGGAACGCCGGCGGAGTCGAAGTAGTTCACGAACGTCCGCTCGATGAACGCCGCGCCCGGGTTCACGTTCGGCGCGGTGGCCGGCGGGGGCGTGTGCGAGAAGTCGCCGTCGTAGACGAAGTTCGCGTGGTTGGGCGACGCCAGCATGTCGAAGTTGAGGTTCGCGGCGATCTTCTCGAACTCCTCATCCGACAGGGCGGCGACGTAGCGGGGCGCGCCCACCAGGCCGGACTCCTCGGCGCCCCACCAGGCGAAGCGCACGCGGTTCTCCGGCTTGATGTTCTTCTTGGCCATCGCGAGCGCCAGCTCGAGGTTGAACGCCGAGCCCGAGTCGTTGTCGTTGATGCCCGGCCCCTCGGTGACGGAGTCGAGGTGCGAGCCGACGATCGTCACGTCGTCCGGGTCGCCCCCGGATGAGGACCCTCCCTAGGGTCGATGACTTGGCGAGGCGGTAACACACTGCATACCGCCAGCGATTGAGCGGATGGTGCCGGACATCCGTCCACGGGGAGCCGATTGCTGATTTAGGCGTGCCATAATCTGTTTCGTGGCACAGCGAGCACCAGAGTTGTCCGTCGCGATCGAGGATTATGCCAAGGCGATCTTCGGGCTGCAGGGCGAGGCGGGAGGCCCCGTGAGCACGACCGCGGTGGCGGAGCGGCTCGGGGTCACCCCGGCTTCGGCGTCGGGCATGCTGCGCCGCCTCGACGAGCTGGGACTCGTGGCGCACCGCCGCTACCACGGGGTCGAGCTGACCGCCGAGGGCCGCCGCGTCGCGCTGCGCGTCCTGCGCCACCACCGGCTGCTCGAGACCTACCTCGCCGAGTCGCTGGGCGTGCCGTGGGATCGCGTGCACGAGGAGGCGGAGGTGCTCGAGCACGTGCTCTCCGACCAGCTCGAGGCGCTGATCGACACCCAGCTCGGCCACCCGACCCACGATCCCCACGGCGACCCGATCCCCTCCCCCGAGCTCGAGCTCGAGGACCGCCCGTGCAGCTGCATGGCCTCGCTGGAGGCCGGCGCGTCCGGCGTGCTCGCGCGCGTCTCGGACGCCGAGCCGGAGATGCTGCGATACCTGGCCGAGCGCGGGATCGCGCCGGGCGCGCGCTTCGAGGTGCTCGAGCGCCAGCCGTTCGACGGCCCGCTGTTCGTGCGCTTCGGCGACGCCGTGCACGTGCTCGGCGGCGAGCTGGCGCGCGCGATCAGCGTGGAGCTGCGGCCGTGAACCCGCCCCCCGCGCTCGAGGCCGCCCCGCGGCTGCCCGGCCACGCCGAGCCCGAGCTCAGCGCGCTGCGGCGGGTGCGCGCCCGCGGGCGCGTGCGCGGCCGCGTCGCCCTCCTGGGCCCGGCGTTCGTCGCGGCCGTCGCCTACATCGACCCCGGCAACTTCGCGACCAACATCGCCGGTGGCGCGAGCTACGGCTACCTGCTCGTCTGGGTGATCGTCGCCGCGAACCTGATGGCGATGCTCGTGCAGTACCTCTCGGCCAAGACCGGCATCGCGACCGGCCGCAATCTGCCCGAGCTCTGCCGCGACCGCTTCCCGCGCCCGGTCACCTGGGGCCTGTGGGTGCAGGCGGAGGCGATCGCGATCGCCACCGACCTCGCCGAGTTCGTCGGCGCCGCGATCGCGCTCAACCTGCTGTTCGGCGTGCCGCCGTTCGCCGCGGGCCTGATCACGGCCGTCGTCGCGTTCGCGATCCTCGGCCTGCAGGCGAAGGGCTACCGCCGCTTCGAGCTGGCGATCGCCGCGTTCCTCGGCATCGTGTGCCTCGGCTTCCTCTACGACCTCTCGTTCACGGGCGTCGACACGGAGGCCTTCGCCGCCGGGCTGATCCCGGGCTTCGACGGCACCGACAGCGTCCTGCTCGCCGTCGGCATCCTCGGCGCGACGGTGATGCCGCACGTCGTCTACCTGCACTCGGCGCTCACCAGCGCGCGCATCCCGACGGAGGGCGCCGCCGAGAAGCGCGAGCTGCTGCGCTTCCAGCGCGTCGACGTGCTGTTCGCGATGGGCATCGCGGGCGTGATCAACATGACGATGCTGATCGTCGCCGCCGAGCTCTTCCACGACTCCGGGCGCACCGCCGTGGACACGATCGAGGGCGCCCACGCGGGGATCGAGACGCTGATCGGCGGCGGCGCCGCGCTCGCGTTCGCGGTCGCGCTGCTGGCGTCCGGCCTCTCGAGCTCGAGCGTCGGCACGTTCGCCGGCCAGGTCGTGATGCAGGGCTTCATCGACCGCCGCATCAACCTGTTCCTGCGGCGCGCGATCACGATGGCGCCCGCCCTGGTGGTGCTCGCGCTCGGGCTGGACCCGTCCTCGACGCTGGTCATCTCCCAGGTCGTACTGTCCTTCGGCATCCCGTTCGCGCTGGTGCCGATGATCCTGCTCACGCGCCGGCGCGAGGTGATGGGCGCGCTCGTGAACCGCCCGGCCACGACCGCCCTGGCGTCGGTGGTCGCGGCGCTGATCATCTCGCTCAACGTCTTCCTGCTGTACGAGACCTTCACGGGCTGAGCGCGCGGCCCACGATCCCGCGCGGCCCGCGATGATGTCGCGGTGGCCGCCGCGCCCGACAACCGTCGCTGGGTCGCCGCGGGCGTGGCGGCGATCGTTGCCGTCTTCCTGCTCGACCGGCTGACGACGGCCGACGTCGCGCTCGTCACGCTGTCGGCGGTCGGTCCGCTGATCGCGGCCGTCGGCGGCAACCCGCGCGCGACCGCGGCCGTCGCCGCGCTCGCGACCGCCGTCTCGCTGCTGGAGCTGCTGCTCGCGGGCCCGCTCGACGGCCAGAACAGCGTCCGGCTGGCGACCGTGGCGGTCGTGTCGGTGCTCGCGGTCGTGCTCGCCCTGCTGGGCGGACGGCTCCAGCAGCGCACCGCCGAGGCCCGCGCCGCGAGCCGCCAGGCGGAGGAGACGCTCGCCCTGCTCGACGTGATCTTCGGCCGCGCCCCGGTCGGGCTCGCCTTCCACGATCTCGACGGCCGCTACGTGCGCGTCAACGACCACCTCGCGGAGATCAACGGCCGCCCGCCCGAGGAGCACATCGGCCTCACCCTCGCCGAGGTGCTCCCCGGCGTCCCGGACGCCGGCCGCGAGGTGCTGCGCGTGGCGGAGACCGGGCAGCCCTCGACCGGAATGGAGCTCGCGGGCGAGACGCCGGCGCACCCCGGCGTCAAGCGCGAGTGGGTCGCGTCGCTGTGGCCGGTGCGTGCCGCGGTCGGTGGCCAGATGCTCGGCGTCGGCGCCGTCGTCTACGAGGTCACCGACCGGCGCGCGGCCGAGCGCGCCGTCCGCACGCAGACCGACCGCTACGAGACGCTCCTGGAGGCGCTCTCGGAGGTCGGCGAGGGCATGGTCGTGCTCGAGGACGGCCGCTGCGTCTACGCCAACCACGCGTTCGAGCAGATCAGCGGCTACACGTTCCCCGAGCTCGCCGCGCTGGAGTCGCTCTACGAGCTCGTCGAGCCCGCCGAGCGCGAGGAGGCGGCGCAGCGCGCGCGCCTGCGGATCGAGCGCGACCTCGTCGACACCACGTATACGGTCAGCGTCCGGCGCCGCGACGGCGGCCGCTCGACGCTCGAGCTCGCCGGCGTGCCGCTGGAGATCGCGGGCCCGCCCCCGCAGCGGCAGCTCGTCGTCGTCGTGCGCGACGTCACCGCGCGCAAGCGCGCCGAGGCCGAGCGCGAGCGGCTGCTGGCGCGCTTCTCGCTGCTCGCCGAGGCGAGCGCTCTGTTCGACCAGTCGCTCGACGAGGAGCGCACCCTGCGCAGCATCGCCGAGCTGTGCGTGCGCGACCTCGCCGACACGTGCGTCGTCGTTCTGGGGACCTATCCGGGGCCGGTGCGGCGGCGCGTGGCCGTCGCGCGCGAGCAAGGGCGCGAGATCCCGGCCGGCGCAGGTCCCGACGGTCGCACCGGGGACCCCGTCGCGGAGGTGATGCGGACGGGCCGCACGCATGCCGGCGACGAGCTCGTCGTAGTGCCGCTGCGCGCCCGCGGGCGCGTGCTCGGCGCGCTCGCCGCAGGCTTCGACGCGCTCGACCCGACGCGCCGCGAGGACGCGCTGGCGCTGCTCGAGGACCTCGGCCGCCGCGCGGCGCTCGCTCTCGACAACGCCCGCCTCTATGCGGAGCGCAGCGCGGTCGCGCGCACCCTGCAGCGGTCGCTGCTCCCGCCCGACCTGCCACGCATCCCGGGCGCGCAGCTCGCCGCCCGCTACCGCGCCGCGGGCGACGACATCGAGCTGGGCGGCGACTTCTACGACTGCTTCGCGACCGGCGGCGGCGAGTGGGCGCTGGTGATCGGCGACGTCTGCGGCAAGGGCGCCGAGGCGGCCGCGATCACCGCGCTCGCCCGCTACACGCTGCGCGCCTCCGTGCTGCACAGCGCGCGGCCGTCGCAGGTGCTCGCCGAGCTCAACGAGGCGCTGCTGCGCCAAGGGCTCGACTACCGCTTCTGCACGGTCCTGTTCGCGTCGGTCACGCCGCGCCCTGACGGCTGCGAGGTCGTGCTCGCGACCGGCGGCCATCCGCTGCCGCTGATCGTGCGCGCCGGCGGCGCGGTCGAGCAGGCCGGGGAGCCCGGCACGCTGCTCGGCATCGTCCGCGAGCCGGTGATTTCCGAGCAGCGCGTGCTGCTCGGCTCAGGCGACGCGCTCGTGCTCTACACCGACGGGGTCGTGGAGGCCAGCCCGGCCGACGCCGCGCTCGCCCCGGAGCGGCTCGCCGAGCTGCTGCTCGCCTGCGCCGGCCACGAGGCGGGCGCGATCGCGGCCGCCGTCGAGAGCAAGGCGCTCGAGGTCCAGCACGGCCGCCTGCGCGACGACGTGGCGGTCGTCGTGCTGCGCTCTACGCCGTTTGACCAGCCTGGGCCGGGGGAAGAGCAACCCGCATGAAGCTGCTGGTCGTGACCCCCGAGCCCGTCGACGCGAACGCCCTCCGCACGACCCTCGGCGACGAGGTCGAGGGCGCCGAGGTGCTCGTCGTCTCCCCTGCCGGCAACCGCTCCAAGGTCGCGTTCTGGGTCTCCGACTCCGACGACGCGATCGCCGAGGCCGAGGCCGCCCAGGAGGAGACCGTCGAGCGGCTCGAGGAGGAGGGCGTCGACGCCGCCGGCGACACCGGCGAGGGCGAGCCCGCGCAGGCGATCCAGGACGCGCTGGCCACCTTCAAGGCCGACCGCATCGTCGTCTTCTCCCACCCCGAAAGCGACCGCGACTATCGCGAGGACGACGGGCTCGCCGGAGCCGAGGAGCGCTTCGGCATCCCCCTCACGCACGCGATAATCGGCCGCTGAGCCTGGATCCACCGATGACCCGTGAGCGACTCGGCGTCGTGGGCCGAGCCAGAGTCGATTGACCGCGGTTCCTCGTGGTGGATCACTTGGATCGCGGTCAATCGGCTCTGGCGAACGGCCACGGCGGCGAGGCGCCGCGGGGATCGGTGGATTCAGGCTGAGCCGACTGCGCGACCTCTACCGCCGGACCGGGGCCGACCCGCCCTTCGGCGATCCGCGGCGCGCTCACGGCGTCGCGATGGAGGGCTACTACTGGCGGCTGAGCGACCCCGCGTCGGGGCGCTGCGTGATCGCGCTCTGCGGCGTCTGCCGCGCGCCGGGCGCGGCCGGCGCCGCCCGCGCCCCCGGCGCCCCCGGCGCCCCGGGCGCGGGCGGCTCCCCGCCCGGCCACTGGGCCGTCGTGGCGTTGGCGGCCCACCCTGGCGGCTTCGTGCGCTGGGCGAACGCGCCCGCGGCGGCAGCCGAGCCGGACGCGCTCGGGGCCGCCGCCTGGGAGGCCGGGGGCGCGCCGGTGCTGCGCGGGTCCGAGCGCCGGATCGCGGTCGACCTCGGCGCCGACGCGCGCCTGGAGGCGGTGCTCGAAGGCCGCGTCGAGTGGCCGCGGCGGGCGCTCGGCGGGCTCGGCATGGCCCAGGTCGCCCCCGGGCTGCCGCAGTACTGGCACCCCGCGGTGCTCGGCGCGCGCGTGCGCGGCGAGGCCGTGCTCGACGGCGAGACCGTGACGCTCGACGGCTGGGACGGCTACGTCGAGAAGAACTGGGGCGGCACGTTCCCCGGCGAGTGGTGGTGGGGTCAGGCCGCGCTCGGCGAGGGCGCGATGGCGGCCTTCGCGGGCGGGCGGCTCGGCGTGCCGCTGGCCGCGAGCGCGGTCGTCGTGCGCGCGGGCGCCGAGCTCGTGCGCTTCGCGCCGCCGGGCGCGCTCGTGACCGCGAGCGCGGGCGGCGGCGAGTGGCGCCTGCGGGCCCGCACCCCACGCTGGACCGCGCTGCTCGAGGGCGACGCCATCAACCCGCCGCACATCCTCCCCGTGCCCGTCCCGGCCGAGCGCCGCGCCGTCCTGCGCTCCGAGCACCACCTCGCCGGCCGCCTCCGCGTCACCCTCCGCCGAGGCCGCCGCACCGTCCTGCGAGCCGAGTCCATCCTCGCCGGCCTCGAACACGGCACACCGAGCGGTGGATAACTCGGCCTCAGCCCGACTTATCCACCGCTCGCGAGGGAAACCGGCGAGGCCGGCGCCCCCCGCACCCCTACCCAGCCGCAGTTTCAGCCCGCCGCGCGGCCAGCGCCAAAGGCTCCGCGCCCACCAGCCGCTCGAAGCCCCCGATCACCGTCCACAGCGCGCGCAGTCGCAGCGCCGCACGAGCGTCGACCGGCTCCACGCGCGCCTCGGAGACGATCGCCGAGCGCCCGTCGCCGTCCGCGACCACCGCGTGCGCGAACGCGACCCGCACGGTCCCCGGCTCGTCCCACGCGGCGAAATCGTCGGCGGAGCCGAGCCGCGGGTAGTCGCGCGCCAGCGTCCAGATGCGGCCGCAGAGCCCGGTGATCAGCAGGCGCTCGTCCTCCTCGAGCACGCAGAACGGATACGAGCGGAACAGCTCGTGGTAGGTGATCGACGGCTGCAGGCCGGGGATCCGCCAGCGCACGAGCCGGCCGAGCGTGCGGGTCTCGTCGAGCCGGACCTCGTTCGCCCGCTGCCACAGCGCCTCCGCGGGCGCGGCCGCCGTGCGCCGGTGGTCGGTGCGCACGGCGGGCTTCCCCAACCAGGCGTCGAGCCGCTCTGCTGCCATGCGGTTCGACGCTACCCGGCTCACGGCGCAGGGGTATCGTCGCCTGGCGCATGGGCCTCATCCAGCACAAGCGGGAGGCGTTCTGGTTCTACCGCTTCCTCTCGCTCGGCTACGACCGCTGGGTCAACCCGCTGTTCTGGACGACCGAGATGCGCGCGCAGGCGCTCGACGCGGCAGGCCTGGACGCGCCGGGGGTCGAAGTCCTCGACGCCGGCGCGGGTACCGGCTTCACCACGGAGGGGATCGTCGAACGGGTCGACCCCGCGCGTGTGACGATGCTCGACCAGAGCCCGCACCAGCTCGCGCGCGCCCGTCGCAAGCCCGCGCTGGCCGCCTGCCGCAAGCTGCTGGGCGACGCGGAGCGGCTGCCGTTCGAGGACGGGAGCTTCGACCGCTACGTGTCCGCCGGCAGCATCGAGTACTGGCCCGACCCGCAGCGCGGCATCGCCGAGGCCCGGCGCGTGCTGCGCGAGGGCGGCACCGCCACGGTGATCGGTCCCGTGGAGCCGGCCAACCCGATCCTCAGGCGCCTGGCGAGCACCTGGATGCTGTTCCCGCCGGAGGCCGACTACCGCGCGTGGTTCGAGCGGGCGGGCTTCACGGACGTGCGCGTGCAAGCTCTGGCACCGGAGTGGTACCGCGGCCGCTCCACCTACGCCCTCGCGATCACCGGCACCCACCCGGGGTCAGATCTTGCAATCCAGCATTCCGGAAACCGGTTTGCTGGATTGCAAGATCTGACCCCACCTGAAGCGCGGGACGCTCCGCTGACGCTCGCGGGCCGGGCGCGGTTCGCGGTGCGGTTCGTGCTCGGCTCCGCGGCCGGGCTCGCGTTCGTGCCGATCGGCGCCGCGCTCGCGCTGCGCGCCCGGCTGGCGCGGCGCTGATGGCGGTCGCGGGCGCCGTCGCCGCACCCGCCCGCGCGGCGACCGTGCTGTGGCGCTTCTCGCGGCCGCACACGGTGATCGGCACGGCGGTCAGCGTCGTCGGCCTGTTCGCGATCTCGATCGACGCGATCGGCGGCGGCGCCGACGCCGGCAAGGCCGCGTTCCATCTCTTCTGGACGCTCGTGGCCGGCCTGTCGGTGAACGTCTACATCGTCGGGATCAACCAGATCACCGACGTCGAGATCGACCGCGTCAACAAGCCGTTCCTGCCGATCGCGGCCGGCGACCTGAGCCTCGAGCGCGCGTGGCTGATCGTCGCCGCGGCCGGTCTGCTGCCGGTCGTGCTCGCGCTCACGCAGGGCACGCTCGAGCTGGCGGCCGTGCTCGCGGCGCTGGCGGTCGGAACCGCATACTCGGTACCGCCCTTGCGGCTGAAGCGGTTCGCGCTCGCGGCCTCGCTGTGCGTGTCGGGCGTCCGCTCGGCGATCGTCAACCTCGGCGTCGCCGCCCACTTCACGGCCGCGCTCGGGACGCAGGGCGCGACGATCCCGCCGGGCGTATGGGCGCTGACCGCGTTCGTGCTCCCGTTCAGCCTCGCGATCGCGATCCTCAAGGACGTCCCCGACGCCGAGGGCGACCGCGCGTACACGATCCTCACGTTCACCGTGCGCCACGGCGGCCGCGCCGTGCTGCGCGCCGGCCTGGCGATCCTCACGCTCGCCTACCTCGGGATGGCGCTGCTCGGCCCGCTGCTCGTCGACGGCGCCGACCCGGTGCTGCTGGCTGCCGGCCACCTGGCCGCACTCGCGGCGCTCTGGGCCGCGGCCCGCAGCGCCGACCCATCCGACCGCGCCGCGTTCACGCGCTTCTACCTGCGGGTGTGGCTTCTGTTCTTCCTGGAATACGCCATCGTTCCCCTTTCCTGCTTGGCCGGATAGGACGGATAGGAGCACACAGCAGTCACCGATCTGCCGGTTGGGTGTAGACAAACCCCGGTGCCATCGAGTACCTTCTGGCGCGATGGCGCTTGCCTCTGACGCGCAGCGGCAGGCCGCCCGTACGGGCGCGCCTCCACCCTCGCCGAGCCGTCCCGCGTTCTCGCGGGCGGGCCGCATGGCCGAGCCCAACACGATCAGCGCCAGCCAGGCGCGCGCCGCCCGGCGCCGCGAGGCGCTGAGCAACCAGCAGGCCGTCTCGGCCTGGCTGCGCGAGCTCGCCGCACGCGGCCGCTGACCCACTCCTCAGATCGCCGCATGGCACGCCGACCTGGTCGGTAGTACAACCCTGCGAGAACTTTTTTCCCTCCCCCCGAAGGAGCCCGCATGGCCAAGACCCCGCTCCAGGAGCTGGCCGATCACGGCCAGAGCGTTTGGATCGACTACCTGTCGCGCCCCTTCGTCCAGGACGGCGACCTGGCCGGCCTGGTCGAGCAGGGCATCGTGGGCGTGACCTCGAACCCCACGATCTTCCAGGGCGCGATCGCCGAGGGCGACGCGTATGACGACCAGATCCGCGAGATCGTTTCGGGCGGCGAGTCCGAGCCCAAGGAGATCTTCATCGCCCTCGCCGCCGACGACATCAAGGCCGCGTGCGACCTGCTGCGCCCCGTCCACGACGAGGGCGAGGGCAAGGACGGCTACGTCTCGCTCGAGGTCGACCCGAACCTCGCGCACGACACCGACGGCACCCACGAGGAGGCCAAGCGCCTCCACGCGCTGATCGACAGGCCCAACGTGTTCATCAAGATCCCCGCCACCAAGGAGGGCCTGCCCGCCATCGAGGAGACGATCGCGGCCGGCATCCCCGTCAACGTGACCCTGATCTTCTCGCTCGAGCGCCACCGCGAGGTCGCCGAGGCCTACATCCGCGGCCTCCAGCGCCTGGTCGACTCGGGCGGCGACCCGTCCAGGGTCGCCTCCGTCGCCTCGTTCTTCGTCTCGCGCGTCGACACGGAGGCCGACAAGCGCCTCGACGCGCTCGACGGCCACGACGAGCTCAAGGGCAAGCTGGCGATCGCGAACGCGGTGCTCGCCTACCAGACCTACAAGGAGGTCTTCGCGGGCGAGCAGTGGGAGGCGCTCGAGGCCAAGGGCGCCACCAAGCAGCGCTGCCTGTGGGCGTCGACCTCGACCAAGAACCCCGACTACCGCGACGTGATCTACGTCGAGGAGCTCGTCGGGCCCGACACCGTCAACACGATGCCGCGCGCGACCGTCGAGGCCGTGCTCGACCACGGCGAGATCCGCGCCAGCCTGGGGGAGGACGTCGAGGGCGCCCGCAAGGTGCTCGCGGACCTCGAGGCGGCCGGGATCGACTACGACGACGTCGTGGAGACGCTCGAGAAGGAGGGCGTGAAGAAGTTCGCCGACTCCTTCAAGGAGCTGTTCGCCGACATCGAGTCCAAGCGCGACCAGCTGGTGGCCGCGTGATGGCCGGCAAGGGAAGCGATTTCCGCCGCGAGCTCGGCCAGCAGCTGCGCGTCGACTCCGTCCGCTGCTCGGCGGCGGCGGGGTCGGGGCACCCGACCTCGTCGATGTCGGCCGCCGACCTGATGGCCGTCCTGCTCGACGGCCATCTGCGGCTGG